>JAABSN010000188.1 GCA_011390385.1 Thioalkalivibrio nitratireducens | reverse complement strand
GAATTTCTTCGGTGTGCTCGAGAACGTCGATGACCTCACACGCTGGGCCGAGGGCAGGGGCGTGCCGGTCGTCGCGGTGGTGAACCCGGTGTCGCTGGCGCTGCTCAAGCCGCCAGGAGAATGGGGTGATCGCGGCGCCGACATCGTGGTCGGTGAGGGCCAGCCGCTGGGCGCGCCGCTTTCGAGTGGTGGCCCATACTATGGTTTCATGACCACCCGCAGGGAACATATCCGCCAGATGCCGGGGCGGATCGTCGGGCGCACCGAGGACGCGGACGGCCGCTCGGGATTCGTCCTGACCCTGCAGGCGCGGGAGCAGCATATTCGCCGCTCGAAGGCGACTTCGAACATCTGCACCAACCAGGGTCTGGTCGTGACCGCCTCGACCATTCACATGGCGTTGCTCGGGGATGTGGGCCTGACCCGGGTGGCGGAGGCGTGCTGGAACAACACCCGGGCGCTCGGCGAACGGTTGGCGGCCGTCGGCATCGAGCCGCGATTCGAGGCCGACCACTTCCACGAAATGGTCTTCGATTTCGGGGCCGATGCTGCCGATACCGTTGCGCGCATGTCGCGCCAGGGAGTGCTTGCCGGGCACCTGCTGGGTGCCGACTACCCCGATCTTCGGGACTGCGTGCTGGCCTGCGCCACCGAAACCAAGACCGCCACCGACATGGACCGTTTCGTGGAGACTCTGAAACAGGCACGCGCCGCCTGAACACGGCGACTTGATCGTCCCCCAACCCCAGAAAAGGAAGATGACCGATGGCTGAAATCACCCTGCATGGCAACCCGATCCACACCAACGGCGATCTACCTGCCGTCGGTTCGGCGGCCCCTGACTTCAAGCTCACCAACAAGGATCTCGCCGATGTGGGTCTGCAGGATTTCGCCGGCAGGAAAAAAATCCTGTCGATCGTTCCGAGTCTCGATACCGGGGTCTGTGCCGAGTCGACGCGCAAGTTCAATCAGCTCGTCGCCAGCAGGGATGACGTTGTCGTCCTGGTGATCTCGGCCGACCTGCCGTTCGCGCAGAACCGCTTTTGCGGTGCCGAGGGCATCGAACGGGTGCATACCCTGTCGATGATGCGCTCGCGCAATTTCGCCAAGGACTACGGCATCCTGATCCAGGACGGCCCGCTTGCCGGGGTCACTGGCCGCGCTGTGGTGGCCCTGGACACCGACAACAAGGTCCTGCACACGGAGTTGGTACCGGAAATCGGTCAGGAGCCGGATTATGACGCGGCGTTTGCCGCATTGGATTGATCGCCACGGCGGCACGACCGTCCACGCAGGCCTGTCGGATTCACGTGAGTTGCCTGAGTCCGGCAGGCTGCCCGGCTATGAGGGGGCGGACCGGACTGCCACGATCGAACCAACTCCCGATCAGCACGAAAGCTCGATAGACGCTTCCTTCGCGCGCAGGGCGCGCTCCTACAGGTTATTGCGCTTGTGGGGCCCGCCTTGCAGGCGAAGACCCGGGTGGTTGCGCTGCCGTCTACGCGGTTTTCCTTGCCTGCGACGGATTCGTGCTCATCAGGACACCCCCTGCAATTTTCGCCAGGAACCATGCCATGACTGCAAACGACGATATCCTGATCTTCCAGCGTTCCCGCGATGGGCGTTCTGCCGCGGCTCAGGCGCCACGCGCGCAATCCGAAGCGGTCGCCATTCCCGATGCGCTGCGGCGACGTTCGGCGCCGGGATTGCCGGCGGTTTCCGAACTGCAGGTCGTGCGTCATTACACCCGGCTTTCACAGAAGAATTTTTCCATCGACACCGAGTTCTATCCGCTGGGCTCGTGCACCATGAAGTACAACCCGCGTGCCTGCAACAGCCTGGCGATGCTGCCAGGCCTTCTGAATCGGCATCCGCTTGCACCGGCCGAGCACAGCCAGGGTTTCCTGCGGACCATGTTCGAGTTGCAGGAAATGCTGCGTGAGGTGACAGGAATGAGCGGCGTGTCGTTGACGCCGATGGCCGGCGCCCAGGGGGAGTTTGCCGGGGTCGCAATGATCCGCGCCTATCACCGTTCACGAGGGGACGACCAGCGCTGCGAAATCATCGTGCCCGACGCCGCGCATGGCACCAATCCGGCGACCGCGATCATGTGCGGGTACCGCGTCCGCGAGCTTCCCACCGATGCCAGCGGCGACGTCGATCTGGAGGCACTGAAGGCGGCGGTGGGTCCGCAGACCGCCGGCATCATGTTGACCAATCCCTCGACGCTGGGTGTCTTCGAACGGCATATCCGCGAGATCGCCGGGATCGTCCATGATGCTGGCGGCTTGCTGTACTACGATGGGGCCAACCTGAACGCGATCCTCGGCAAGGTGCGACCCGGTGACATGGGCTTCGACGTGATTCACATGAATCTGCACAAGACCTTCTCGACGCCACACGGCGGTGGGGGGCCGGGCGCAGGGGCAGTGGGTGTGAGCAAGCGCCTGCTGCCGTTCACGCCGGTCCCCGTGGTGGTGCAGGACGGCGACGGCAGCTATCGCCATGCCGCGGAGGCGGACTATCCACAGAGTATCGGCCGGCTGTCGGCCTTTGCGGGCAACGCCGGCGTACTGCTGCGCGCCTATGTCTACATGCGCATGCTGGGACGCGAAGGGATGACCCGGGTGGCCGATTTCTCCACGCTGAACGCGAATTATCTGCTGGCGGAGTTGCGGCGCGTCGGGTTCGACCTGGCTTTCCCGGAACGTCGCGCGACGCATGAATTCATTGTGACCCTGAAACGCCAGGCGAAGGAGACGGGCCTGACCGCAATGGACGTGGCCAAGCGCCTGCTCGACCATGGCTACCATGCACCAACCACCTATTTTCCTCTGCTGGTACCGGAGTGTCTGCTGATCGAACCGACCGAAACCGAGTCCCAGGAGACGCTGGATGGCTTTGTTGCCGCGATGGCGGCGATCCTGGACGAGTCCCGCACGGATATGGAAACGATCAAGGGAGCGCCGCACAAGCTGCCGAACCGCCGCTTCAACGAAGTCGCCGCGGCGAAGCGTCTCGATGTGGTGTTCCGTGCCGAGACCGAGGGTGACGCCGCTTCCGAAGATGCCGGGACACGGACCGGCACCCACGGGTAAACGGCAAGGGCAAAAGCCTGGCCGTTCATGCCATCTTCGAAACCGTGAGAGCGCGCCTCTGC
The DNA here is from genome assembly GCA_011390385.1 of Thioalkalivibrio nitratireducens. The sequence goes on along the minus strand of JAABSN010000188.1, from coordinate 3,294 downwards.
GGGTCGGCGGATTGCCGCCGCATTTGCCTCTGCGGCAATCCTGGGCCGAAACATCGGGAGCAAGCTCCGGCACTCCAGGGATGGTTCAGGAGCCGTTTGGCGTGAGGCAGTCGGTGAAACTGTCGGCCATGTTCCGCATCAGCTGGAACCAGGCGTCCGGGCCCGGCTGGAGGTGACTTCCGAGCAGATCCAGTTCAGCCACACGCGTGTCGTAGCCTTCGACCAGAGTCGTTGCGAGGGCGGGGCGGAACTGGGGTTCAGTGAACAGGCAGGCGATGTCGTGCCGATCCAGACGGTTTCTCAGTTCCTGGATGCGGCGCGCTCCGGGACTGCGGGCGGGATCAATCGTGATCGAACCTGCTGCGTTCAGACCATAGTACTGCTCGAAGTACTGGTAGGCGTCATGGAAGACGATGAAAGGCCGGTCGCGAACGGGTGCGAGTTGTTGCCGCAGTTCGGCATCAAGTGCATCGATCCGTTCGATCAGGGTGTCACGATTGCTCACGAAGGCCTCGGTGTTGTCCGGGTCCCAGCGCACGAGGTGTTCGGTCAGGCGCGCAGCGATATTGCGAGCGTTCTCGGGCGACAGCCAGATGTGCGCATCACGGTTCCCATCGTCTCCATGGCCGTGGTCGTCATGTCCATGGCCGTGGTCGTCATGTCCATGGCCGTGGTCGTCATGTCCATGGCCGTGATCGTCATGTCCATGGCCGTGATCGTGCAGGTGCTCCTCCCATACACCACCTTCCCGGCTGGAAAGGAGGTGGAGATCGAGATCATCCATCAGGCTGATGAGCTCGCGCCCCGTCCGTGGCTCGTAAAGCGAGCGTTCCAGAAAAGTTTCGAGGTCAGGACCGACCCAGACGACCAGATCTGCATTCTGCAACAGGCGGGCTTCGGAGGGGCGCATCGCGTAACCGTGAGGCGAGGCGGACGCGGGCAGAAGCACATCGGTGCGGTGGATGCTGTCGACCAGTGCCGCTACGAGGCTGTGTATCGGTAGAATGGATGCAACCACCGAGCGCTGTTGGGCTTGAACGGGCGCAGTTGCCAGAATGGTGCCCAGGAGCAGACTACCGATTCCAAGTGTTTTTCCGATTCGCATACCGAGGAGTCTCCGTTGAGGGTAATACCTGAAGGCCCGATCCGCTGTTGGTCCAGGCACTAAACGTTATACTATACCGAGATGTTTGGTGCTACCCGACACAGCAGTGCCCCGCGTGGAGTCGATGCCCCTGCATTGATTCAGGCCGACTCCGTGGGGCTCGAGCGCAGCGGCCGCACGATCCTTCAAGGCGTGTCGCTGTCGGTCCGGAGCGGGCAGGTGGTGGTCGTGATCGGTCCCAACGGAGCGGGGAAGACCAGCCTGCTGCGTATCCTGCTGGGGCTCTGGGATGCGGATAACGGTCGCGTTGTACGTGCTCGCGGCCTGCGCATCGGTTATATGCCTCAGCACGTCCAGGTCGATCCCATACTGCCGCTCTCGGTGCGTCGCTTTCTGACCTTGCGGCATCGGGCGACCGATTCCCACCTGCGCCATGAATTGACCCAGGTCGGAGTGCCGCATCTCCTGGATGCGCCGATCCAGACGCTCTCCGGGGGCGAGATGCAGCGCGTGCTGTTGGCACGGGCACTGATCGGACAGCCGGACCTTCTGGTGCTGGACGAGCCGGCCCAGGGGGTCGATGTCGTGGGGCAGGGAGAGGTGTTCGACCTGATCGATCGCCTGCGCAGGAAAACGGGATGCGGCGTGTTGATGGTCTCGCACGAATTGCACCTGGTGATGGCGGCCGCCGATATCGTGGTGTGCGTCAACCAGCATGTCTGTTGTACCGGTCATCCCGAAGAGGTCAGCCGGCACCCCGAATATCAGCGGCTGTTTCCCGACGCAGGTGTCCGGGGTATCGCGATCTACACCCATCATCACGACCATGTGCACGACCTGACTGGTGATCCACGGCCGGTTCCGGAAACGTCGCGGGGGACGGACGATGCTCGATGACTTCGTGATGCGGGCAATCCTCGCCGGCCTGATGGTAGCCGTCGTGGCCGGACCCCTCGGCGCATTCGTGGTCTGGAGACGGATGGCCTACTTCGGCGACACGGTTTCGCATTCGGCGCTGCTGGGTGTTGCGTTGGGTTTCCTGCTGGGAATGAATCTGAACCTTCTGGTAACACTGGTCTGCGTTACGGTTGCCGTCCTTCTGGTATTTCTGCAGCGGCGCCAGGAACTGGCTTCGGATACGCTACTGGGTATTCTTGCCCACAGCGCACTGTCACTGGGTCTGGTCGCGGTCGCCTTCGTCGAAGGCCTGCGGGTCGACCTGATGGCCTATCTGTTCGGCGACATCCTGGCCGTTACTCGCGGGGACCTCGCCGCGATCGCGATCGGAGGCTTGCTGGCGCTGGTGCTGCTGATTCTTTTGTGGCGGCCGCTGCTGGCGATTACCGTGCATGAAGAACTGGCGCAGGTCGAAGGTGTGCCGGTACTGCCGGTGCGCCTCGGCCTGATGCTGCTCATCGCGCTGGTCATTGCGAGCGCAATGCAGGTGGTCGGGGTTCTACTGATCACTTCCTTGATGATCATTCCGGCCGCGACCGCCCGGCGTTTTGCGCGCACACCGGAACAGATGGCTGTTTTTGCTGCGGGTTTCGGGGTTCTTGCGGTGCTCGGAGGGATCTGGGGTTCGTTCGAGCACGATACGCCGACCGGCCCCAGTATCGTCGTCGCGGCGATGCTCGCGTTCATCGTGTTGCACTTCGTTCGCTGGCCCAGGGTGAGACGGCGCCGCGTGGCACGATAACGCGGGGAGTTGCCCTTCGCTTCGCCCGCGATTCGAGAGATTCATTGATCCCCGGGGCGGCAGCACGTGCGGCATGCCCCCCGGCAGCACGGTATGACGGCAATGCGGTCCCTGCACGCATGGTGCGTCCTCGGAAATCGGCGCTTTCGAGCTGATCAGATCGTTTCAAGGGCTCGCCATGCCGTCATCCCCTTGCGCACGATATGCAGATCCCGCAAGCCGCGCGCGTGCAGAAGCTTTGCGGCGGCCCGGGAACGGCGGTCCGTGTGGCAGACCAGCACCAGCGGGCGATCCGTGGGCAGTTCGTGAAGATGGTCCCCGAGTTGATCGAGAGGCAGGTTGAGCGCGCCTTCGATGTGGCCGAGTTCGCCGGTGAATTCCTGAGCGCTGCGCACGTCCACGACCACCGGTGCGGAGTCGCCTGCCAATTCCCCAATGAGTTCCTGCGCCGTCAGCCACTGCGCCGGCACGCGCAGCCGCTTGACCAGCC
>JAABSN010000019.1 GCA_011390385.1 Thioalkalivibrio nitratireducens | reverse complement strand
TGGCATTGGCCAAAACCCAGTATTGAACCATGAACTCGATGTCAGTGATACCACCACGGTCACGCTTCAGGTCGAAGGCCTGCGGATCGCGCGACGCATGTTCGGCCAGCATCTTGTCGCGCATCTCCACCACCTCGGCGCGCAGGGCCTGCCGGTCACGGCGCCGGCCCAGGATCCGCTCGCGGACCTCGGCGAACCGCTGTCCGACCTCCGGATCGCCCGCCACGAAGCGGGCGCGCACCAGCGCCTGGTGCTCCCAGGTCCAGGCGGAACCCTCCTGGTAGCGTGCAAAGGCCTCCAGGCTGCTCACCAGAAGGCCGGATGCGCCACTCGGGCGCAGCCGCGTATCGACCTCGTACAGGCGCCCGGCGGGAGTGAATGCACCCAGCAGGTGCACCACACGCTGGGCCACGCGACCGAAGAATTCGGAATTTTCGATGACGCGAGGCCCGGTCGTCCGCGCCGGTTCGCCCTCGCTATCGTGCAGGAAAACGACGTCAAGGTCCGAGCCATAGCCCAGTTCGAGGCCACCGAGCTTGCCATAGCCGATGATCGCGAACCGGGCGCGACGGCGGCCGTCGCCGGATCCGCACCATGGCTCGCCATGGCGCTCCAGCATCAGGTTCCACGACAGTTCCAGCACTTTCTCCAGCAGGACTTCTGCGAGCCAGGTCAAGTGGTCCGAGACGCGCATCAGCGGCAGGTGACCCATGATGTCAGCGGCAGCGACTCGAAGGGTCTGGACCTGCTTGTACTGGCGCAGGCGGTCCAGCATCTGCTCCTGGTCTCCCAGCGGAAACTGAGCCAGCTCGTGTTTCAGTTCTTCCTCGAGACCATCGCGATTCGGCGGCGCGTAAAGTGCCCGGGGATCCAGCAATTCGTCCAGCAGCAAGGGAAACCGTGTGAGCTGATCGCTGATCCAGGAACTCGCCTCGCAGAGTTTTACCAGCTGCGACAGGGCCAGCGGATTCTCCACCAGCAGTGACAGATAGACCGAGCGGCGGGCAATGGTCTTGACCAATTGCAAGGCACGCGGCAACACGGGGTCGGGATGCTCGAGCTCCGCAAGTGCGCCGAGAAGCAGGGGCATCAGGCGGTCCAGCCGCTGACGACCGGTCCCAGAGAGGGACCGCGTCACCGGGCCCTGACGCAACGTTCGAATATCCTCGTACGCGGTTGCAGCGTCTTCGAACCCCATATCCACCAGCAGCGCCAGCGCCTCCTGCTCACCAAGGTGCTGAGACCAGAGTCGTCCGAGCAGCCGCTGGCGACCGCCTCCCGGCAACTCATTGTCGCCCTCGGCATCATCCCGTTGCGGGGCCGAAAACACCTGCTCGAACTGTGCATGCACCCGCCTCTGCTCCCTGATCAGCGCGGTCTCGAATCCGGCTTCGTCCGAGTAACCCATGGCCAGCGCGAGCCGCGTTCGATCGAAGGCCTGCGAGGGCAGCCGATGCGTCTGCTGATCGTTCTGCATCTGCAGGCGATTCTCGACCCGGCGCAGGAATCGGTAGGCATGCACGAGTTGCTCCACCGCGTGCTCGGGCAATAGCTGCCGTTCTGCAAGGAGCTCCAGCACACCCAGCAGATCCCGACGCTGCAGATCCCGATCACGGCCGCCACGGATCAGCTGGAACACCTGACCAACGAACTCGACCTCGCGGATACCGCCTTCACCATGCTTGACGTCCTCGAAACGCTCGCGGCGTACCGACTCCTCGTTGATCATCCGCTTCAGTTCGCGCAGGTTGGCAAAGGCTCCATAGTCGAGATACCGGCGGTAGACGAAAGGCTGCAGCTTCTCCATCAGGCGTCGTCCCGCGGCCGGTTCTCCCGCCATCACCCGGGCCTTGATCAGCGCGTAGCGCTCCCACTCGCGTCCATGCGCCTGGTAGTAGTCCTCCATGGCATCGAAGTGCATCACCAATGGCCCGGAGCCGCCGAAGGGTCTCAGCCGCATGTCGACCCGGTAGCAGAAACCCTCCGCGGTCCAATCGGCCAGGGAGGCGATCAACGCCCGGCCCAGCCGTTGAAAGAATTCCTGGTTTTCGATGCTCCGGCCACCATCGGTGCTGCCCGGGCGCCAGTACGCGAAGATCAGATCAATGTCCGAGGAAAAATTAAGCTCCTCGCCGCCCAGCTTGCCCATACCCAGCACGACCAGCGACTGTTCCTTGCCCTGATCATCGCGTGGAACACCATAACGCCGCTGAAACTGCCGCTCGAGCCAGCCCAGAGCCCCCTGAACCAAGGTGTCCGCAAGCCTTGTCAGATCGTGCATGACCTCATCGAGTCCGGCCAGCCCCGACAGGTCACGCCAGGCAATGCGGACCAGTTCACGATGACGCAGTTCTCGAAGGCACGCTTTCAGTTCCGAGTCATCGGCAACGCCATGGAGCCGCTCCGTCAGCCAGGCCCGGACGTCCTGGTCCGAACGCTTCGGCATCACGCCGTCGGCATCCAGAGCATCGAGCACATATTCGGGATGACGCACGGCCATCTGCGCGACGTAGTCACTGCACAGGAAAACCAGTCCAGCTCCCGGGATGTCAATCGGCGGCTCGGGAACCCGGGCAAGAAAATCCTCGAGTAACAGGTTCGCGCGGTCCCGCACCGTGGCCGGCAGCGCGTCAATGGCCAATGCCCGTATCTCGTCCATCGGGCAAGACTACCAGCCCCGATGATCCTGCGTGAACAAAGACCCCATGGAAACCTGCGCCACCCTGCACGTCTTGACTGCGAACCGCGGGTGAATAACAATGGTTCTTGTTCGTCCTCTGCGAACCAACCTCATTCAGGAGCTAGACAACATGTTTCATCAGCGTTTCAGAATTCTCGCGATCCTAATCATCGCTACCGCACTCAGCCTGCCCGCCGTGGCAAGCGCCGATGGGGAAATCAACCTCTACTCGGCGCGCCAGGAAAACCTGATCAAGCCCCTGCTCGATGACTTCACCCGCGATACCGGAATCAGTGTCAGACTGCTGACCGGCAAAGCAAACGAACTGCTGCAGCGACTGAAACTCGAAGGGCGCAATTCCCCGGCCGACGTGCTGATCACGGTCGACGCCGGAAATCTGCACCAGGCCAAGGAGGCCGGAGTCATCGCTTCAATCGAATCCGAAGTTCTTGAACAGCGGGTTCCCGAGAACTACCGCGATGTCGACGGCCAGTGGTACGGACTTTCGTTGCGCGCACGCCCGATCATGTACAACAAGGACAAGGTAGACCCCTCGGAGCTGTCCACCTACGAAGCGCTGACCGATGAAAAATGGCGCGGCCGTATCTGCATCCGTTCGTCCTCGAACATCTACAACCAGTCCCTGGTGGCCTCAATCATTGCCAGTGAAGGCACCGACGCAGCCAGTGAATGGGCAGAAGGTCTGGTAGCCAACCTGGCTCGGCCGCCGCAGGGCGGCGATCGCGATCAGATCCGGGCTGCCGCTGCGGGGGTGTGCGACATCGCCATCGCCAACACTTATTACCTCGGTGGGATGCTGGCTGGCGACGATGCCGATCAGCGTAAGGCAGCTGAACAGATCGGCGTATTCTTCCCGAACCAGGAAGACCGGGGCACCCATGTCAACATCAGTGGCGCGGCGGTCACAGCAAATGCTCCGAATCGGGACAACGCGATTCGCCTGATCGAGTATCTGACGGGCGAGGAAGCGCAGCGCTGGTACGCCGAGGCCAACCAGGAATATCCGGTGCGTGCCGACGTGCCCGCGAGCGAAATCCTGCGATCCTTCGGCGATTTCAAGGCCGACAGTCTGAACCTGTCGCTACTCGGTGAACACAACGCCGAAGCAGTGCGCGTCATGGACCGTGCCGGCTGGCGTTGAAGCTCGTGCGATGAACTCCGGGGCGCGGGCCGGCGGGAAGCCGGCCCCGACCCCGCCCGGCGCGAAACCGGGATGTCATTCGGAATAAGAACGTTTACTATTCGCCGCAATGGACATCCCGACCCCGAGAATACATGGGCCTGCGCGCCCCACCCGGCGCCCCACCATTCCGCGCCCGAATCTCTGGCAGATCACATCGGTCACCGTCGCCGTGGTGCTGGCTATTCCGGTGCTGGTGATCTTCGCCCATGTCCTCCTCCCCTCGGGCGATGTCTGGCTGCATCTTCGCGAAACGATGCTGGGCGAATACGTCACCAATTCCCTGCTGTTGCTGTTCGGTGTTGGTGTCGGGGTGCTGGTGATCGGTATCCCGGTCGCGTGGCTGGTCAGTGTCTGCGAGTTCCCGGGGCGGCGCATTTTCCAATGGGCACTGATGCTGCCGCTGGCGATGCCCGCCTACATCATCGCCTATACGTACACCGGGATGCTCGACTTCACCGGACCGGTTCAAGTGCTGATCCGCGATCTTACCGGGCTCGGCTATGGCCAGTACTGGTTCCCGGAAATCCGCTCACTCACCGGGGCCATGCTGATGCTGACCCTGGTGTTATATCCCTATGTGTATCTCCTCACGCGCGCCGCGTTCCTCGAACAGTCGGTCTGCGTTCTCGAAGTCTCGCGGACGCTCGGCAGTGGTCCGTACGCAGGGTTCCTCCGCGTGGCTCTGCCGCTCGCGCGCCCAGCGGTGATCGCAGGTCTGACACTGGCACTGATGGAGGTGCTGGCCGACTACGGAACGGTGGCCTACTTCGGCATCGCGACCTTTACCACGGGCATTTTCCGCACCTGGTATGGCCTCGCTGATCCTGGCGCCGCGTCCCAGCTGGCCGCCGTCCTGCTGAGTTTCGTCTTCGTGCTGATCCTGCTCGAACGCTGGTCACGCATGCGCGCGCGCTTCCATCACACCAGTTCGCGCTACTCCAACCTCCCGCGTTACAGGCTCCGGAGCTGGAAGGCGGCCGCTGCAGTGACCGCCTGCCTGTTGCCGATCCTGCTCGGTTTCCTGATCCCGGCCATACAGTTATCCATCTGGGCCGCTCGAACCACCAGTCACTGGGTCAACCCTGCCTTCGCTCAACTGGTGTTCAACACCTTCTATCTTGCTGCATTGGCGGCGGTAATCGCGGTGACTCTGGCGCTGGTCCTCGCTTATGCGCGGCGCATGCAGGACGGTTGGATCACCGGCCTCGCGGTGCGCGTGGCAGGGCTCGGTTACGCGGTGCCGGGCACGGTGATCGCGATTGGCGTGATGATTCCTTTCGCGTGGTTCGACAACGCACTCGACTCGTTCATGCGCGACCAGTTCGGCCTGTCCACGGGGCTACTCCTGTCGGGGACCCTTGCAGCATTACTGTTTGCTTACGCGGTGCGATTTCTCGCGGTTTCACTGCAGACAGTCGAGGCCGGACTTGGCAAGATCAAACCGAGCATGGATGATGCTTCACGTTCACTTGGCATGCGACCCTTGGCAACACTCACCCGCGTCCACCTGCCGATCATGCGCGGAACATTGCTGACGGCCCTGCTGTTGGTGTTCGTGGACGTGCTCAAGGAATTGCCGGCGACCCTCATACTGCGGCCGTTCGATTTCAATACTCTCGCCGTTCGCGCCTTCGAGTTGGCCGGGGACGAGCGGCTGGCGGAATCGTCCAGCGCAGCGTTGGCCATTGTGCTGGTCGGACTGATACCGGTTATTCTGCTCAGCCTGACCATTGAACGATCCCGGCCAGGCCAGCGGCAGCGGATGCAAAACCGGGGCGAACCCCGCCAAACCGAGCCCCTGGCCGTACCGGCCGGCACACAGACAGCATGACAACAAACAGGGCGGACCCCCCTTACGCGGCAGAAGTCGTGCTGGACGACGTTGACGTCGGCTATTCCGGCCAGCGTGTAGTGCACGCGATCTCGCTGGCGCTCCCGCGGGGCCAGATTGGCTGTCTTCTCGGGCCTTCCGGCTGCGGCAAGACCACTCTGCTCAGGGCGATCGCGGGCTTCGAGGGGGTGATGCGCGGCGAAATCCGCCTGAACGGCGAGGTGGTCAGCCGACCCGGCTATACACTGGCACCCGAGAAACGCAACGTCGGTATGGTCTTCCAGGATTTCGCGCTGTTTCCTCATCTGGACGTTGGCGGCAACATCGGCTTCGGGATCCGCCGCTGGAGCCGCGGCGACCGGGATCGGCGCGTCAAGGAATTGCTGCGCCTGATTGGTCTTTCCGGTTATGAGCGTGCGTATCCGCACGCGCTCTCGGGCGGCCAGCAGCAGCGTATCGCACTGGCCCGTGCACTAGCGCCAAAGCCGCAATTACTCCTGCTGGACGAACCGTTCTCCAGCATGGACGTGGAGCTGCGTACCGATCTCGCCCGAGAGGTTCGCGCAATCCTGCGGACCGAGGGTACGACCGGAATTCTGGTCACACACGACCAGAACGAGGCTTTCGCCTTCGCCGATTGCATTGCAGTCCTGAATAACGGTCACCTGTGCCAATGGGATACCGCGTACCATCTCTATCACAAACCCTCTGACCGCTTCGTCGCGGACTTCGTGGGCGAAGGGACGATCATCTCCGGACGCGTATGCGAGAACGACTGTGTCGAGACTGCGTTGGGCAGGATCCGTGGTGCACTGTCCAGCCGATTCGTTCCCGGCACCTCGGTCGACGTCCTGGTGCGGCCGGACGACATCGAGCTCGACAATGACCGGGGCGAGATCGACGCGGAGGTGGTCGCCAAGACCTTTCGGGGTGCCGATTTCCTTTACACGCTCAAGCTTCGGGATGGCACGGAGATCGTCTGCGTCACCCCGAGCCACGACAATTTCATTGTCTCGGATCACGTACGGCTGCGCCTGAACTTCTCGCATCTGGTGGTCTTCCCCAGGGGTGACAGTGGCAGCGCCCGACACTGAACCGTTGCCGCCCGACACATTTTCAGACCATCAGCGCCTGGTCGGCTGGCGCGAGTGGCTCGCGCTACCCGAACTCAGGATTCGCCGTCTGCAGTGCAAGATCGACACCGGGGCCCGTACCTCTGCGCTGCATGCACTTGATCTCGAGCCCTTCAACCAGGGCGGAAGATCGCGGATCCGTTTTCGCCTGTACCCGCTGCATGGAGACGAAAGAACCTCGATCGCGTGCACCGCGACGATCAGCGACCTGCGTCAGATACGCAGCTCGAACGGCCAGCGCGAGCGCCGTTACGTGATCGTGACTCCGATGATCCTCGGGACCGTGCATCAGGAGATCGAGATTACGCTGGCCGATCGCGGCCCGATGCGCTTCGGCATGCTGCTGGGCCGACAATCCCTGATCGACGGCGGCTGGCGGGTGGACCCGGCCCGGGCTTTTGTCAATGGCCGCCCGGTTGCCAATACGAGTCCAGGAAACTGAGCCACGGGAGAGTGCTGGACCAAATGCCTTCGGCCGAACCTTCGGGGCCAACACCAGTCAGGATATAATGGCAGCGCTGGCACCGGAAGGTATCACACCCATCGCCACCACTGATCCGCTCCATGAGGATCCCGCGCTGACAGCGCGATCACCCTGGCGGTATGCGCGATGGGACAGCCAGCCGCCGCCAACCGCACAGCCGTCTTCCCACTCACATCAAGGGTCTGCATGGCGCATCCAGCCCACGTTCGCCGCATTTCACAGACGACTGCAAGGCGAGTCCTACCACCGCTGGCGGTGCTGCTACTGGGCCTCCTTCCGGCATGGGCCGCTGCCGAAGGGACACCCCAGATCGAGATCAACGGTGGAACATTCGAGCAGCGCCAGAACATCCGTGCCTTCGTGCCGATGACCCGGTATGACTGCGAACTCCCTTCATTCCGGGAACGCAACATCCTGAACGGCGCCAGGGAACGTGTGCGGCAGGCCCTCCGCGCACTGGGTCATTACCAGCCCGAGATCACCGTCGAGATCGCCCGGAGCGAGACCTGCTGGAATCTTCTCGTTACCTTCGACGCAGGTCCAGTCACCCGTATCGCCGGGATCGACGTTCGGGTCTCAGGAGAGGGTGAGGACGATCCGTCGTTCATTTCACTGACGTCGGATCCCGGCATCGAACTCGGCGACGCACTGCGCCACGACGCCTATGACGGCCTGCGCACCCGTCTGGTTCGCATCGCCGGAGACCGTGGCTATTTCGACGCAGAGCTGTCCGAAAGCCGGCTGCTGGTCGACCCGGAGGAAAACGAAGCACGGATCAGCCTGCATATGGATAGCGGCCGCCGCTATCGCCTGGGTGTGGTGACGCTGGAACAGGACATCCTGCGCGAGGACTTCGTCGCCCGGCTCATGCCTTTCGAGCGCGGGGCTCCATACAGTTCCGGTCAGCTGATCCAGCTGCAACGCAATCTCAACGACAGCGGCTACTTTGAGACCGTCCGCGTGCGCCCGCGTCTGGATGACGCAGTGGATGGCGAGGTGCCGATCCTGGCAGAGGTCGAGCCGCGCAAACGCACCGCGTATGAGGCGCGCCTCGGATTCTCCACCGACCTCGGTCCGCGCTTCGGCTTGGTCATGGACCGCCGCTATGCGAACCGGCGAGGTCACCGCTACAACGCCGCACTCGAAGCCTCGCAAAAGCGCTCCGAGGTCAATTTCAGCTACGATATTCCCCTTGCCGATCCACTGAGCGACAACCTCAGCCTGCTTGCCTCGTACCGCACCGAGGATACCGGCACCAGCGAGTCCGAGCGCTTCCAGGTCGGCGCGAGCCGTGTGCAACAGCATCCTTCCGGATGGCAGACCGCGCAGGGGATCCGCTACGAACGCGAGCGGTTCACGGTTGGCGACGTCACCGATACCACGAGTCTGCTGATCCCGTCCTACCGCATCAGCCGAACCGAATCCGACGACCCCCTTTTCCCGCGCAACGGCTACCGGCTGGAGTGGCTGGTCCAGGCTGCCTCGGAAAACCTGGGGTCGAGCGTTACCTTCCTGCAGACTCGAGCCAATGCCAAATTCATCAAGGGGCTGGGTCCGGGACGCCTGATTCTCCGTAGCGAGGCCGGGCTTACCGGCGGTACGAAGGTCGGCGATCTGCCGAGTTCGCTGCGGTTCTTTGCCGGAGGCGACACCAGCGTACGCGGCTTCGGTTTCCAGCAACTGGGTCCAAGCGACAGCGATGGCAACGCGATTGGCGGGCGACATGTCCTCGTGGGCAGTGCCGAATACGACGTTCCGATCGGGCAGGGTCCGTGGGGCGTCGCGGTTTTTCTCGACGCCGGCGATGCCTTCAACGATTTTGGTGACTACGACCTGAAGGCAGCGATCGGAGCTGGTATCCGCTGGCAGTCCCCGGTTGGCCCGATCCGGGTCGACCTTGCCCACGCACCCGAGTCCAAGGACAGTTTTCGCATCCACTTCACGATGGGACCGGACCTTTGAAACGCATGTTGCGGATCCTGGCGGGTACCCTCGGGTGGTCCCTCATCCTGCTCCTTCTGCTTCTGGCTGGCGCCGTCACGCTGATCGTGACGGAAGCGGGTACCCGTTGGCTGTTTGCCCAGGCCGAGAAGCACGCCCCGATCGAGTTACAGGTCGACACGGTAGACGGAACCCTGTTCCACGGACTCTCGCTGACCGGGATCCAGGTGCACACGGACGATACGCGCGTGGCGCTCGACAAGGTCCGGCTCCAGCTGGATGGGTTGGCGCTGCTCAAACTCACGCTGCGGATCCGCGATCTGAGCGCTTCCGGCGTCACGGTGGATCTGCCCGAACCGGACCCGAAGCCCGTGGAGCAGGGCCCACGCCCCGAACTTCCCGACAAGATCGAATTGCCGCTGACGGTGATACTCGACCAATTCCGCCTGACGGATTTTCGTCTCCGGCAAGCGGGCGAAACGATTTTCCAGGTGGATGGGCTCTCGTTCCGTCTCGAGGCAGGTCCGGAAGTGGTCCGTGTCGGCGACCTGCAACTGGCAATACCCGATATGGAGGCCAAACTGAATCTCGAACTGGAGCCGCATGGTCGCTACCCGCTCATGGTCGACGGGCAATGGCGCTTCGCGTTGCCCGACGAACTGGCGCGAGGACTGGGAACGACTCATGCCGAGGGCGAAATCACCATCGAAGGCCTGTTGCAGGAGCAGCTTCGGCTTCGACACGCCCTACGGGCAGTGGCTGAACTCGACACACAGATAACGATCGAGGATCTGTTCGGAACCCCGCATGCCCACCTGAACAACCGATGGAAAGCGTTCGACTACCAGCTTGCCCCGAACCATGTCGTCGCCATCGGCCCCGGCAGCCTTGAAGTCCGCGGCACATTGGACGCCTGGCTGGCCCGGGTCGAGGCGAGCGCGGAGGGCACAGGGTGGCCGGAGGCCAGGTTGATTGCGGGTCTCAGAGGCTCGACGAAAGAGGTCGAAATCGAGAAACTCGACCTGACCAGCAAGGCCGGCAACTTGAACCTCCAGGGGCGGGCAAGCCTCGGCGAGGCCGCGAGCTGGGATCTGCGGGCTGGAGTCCGCGATCTTTCCACTCTGGCGCTGGGACTCGATCTTGACGCCGCGGTCGACGCCCTCCAGGTCGCCAGCGCCGGATCCCTTCCGTACCCGATCAGCGGAAATCTGGAGGAAGTACTCCGGGAACTGACTGCCGATGTCGAGATTCGGGAACTGAAAGCGCGCGTCGAAAATCAGGAACTTCGAGGCTCCGGCCGGGGGCATGTCCGCAACGGCGCGGCACGTATCGAGGATTTGCTGGTGCGCCTTGGGCCTCAGGGGGTGTTGCGGATCGAAGGTGAGGCGGATCTGACCACCGACATTCCGTTCCGGCTGACGCTCGCGGCCGACACCATGGACCTCGGTTTCCTGGTACCCGGGAGACAGCTCGCGCTCGATCGGCTACGGCTTGGTACCAGCGGGCGCCTGAACCTGGAGTCCGGAACGTTCGCGGCAACGGTCGATCTGTCCGACCTCGCGACCCGGATCGATGGACAACCCGTTTCCGCACGCGCCGCATTGGCGCTCACCGAGTCACAAGCCAATATCGGTAACTTCGATATCTTCCTGCCGGCTGACGGACATCTCTCGGCAACGGGCGGTGTGATCTACGGTGGAGGGATCGAATGGGATCTTGGCGTTTCCGGCAGGGATGTCGATCCGGGAGCATTCCTGCCGGACCTCGCGGGCAGTCTGACGCTGGCACTGGAAACCCGCGGTGCAGTGCCGGCAGACGGCATGCTGAACGCCGAAGTGGAGCTGAGCGAGTTGCGGGGGGAACTGCGGGGCCAGCCGCTCGATGGCACCGGGGCCATCGTCATCGACGGAAACCGGGTCGAGATCAACCGCCTCGACCTGAGCATCGGGGCAAACCATCTGCACGCCCGTGGCAGCATCGATGAGATCCTGGCTCTCGACCTGTCCCTGGACGCACCGGAGCTCGACCGTGTCCTCCCCGCCCTTGCCGGGCGGATCGGATTGGAAGCCAACATCGGCGGCACGATGGATAGCCCCAGGATCACGGCCAAGGGGAACGGATCGGGACTGCGTTACCAGGACCTCGCTCTGGACACCCTGAGTCTCGAGCTGAATGCAGGCATCGATCCGGAAGCGCCAGCAGAACTGACGCTGAAGCTGTCGGGCATTCGGGCCGGCCTGGAGCGAATCGACGAGATCCAGGTCGGCGCCGAGGGGCGGGCTTCGGATCACCGGCTGACGCTCGCCGTCGATGCTGCCGATTTCGGCCGTCTGAACCTGTCAGCGACAGGAGGTTACCAACTCGAACAGATGCGCTGGACTGGACGACTGGAAAGCCTGGCTCTCGAACAGCCGTTGGCTGGCGACTGGTCCTTGCAGCAACCCGTATCGATCAGTGCCGGTCCCGATCAGTCCGTGCTCAACGATCTCTGCCTGGTTCGGGAGCAGTCCCGCCTCTGCGTGGAAGGCGACTGGAATCAGGGATCAGGGAGTCAGGCGCAGGCGTCCCTGGAAAATCTGGACCTCGCATGGCTGGAGCCAGTGCTACCCCCGGGTACGCTCATTGAAGGTACGCTGAGCGCCGCCTTCCAGATGTCGCTGGACGCGGCCCAACACTTGCAGGCCGAATTGAACGTAGCACCCGCTTCGGGTGCGATCCGGTTGGAGCTCGGCGATGGCAGCCAACAGACTTTCCCCTACAGTGACTTGCGGCTGATGGCACGCGTCGACGATCGAACCGTCGACACCGAGCTCGGTGTGTCGTTCCTGGACGATGGTGAAGCCGAGGCCACGTTGCGTATGGAACCGGAAGGTGCCAGTTACCGGATTGACGGCAGAATCCAGGCCGGCCTCGAGAGTTTGGGATGGTTGGGTGCATTTTCACCGGAAATCCAGGATGTGCGTGGGCGTCTGCGGGCCGATCTGCTACTCGGCGGGCTACTCGACGCCCCCCTGATCGAAGGCGGCATCCGGCTCGAAGAAGCCGGCGTATCCCTCCCCGAGCCGGGAATCCAGCTCGGGGTGCCCTTGCTCGAGGCGACGGTGGTGTCGACTGAGGAAATGCACCTGGCCGGAGAACTCCGCTCCGGAGGCGAAGCGCTTCGGATCGAGGGGCAGGTCGGGTTCACGGAACAGGGGCCCCGGGCCGAGATTCGGGTCCGCGGCGAACGCTTTCTGGCCGTGGACCGGCACGATATCCGGGCCCGTATCAGCCCGGACCTGACGGTGACCCTCCTGCCCGAGTTGCTCACGGTTCGTGGGGAGATGCTGGTGCCATCGGCCCTGATCCGGCCTCCGGATCTGCCCCCAGGCTCCGTTTCGGTGTCCCGTGACGAGGTGGTCCTGGGTGAAGAGGTCGACACGGAACCGGCCATGCCGATGGATGTTCGCGTGCGCGTCGTCCTCGGAGACGACGTACGGTTCGATGGTTTCGACCTCGTGGCACGTTTCTCCGGTGATCTCGATCTGGTCGATCAGCCCGGACGACCATTACAGCTCTTTGGCGACATCGAGATTCCCGATGGGCGCTACAAGGCCTATGGTCAGGATCTGCAACTGGATCGGGGGCGGATCACGTTCCAGGGACCGCCCGAGAGCCCGGCACTGGACCTTCGGGCAGTGCGGCGGGTCAGTCGATACGACGTCGTCGTCGGGGTCGAGATTGGGGGTACTCCTGATGCACTGCGTTCTCGAGTCTATTCCGACCCTGCGATGGACGATACCGAAGCGATGGCGTTTCTTCTGACCGGGCGGCCATTATCCGGCGCGTCGGAATCAGAGGGTAATCTGATTGCCGGCGCAGCTGCCGCATGGGGCCTGGAACAGGCGGGATTGATCACGCAGCGGTTGGGCAACGAGCTCGGGCTGGACGTAGGACTCGACGCGGATTCAGGCCTCGACCGGAGTGCACTGACGATCGGCAAGTATCTCTCTCCACGGCTGCTGCTGCGCTACAGCGTCGGCCTGTTCGACGACAGTTACAAGGTACTGCTCCGTTACGAGCTGACGCGCTCACTGAGTGTGGAAACCAGCTCGGGCGCCGAAGGACAGGGTATCGACCTGATCTATCGCATCGAGCGCTGACGCCCCTGACTTTCACGTTAACTGCGATGGCGCCAAGTGCAGGGTGCCAATGAGCGCAGCGAATCGCACCGTTCGCGGCCCGGGATCCCGGGGGCAGGGCCGGCGTGGTTCCGGCGCGGTTCGGCTTCGCCTCACGGCACCCTACGCAGGTTCTTTCACGCTAACTTGCATGGCCCACTAGGCCCGTTTCATCTTCCGTGATTTCCGTGTCCTTCCGTGGCTGCACCTTCGCGCTAACGGAAGGCACACCGCTGCATTTGACGCCATTGGTGAGGCAAATGCAGCAGCGCCAACGTTCACGCGCGCGGGCATGGCCTGCAACAGCGTAACCCGCGATCCTGGCACGACATGTGCCTCGTCGTTTAGGCACCCCCCTGAAACAAGCGACCATGGCACCCCGATCAACCCTGCCCCAACTTCGATTTCGCATGGGCGATCGCGCGTTGGCGGTGTTGCTGCTGGGCGGACTGATGGTAGCCATCGTCCTGCTGCATGCACCACTCGCCCGAATCGACGCACAGGCACGCCTTCAGAACACGAGTGAGCTGGCGCGCGAATTGTCACTGACCGATCTCGCGCTTTTTACTGAAGCTCGTCATGCCAGGCACCCGGCCATGGCCGACCGCTTCGCCGCGTTCCAGAATCATCCGCTGGCGCTCGAACACTTTCCGACCGGGGTCCTGATCCGCCCTCCCCCGCACCTGCATGAATGACTTCCGCGGCATGCTGGAACGCCAGCGGTACATGATCGACTACGCGGTGTCCTCGATGGCGCGGCGCAAGGCCCGCAACACCGGGCTGGTCGTCGTTTACGGTGGGATGGTGTTCCTGCTGGCGTCGGTCCTGTTCTACGCCAGCGCGCTGCAACACGAGGCCGGGGTGCTGCTGGCCGAAGCCCCGGAAATTGTCGTGCAACGCATGGTCGCCGGCCGCCACGACCTGATCCCGGCGGACCACGCGGAGGCACTGCGCGGAATCCGCGGCGTTCGGGAAGTCCGCGGCCGGCTCTGGGGCTACCATTATGATCCCGTGGTGCGGGCCAATTACACGCTGCTGGTACCCCCGGAAGGCGGGATCACGCCGGGTACCGCGGTGATCGGGCCGGCCCTGGCGCGTGCCCGGGGTGCCGGCATGGGCGACGCACTGGGGCTCCGGGGTCACAATGGACACATCTCCAGCTTTCGCATCGTGAGCGTACTGCCGCAGGCGTCGGCGCTTGCCAGCGCCGATCTCCTGCTGGTTGCCGAGACCGACTTCCGCGACCTTTTCGGTATCCCGAACGGCAGGTACACCGACCTTACCCTGCGCGTGCCGAATCCGCGCGAAGTGCAAACGATCGCCACCAAGGTGCTGGAGGCGTTGCCGGACAGCCGCGTCATCCTGCGCGAGGAAATGCTGCGCACCTACGATGCGGTCTTCGACTGGCGCTCGACACTGATCCTGCTGCCCATGACGGGAGCCCTGTTCGCATTCGCGATCCTGGCCTGGGAAAAAGCCTCGGGACTTTCCGCTGACGAACGCCGGGAAATCGGAATCCTGAAGGCGGTCGGGTGGGAAACCGGCGATGTGCTGCGGGTGAAACTGTGGGAAAGTGGTCTGCTGTCGTTATCGGCCTTCGTGTTCGGCACCACTGCAGCCTACTGGCATGTGTTCGGTCTGTCGGCGCCACTGCTGGCGCCTGTGATGCAGGGCTGGTCGGTGCTGTATCCGGAATTCGCACTGACTCCGACCGTCGGCGGCAGCCAGATGCTCACGCTGTTCTTCCTGACCGTATTCCCTTATCTCGCAGCCACGCTGATCCCGGTCTGGCGGGCGGCGGTGACCGACCCCGACGAGGTGATGCGGTGATCGGTCATGTCGAACTGCGCGGAGTCCGCAAGGCTTTCAACGAGGATCGGCCCAACCGCTTCTGGGCGGTGAACGGAATCGACCTGACACTGCCCGCCGGTGGCGTCACGGTACTGTCCGGGCCGAGCGGCTCGGGCAAGACCACGCTGCTGACCCTGATCGGCTGCCTGGCCCGCCCCACCGAGGGTCGGGTGCACCTGGACGGGAAGGAAATCTCGGGCTTGCCGGAACCGTTCCGGGCAGCATTGCGCCGGCAGACCTTCGGCTTCGTTTTCCAGCGCTTCAACCTGGTACAAGGCCTGTCGGTATTCGACAACGTGATGCTGCCGGCCTACCCGATCGGCACTCCCTACCGCAGCCTGCGTGATCGCGTCCTCGACCTGCTCCAGGAACTGGGCCTGGGCCACCGGGTCGATGCCCGCGTCGAGTCACTCTCCGGTGGCGAGGCGCAGCGCACGGCTCTCGCCCGGGCGCTGATCAATGATCCACCCGTCCTGATCGCCGACGAGCCCACGGCGAACCTCGACTCGGAACTCTCCCTGGCGTTCCTGGAGATCGTCTCCGGACTGCGAAGAGAAGGGCGCACACTGCTGCTGAGCAGCCACGACCCGCTGGTGCGGGACGCCGCGGTGGTCGACCGGGTCGTAGAGCTCCGAGATGGCCGGTTGGTCGCGGACCAACGACGCAGCGAGGCCCCCCACTAATGGCCCAGGCCCCGGTCCTCGCTCTGTTCCTGGCTGATCTGCTGAGCCTGTTGCTGCTGTTGCCGGCCGGGCTGTTCGCACTGCAGATCCTGCGTCACTGGAATCCGTCCAGCGGCCGGGCCTTGCAACTGCGTCTGGAGAAACGTACCTACCTGATCGGCACGGTAGTTGGGTTGGTATTCCTGGCACAGTTCCTGATTCTGCCCCTGTTCGTGCACACCTTGGACCGGATGGCACTGCAGATCGTCGGCGCAATGTGCGCGGTGGGTGCCCTGAGCGCAAACGAGTGGGGGTTTCCGGCACTGTTGCTGCGAATCACGCTGTTTTTCCTGGCCGCCGCCTGGCTGGTGATGCAACGCATGGACACCCTGGCGCCGGATTACCCGCTGACCCGGGCGAAGTATGCGCTGCTGCTGGTCATCCTGCCGCTGACCTTCGCCGCGGCGGCGACCCAGGCAGCCTATTTCCTGCGTCTGGACCCGGATGTGATCACTTCCTGCTGCGGCAGCCTGTTCAGCCAGGAAGCGGAGTCAGTGGCGGCGCACATGGCGGGACTTCCGGTCCTGCCGACGATGCTCGCGCTGTACGGGACGCTCGGACTCACACTGGTCGCCGCGGGGATCTACCTGCGCTGGCGTCGTGGCCTGCTGCCGTTCGGGATACTCGCCACGCTGAGCTTCCCGGTCGCGATCGCTGCCATTGTCGCCTTCGTGTCGCTGTACGTGTACGAACATCCACTGCATCACTGTCCGTTCTGCCTGCTGCAGCCTGAGTACGGCCGCATCGGCTACGCACTGTACCTGCCGCTATTCGGCGCCGCCGCCCTCGGGATCGGCCTCGCGCTGACTTCGGCATTCGGCCAACGCGAAAGCCTGCGTCGCGTGCTGGCAACAACCGCACCCAAGCTTGTGATCACCGCCGCAGCGGGATTTTCCTTCTTCGCTCTACTGACGGCCTGGATCATCTGGCAGTCCAACCTGATCCTGCTCGGCTACTGAAACCATGTATCCGCAGGCAATCATCCTCGCCCCGCTCGTACTCCTCGGGCTGCTCGCGGGCTGTGGCAACGAACGGACCACCGTCGCCAACGAGGAACCGGCGCCCGCGTTCGAACTGGAGTTGCTCGCGGGTGGCACGGTCGCGCTGGACGAACTCCGCGGCCAGGTCGTCGCGCTGCGCTTCTGGGCCGACTGGTGCCCGTTCTGCCGGCGCGAAATGCGCGAACTGGAACCGGTGTACCGCCAACTCCGCGAACAGGGCCTGGAGATCCTCGCGGTAAACGTCGGCCAGGACCGCGGCCGCGTCGAGCGCTTCGTCGACCGTATCCATTACACCTACCCCACGCTGCTCGACCCCGACTCCGCGATCGCCCGCCGCTACGGCGTGATCGCCATCCCCGTCACCTTCTTCATCGACCGCGAAGGTATCGTCCGCGGCCGCATCCTCGGCGAATCCGATCCCGCCACCTTCGAACGCATGGCCGGGCCACTACTCGGCTTCGCTGACACGTCAGAACGGATCACGTCCGACGCCGGTCGGCGAGGGCCACGCTGATGCAGGCCGAGTACACCTGGGCGATCGCGTTTCTGGCCGGGCTGCTGGGCAGCGGCCACTGCGTGGGCATGTGCGGGGGGCTGGTTTCGGCCTTTTTCCTCAAGATGGGCCGCCACTCCAGAAACCCGATGACTTACCTGACCTACCACAGCGCACGTGTCACCGTCTACGTATTCGCCGGTGCCGCGGCGGGCGCGGTTGGGCTGCTGATCTCCGCGGGTGCGCTGGGTGCTGCGCAGGGTGTACTGATGATCGTCGCCGGAATTGTCGTGATCCTTCTCGGCCTCGACATCCTCGGTATCGGCCCGCTACGCCGGCTAGGGATATCGGTTCTTCCGTCGGGACTGCTGAATCATGCACTGCGCACGGCGGACCGCCGCGGCCCGGTCGCCGGAGCGTGGATCGGCGGCACGATCAACGGGTTCATGCCGTGCTCCCTGACTCTGGCGGTGGCGGTGCAGGCCACCACCGCTGGCGGGGCCGTACCGGGTGCCGTGCTGATGCTGGCCTTCGGCTTGGGGACACTGCCCTCGATGCTGACCCTGAGCTACGTGGTCGGACGACTCGGTTGCAAGGTGCGCGGGCGTCTGATGCAACTCGCAGCCCTTTGTGTGATCGCGCTCGGCGCCGGCACCCTTTACCAGGGGGTGAGCTACTTCAGGGTGATGCAGGGTCTGTTGGGCATTTGAAACCCGTTCCTGCAAAACGAAAACACGAGGAGAGCACCATGGACCGAAGACAATACCTTAGAACGATAACCGCTGCGGGATTTCTGGGCGTGGTGGGCAAAACGAGCGCAATGGAGACGGCGGCTTGCAGCGCTGACGGCACGCCGCTGCAATTCGCACCCAAGACCACACCGGACACCGACCCCCTGCGAGACGAACTAGAGAAGTACCCGCGCTGCCCCTACTGCGGCATGGATCGTCGGCAATGGCAACACAGCCGCCACCTCATCCATTATGACGATGAACGGGTCGATGCGACCTGTTCCCTGCACTGTGCCGCGATCAGCCTGAGTCTGAACATCGACCGGGGACCCCGAGCCATCTACGCGGCGGATTTCGGCAGCGGCGAGTCGCCCCGGCCACTTGTCGACGTGGACCAGGCGACATACCTGGTCGGCAGTTCGCTGCCCGGCACCATGTCGGCGCGCAGCAAGATGGCTTTTGCCTCGCATTCCCGAGCCGAAGGCCTGCGGCAATCGGAGGGAGGCGAGATCGGGGACTTCGACACGGCATTGACCGCGGCCTATCTGGACATGGCAAGCGATACGCGGATGATCCGGCGACGACGAGCCGAACGCCGCGCCCGCGTGCAACGGACTCCACAGTGACCTTTTTCCACCGATTGTGGCAGGAGACCATCATGACGAAACTCACGTGCACGCTGCAGGCAATCGGAACAGCAAGGACTTTCGCGCTGCCACTGCTATTGCTCGTGGCGTTGGTCTTACCCGGAACCGGATCCGGCGGTATCCCAATGCCGGACCCCGGCGCAAGGGATACCTGCCCGGTCTGCGGAATGCTCGTAGCACGGTATCCCGCCTGGATCGCCACCGTGCTCTACACGGACGGACACGCCGACCACTTCGATGGAGCCAAGGATCTTTTCAAGTACCTGTTCGATCCGGCCCGCTACGCCTCGGGGCGCGACAGCGACGAAATCGCCGCCATTGGTGTTACTGAATACTATGGCATGACCCGGATCGACGCCCGATCAGCCTGGTACGTGGTGGGATCGGACGTTCTCGGACCCATGGGGCACGAACTGGTGCCACTCGCCAGCGCCGAGGATGCGCGTGAGTTCAAGGCCGACCACCAGGGGACCCGTATCCTGCGCTTCGATGAGATCTCGCCCGAACTGTTGCGCGACCTGGATGCCGGCCGGATCAACTGAGCGCAGTTTCATCGCCATGCCTGCCACCCCGGAATATGAAAACTGTAGACGTAGGGTGTCAATGAGCGCAGCGAATTGCACCGTTCAACGCCCGAGAGGGCTTGGAGCCAGAACCGGCGTGGTATCGGTACGGTTCGGCTTCGCCTCACGGCACCCTACGCGGGTTTTTTCACGTCAACCGGGAGGAGAAGCGCGCCGGCCCTCAGCAATCGATCGCGTGCTTCTTCAATCGATACAGAAGTGTGTTTCGACTGAGGCCCAGCAAACGCGCTGCCTGAGCCTTGCAGCCCCTGGCCTGAACCATGGCCTGGCGCAGAAGGTCATGCTCGAGGGCCTCGAATTCGAGGCCTTCCGCAGGGAGTCGGACCAAGCCGTCCTGCGGCGAGCCGCCGCTGCGGGGCGAGGCCCTGAGGCCAAGATTCTCAGAACCCAGCAGCTGTCCGGGAAGCAGTAGCACAAGGCGCTCGCATAGGTGCCGCAGTTCGCGCACGTTTCCGGGCCAGTGATAGTCGAGCAGCGCGCGCCGGGCCTGCGGAGTCAATCGCGGGGGTTCCGTTTGGTAGGTGTCTGCCAGTTCGTTCAGGAAGTGGTCGGCGAGCAGCAGTACATCGCGCCCACGCAGCCTCAACGGCGGCAATTCCAGAGGCACGACGTGCAGCCTGTAAAAGAGATCCCGCCGGAAATGCCCCTGGTCCGACGCCTCGTGGAGGTCGCGGTGAGTTGCAGCCAATACTCGGACGTCAGCCGCGCGCGGCTGCGCATCCCCCAGCGGCTGCCGCTCGCCACGTTCCAGGAAACGCAGCAGCTTGGGTTGCAACGACAGCGGTAGGTCGCCGATTTCGTCGAGAAACAGGGTGCCACCCTCTGCGGCACCCACGAAGCCGGGATGATCACGGTCGGCACCGGTAAAGGCCCCGCGCCGATGACCGAACAACTCCGATTCCGCCAACTCGGACGGCAGGGCTCCGCAATTCACGGCGATGAACGGGCCACTCGCGCGCGGACTCAATCGGTGCAGCGTGCGCGCCAGTCCCTCCTTGCCGGTGCCACTCTCGCCGAGTACCAGTACCGGGCAATCGGCCTTGGCAACCAGCTGCGCGGCACGCAGCACCGCCTGTAATTCGGGGGATTTCCCCAGTATCGGGTGAGCTTCCATGAACGGGGCTTTGTCGGTGACTTCAGACCCTCGATTCTAGCAAAAGAATCGGTGCCCCGGCCGCTGTGCGCAGCGCGACACTCGGAAATCGGAGCAGACCCGCGAACGAAAAGGGGTCCCGCAAGCGGGACCCCCTCGCTCCTCCCGGCTTCGGACCGGAGGGAAACGCGCGCCGGTTTCGACTTACTGGACGCGCTTGCGAACGTCCGTGGTGACTTCCACGCGGCGGTTCAGTTCGCGGCCAGCACGGGTCGCGTTGGAGGCAGTCGGCCGGCTTTCACCATAGCCCACCATACGGATCGCATCGGGGCGAATACCCTGGCTCACGAGGTAATTGACCACGCTTTGCGCGCGTCGCTCGGACAAGCCCTGGTTGTAGGCCTCCGGACCGATCGAGCAGGTGTGACCTTCAACCAGAACCGAGGTGTAGGTGGCGTCCGCGGCGGTCAGACTCGACGCCAGCCCACGCAGCGTGTCACGGCCCTGCGGACGCAGCGTGGCGCTGTCGAAATCAAACAGCGTCTCGGCGCTCAGGGTGGTGGTGGTGAACTGGGGAGCCGGAGCCGGCGCCGGGGGAGCCGGGGGCGCTGCTTCGGCCATCGGCTCGATGTAACCTGCGCAGCCTGGATGGCCGACATTCTCGGCCTTCCAGGTTCCGGAACGAACGCACTCTCCGGAACTGTCACGCACCACGGTTCCGGACGCATCAACGACGTTGGCGCAGCCACCAGCTGCCGACACACTTCCAGCGGTGCCCATTACCAGGGCGGCCACCGAAAGCGCCAGAAAATTCTTGATCAATCTGCTTTGCATATTCTTAGTCTCCTCAGAAGTAAACCGGGTAACCCGGAAAATGACCCCACTGCATTGCACCTTCCACGGGTCGAACCTTTCACGCACTCCAACATTCGATAGCTTTCCCGCAACACCTTGATATTGGCACAACGGTGCAGGTTTTGCACGCCCAATTGCAAAAAACGTGTCCATAAGACAACGCTTGTTACACGATTGCAACAGAGTCGCGGCCGTTCATGCCGACCCCGGTACCCGCGCGTGGCTGGAGTCGGAAACAAAAAAGGCCCCGCCTGAGCGGGGCCTCTCCTGAAGGGACCAACGAGCAGGGTCCTACATCATGCCCATGCCGCCCATGCCACCCATGCCGCCCATGTCATCCATGCCGGCGCCAGCACCCTTGTCATCCTTCTTCGGAATCTCTGCCACCATGGCTTCGGTGGTAATGATCAAGCTGGCGACCGAGGCCGCGTTCTGCAGTGCTGTGCGGGTCACTTTGGTTGGATCGAGGATACCCATCTCGATCATGTCGCCGAACTCACCGGACGCAGCGTTGTAACCGTAGTTGCCCGTCCCTTCGAGGATCTTGTTCAGCACGACCGACTGTTCCTCGCCGCAGTTGAACACGATCTGGCGCAGCGGCTCTTCCATCGCCCGCCGGGCGATGTTGATGCCCATGGCCTGGTCGTGGTTGTCGCTGGTCAGGTCGGCGATCGCGACACGGGCGCGTAGCAGGGCCACACCACCGCCGGGCACCACACCTTCTTCCACTGCCGCGCGGGTCGCATGCAGCGCATCCTCGACACGCGCCTTCTTCTCCTTCATCTCGACTTCGGTGGCCGCACCGACCTTGATCACGGCGACACCGCCGGCGAGCTTCGCGACCCGCTCCTGCAGCTTCTCCTTGTCGTAGTCGGAGGTGGCCTCTTCGATCTGCGCACGAATCTGGTCAACACGCGCCTTGATGTCCCCGGCATTGCCGGCGCCATCGATGATCGTGGTGTTTTCCTTGGTGACCTGCACCTTCTTGGCATGACCCAGATCTTCGATCGTGGCCTTCTCCAGCGACAGACCGACTTCCTCGGAAATCACCTGACCGCCGGTCAATACCGCGATATCCTGCAGCATGGCCTTGCGGCGGTCACCAAATCCCGGTGCCTTGACGGCCGCGACCTTGACGATGCCACGCATGGTGTTCACGACCAGGGTGGCCAGCGCCTCACCCTCGACGTCTTCGGCAACGATCAGCAGCGGCTTGCTGGCCTTGGCGACCCCCTCCAGTACGGGGAGCAGGTCGCGGATGTTGGAGATCTTCTTGTCGTACAGCAGCACGAAGCAGTCTTCGAGCTCGGCGCTCATGCTCTGCTGGTTGTTGATGAAGTAGGGCGACAGGTAGCCGCGATCGAACTGCATGCCTTCGACGACATCGAGCTCGTTGTCCAGTGAGGTGCCTTCCTCGACCGTGATCACGCCTTCCTTGCCAACCTTCTCCATCGCTCCGGCGATGATCTGCCCGATGGACTCGTCGGAGTTCGCGGAAATCGAACCGACCTGCGCGACGGCCTTGCTGTCGGTGCAGGGCTTGGACAGATTCTTCAATTCAGCGACGGCGGCGATCACAGCGCGGTCGATGCCCCGCTTCAGGTCCATCGGGTTCATGCCGGCGGTGACCGCCTTCATGCCTTCGCGAACGATGGCCTGGGCCAGCACGGTCGCGGTCGTGGTGCCGTCACCGGCAGCGTCGGAGGTCTGGGACGAGACTTCCTTGACCAGTTGCGCACCCATGTTCTCGAACTTGTCCTCGAGCTCGATCTCCTTGGCGACAGAAACGCCGTCCTTGGTCACGAACGGGGACCCGAAGGCCTTGTCCAGGACCACGTTGCGGCCCTTGGGTCCGAGGGTGACCTTGACCGCATTGGCCAGAACATTGATTCCCTTGACCATGCGGGAGCGGGCATCATTACCGAAACGAACTTCTTTCGCACTCATAACAGAATTCTCTCCTGAACCGTATTGATTGGGGTGACCGGATAGCGGGAGGGCTTCAGCCCTCGATGACCGCCATGATGTCGTCTTCGCGCATCACCAGGACGTCGTTGCCATCGACCTTCACCTCGGTTCCGGAGTACTTGCCGAAGAGGACCTTGTCGCCTGCCTTCACGTCCAGGGCGCGGACTTCGCCATTCTCGAGGATTTTCCCGTTGCCGACGGCGATGACTTCGCCACGGATGGGCTTCTCGGCCGCCGAGTCGGGGATCACGATCCCGCCCGGCGAGGTGCGTTCTTCTTCCATACGCTTCACGATGACGCGATCATGCAAAGGCCGCAGATTCATTGGGTGAACTCCTTATCCAGTGGTCTTGTTCAAAAGTTGACGGGGATTCGGTCTGGATGCTGTTAGCACCCGACCCGAACGAGTGCTAATGATAGGAGCAAAGACAGGACTGTCAAGGGGCTGAGAGCAGGAATTGCGTCGAAGAGGCTGGAACGAGCACACCCACGGCTGCTGCTCGGCGCGCAACCGATGAACCGGAGCCGTCCTTTTGTCAGTTCACGGTGTCGGTTTCTGGCATCCCGGAAGGGTGAGAGAACGCGCGGAGCAGGGCAGGCTACCGGAGACCGATCAGCTAACGGTCATGCCGGTCCCGCAAGCGTTCACTCTCCCGCTTTCGGTATTCGCCTTCGATGGTCTCGCCATGCCCGGCGGTGGTTCCACGCGCGGCCACCGCCCAGACCAAGCGCCGCTTCAGCAACCACGCTGCGGTAGCGGAACGGACAGGGGGGACCAGCAGCAGGAATCCGGCTGCATCGGAGAAAAATCCGGGAAGCAGCAACAATATTGCCGCCAGCATCAGCAACCACCCTTCGAGCAGATCCCTCGCCGGCAATTCGCCCCGCGACAGCATCCCCTGCATGCGCTGCCAGTGCGCAATACCCTGGATGCGGAAGATCCAGAGTCCGATGGCTGCGGTGGCAACGACCAGCACCACGGTCGACAGGGCGCCGACGGCTCCACCCACCCAGGCGAAACCGAAGATCTCCAGCAGGATGGCGCCGAGGAAAAGGAACAGGGGTATCAAGGGACTGCGCATCTATGGCTCCACGAATCGCTAGGCCATTGCAACATCCTTCGCCCGTTGCTGTCGAGTTCAGGGCCGCGCGAGCAGGAAACTCCCGCGTCGCTCATTGCGACCCTTGCCCGCACCTTGAATGTTTCGGGGTGGCACGTATGGTCATGGAGGTTGCCGTGAAAGCCGCTGGGAACGCGGAATTTTCCGTAACACACATCCGTCCTACCGCAGACCAGGAAATCGAGGGGTCAAACCCATTGGCAGGCGTCGCGCCGTCTTTCTCTTCGTGCGCCGGCCCAAACATACTGACCTCGGAATCGCGTGGATACTACAATCGCAACGCCCGTTCAGAAACATCAGGAGTCCCCTGCATGATCGCCCAAGCATCCCGGATCCTTCCGCGTTTTGCGCTGCTCGCACTCGCCCTGGCGTCATTGTCGCTGCTGGCCGCGACCGAACCACGCGATCCCTACACTCATTTCTTCCAGCCCACCTTCGGAGATTTCCAGGAAGAGCTCGAAGTGGCACGTGCGGATGGCAAACAGGGTGTCCTGATCTTCTTCGAAATGGATGAATGCCCCTTCTGCCATCGGATGAAACAGCAAGTGCTCAATCAACCCGTGGTCCAGGAGTATTACCGGGAGCACTTCGCGCTGTTCAGCGTCGACGTGGAGGGTGATGTCGAGATCACCGACTTCCAGGGCCGAGCGATGCGCCAGTCGGATTTCGCGTTCCGTGAATTCCGGGTTCGGGCCACCCCCGTCTTCCAGTTCTTCAACCTCGACGGCGAACCCATTGCCCGCTTTACCGGTGCGACACGCGATGTTGGCGAGTTCCTGCAGCTCGGGGAGTTTGTTGCCGACGGACACTATCAGGACATGAACTTCACGCGCTTCAAGCGTCAGGCGCGTTAGCACACCTGTTGCCTACGGAGCAGATCGAGATGCATTGGAGCAACGCGGGCCTGCATGGCAACAGCAGGCCGGTCACCAACGTGCCGGGAGCAGGCCGGGCGGGCGGCACGCGACGATCAGGTACCCGCCCTTGCGCCTGGTCGCTCCCGATTGCCGCGACCCTGATACTGACCACGGTCCTGCTTGCTGCAGCCGGCACTGCACGGGCCAGCACCGAGCCGCTCCCACAGCCGCTACGTCTCGAAACCGCGCTGGCCGCCATCGAAGCCCGGCATCCTGTACTTCTGCGCGCACGCGCTCTGCGCCTTCAGGCAGAACAGGAATTGGCGGCCGAAAAGGCCACCAGCGACATTTCAGTGGATGCCCATCTCGAAGCCCGATGGATCGACCCCAACGACCATGCGCCCGACGATGGCAACGACGACTCCCGGGCACTACTCGTGGCGCGCAAACTGCTCACGGACTTCGGACACAGCAACAGCCGGGTTGCCGCACGCGAACGCGCAGCGGCGGCCAGCCTCGCCGAGGAAGAACTGGCGTATGCCGAACACCGGTTGACCGTGATTCAGCGCTATTTCGACGTGCTCCTTGCCGATCTCGGCTTTGCCCGCGACAACGAGGCCATGGCCTCCGCCTTCGTCACCCTCAACCGGGCCCGGAACCGGAATGAACTGGGACAGGTCTCCGACATCGACCTGTTCGAACTCGAAGCCAGTTACCAGACGTCGCGCGCGCAACGCACACGCTCCCAGCTGCTGCAACGGAAAACACGGGCCGACCTTGCCGAGGCACTGAACCGGCCCGACCAGGCGCCGGCGCAGGTACTGGCGCCACCATTACCATTGCCCCTACCGGAGCTGCCGGATCTCGATGCGCTGCTGGAAGCCGTCGACAGCGGCAGTCCCGAGGTTGCCGTCCGCAGAATGCAGATCGAGGCCGCGCAGCGCAGCACAGAGGCGGCGCGCACCCAGCACCGGCCACGCTTGAGCGCCGAAGCGCGGATCGGCACCTGGCAACGCGAGTTCGGGGGGGATCGCAATCCTGCCATGGCCGCGCTGATTCTCGAGATCCCGCTGTATCGAGGCGGTCGCCGGAACGCAGCGATCGGTCAGGCAACCGCCCGGCGGCACCTGGCTGAAGCGGATCTCGCGCAAACGATGAGCGACGTGCGGACGGCATTGCGCGAGGTCTTCTTCGAGATCGAATCCCTGCTGATCCAGCGCGACGAGGCAATGGCCCGCATGGATTTTCGAGAACTGTACATCGACCGGGCACGCGCACTCTATGACATGGAGGAACGGGCCGACCTGGGCGACTCGATGGTCCAGCAAAGCGCTGCCGCCCATTTTCACGCGGAAACCGAATATGCTCTCGCCGTGGCATTCGAGCGACTCGCACTGCTGGTGGGTGATCCGGCCCTGCGCGTTTTCCCTCCCGATCCCTGATGGAGTCGTAACCATGGGCAGACCCAGAACCCTCGTCCTCGCCACCGTCCTGATCGTGTTCGGCCTTTCGCTGACTTCGCCCGCCGTGGCGGATGAACTGGAGGCTCGGCTTGACTGGGAGGAACGGCATGTCATCTCCACTCCGCGAGCAGGACTGGTGCGCGACATCCAGGTCAAGCCGGGTGATCGCGTGGAAAAGGGTCAGACACTGCTCAGCCTGGATGACCGCCGCCTGCAGGCCGATGCCCGGGGCCTGGAAGCGGAACGGACCCGCCTGCGACTGGAACTCGCCGAGGCCGATCGCGAGGTCGGGCGGGCCGAGGAACTGTACGACCGCACCCTGATTGCCATACGCGAACTCGAGTTGGCGCGGATCCAGCAAGCGATGGCAGCGGCACGCCTCAAACGCGTGGAGGCGGACTTGCAGAAAATCCGCATCGACCTCGACGACAGCCGGATACGGGCTCCTGCCGCAGCCCGCGTGCTATCGATCACGGTGACTCCCGGCGCGTCCGTAAGCCCTGCCCTGACCCCGCCTGTCCTGGCCACACTCGGCAGCAGCGACCAGATGCGCGCCGAAACCACCGTAGGCGCGAGTACTGCAGCCCGTCTGCAACCGGGCCAGTCAGCCCGCGTACGGCTCGACACTGGCGACGTCTTCGACGGATCCGTGGCCACGATCGGTTGGGAGATCGAGGACATCGGGTTCGGCCCCGGCTACCGCGTGGGCATCCTGTTCTCTCCGCCAGAGAGTCTACAACTCCGGGCAGGGCAGAGCGCCCACATCACGCTGCCGGCTATCGACTGAGCGCGATCGCGCGTGAAACCATGAATCCGCCGCAATCAGCCGATCCCCTGCTGGTGATCACCACCGTCGATGACGAGAAGCTGGCCGGGCAGCTCGCGGGCGAACTGGTGGAACAACGGCTCGCCGCCTGCGTCCATATCTTGCCCGCGGGTACGTCGGTGTACCTCTGGCAGGGGCGGATCGAGCAGTCCCGGGAATACACCCTGCTGATCAAGACGGCTGCCCAACGCTACACCGCGCTGCAGGAATGGCTGGTGCGGAACCACCCCTACGACACACCGGAAATCATCGCCCTGCCGATCATGGCGGGCCTGCCCGATTATCTCGACTGGATTCGACAATGCACCCAATGAAGCTGTGGCACTGGTTGACCCTTCTGTTCGTGACGCTGGCCCTTTTCCCGGCGCTCGCAACGGCCCTGTTCGAAGACGAGCTGCTCGATCCCGACGTTGCGTTCGCGATCGACGCCGAGGTCATCGACGCGAACAGTGTTCGGATCAGCTGGAACATTGCCGAAGGGTATTACATGTACCGGGAGCAGTTCCGGTTCACCCCGGAGAGCAGCGGGCTGGAGTTGGGCGAAGCGCGAATCCCCGACGGCACGATCAAGGAAGACGAGTTCTTCGGAAAGGTGGAAACCTACCGCGATCGGATCGATATCGAATTGCCGATACTGGCCGCCACCAGCCGCGACATCGAGTTGACGGCACGCTCGCAGGGTTGCGCTGACCTCGGCGTCTGTTACCCGCCCCATTTTCAGACCGTCAGCCTGAACCTGCCGGCCCTTCCGAGTATGTCCGCCGAACAGCCGCGCGGGCGCAGTGCGCTCGACGCGCTCGGGGCCATTACCGGCGACTTCGGAGAACAGAATGAACTGCTCGAACCCGAGGTCGCTTTCGCGGCCAGCGCCCGGGCGATCAGCCAGAACGCGGTCGTCGTGCGGTTCGACATCGCCGAGGGCTACTACCTCTACCGCGACAAGCTGGGGTTCCGCATCGCCGAAGGCGAGGGCATCGAGCTCGGCCCGATCAATCCGCCGGACGGGACGCTGGTCGAAGACGAATTTTTCGGGGAAACGGAGACCTACCGGGACAGCGTCGAGATTCTGGTCCCGGTGCTGCGCGGCGTCGATGACGTCGCGGAGATCGTCCTCGCTGTCGATTATCAGGGGTGCGCCGATCTCGGCGTCTGCTACCCGCCACTGACCCAGGACGTCGCGGTCGCGTTCGCGGCAACCCTCGCCGAAGAGGCGGCCGAACTGCCGGCCAACGGAACCGGGACAACCGCCGACGAGGGGCCGGTCACCGAGCAGGACCGCATCGCGGCGCAACTTGCCGATGGGCGAATCTGGCTGGTGGCGTTGGCCTTTTTCGGCTTCGGTCTGCTACTGACGTTCACTCCCTGCGTGTTTCCGATGATCCCGATCCTGTCCAACATCATCGTCGGTCAGAAAAACCTGACCACACGCAAGGCGTTCTTTATCTCGCTGGCCTTCGTCCTTGCGATGGCGTTCACTTACACATTGGCCGGGGTCTTCGCAGGGCTGGCGGGCGCCAATCTGCAGGCCGCGTTCCAGAACCCATGGATCATCGGTGGTTTCGTTCTCGTCTTCATCGTGCTCTCGATGTCCATGTTCGGCTTCTTCGAATTACAGATGCCCTCGGGCATCCAGAGCCGCCTGGCGACCATCAGCAACAAGCAGGAAGGAGGCACCCTGATTGGCGCGGCGATCATGGGCTTTCTGGCTGCTCTGATCGTGGGACCCTGTGTCACCGCGCCCCTCGTCGGAGCGCTGCTCTATATCAGTCAGACCGGAGACGCGCTGCTCGGCGGCATCGCGCTGTTCGCGCTCAGCATGGGCATGGGTGCCCCGCTGCTGGCAATCGGCACCTCGGCCGGCAGGATCCTGCCAAAGGCCGGCCCCTGGATGGACACGATCAAGGCGGTATTCGGGGTTGGTCTCCTGGCCATGGGGATCTGGCTGCTCGAACGGGTGATCCCTGGCGAGGTGGCCCTGTTCCTGTGGTCCAGCCTGTTCATTGTCACCGCCATCTACATGGGCGCGCTGCAATCGCTCCCTGAAGGAGCCTCGGGCTGGCGGAGTCTCTGGAAAGGCGTGGGGCTGGTGCTTCTGGTCTACGGGGTGATGCTGATGATTGGCGCAGCCACCGGCGGCAAGGATATGTTCCGACCGCTGGCTGCCCTCAGCGCTCCGGCGACCATGGTCAGTGTTGATGGCATGCAGCGTGCCACCGAACTGGAGTTCACCAAGGTCGACAGCATCGGCGACGTCGAGCGCGAAGTGGCCGCAGCGCGGCAGCGCAATCAGCCGGTGTTTCTGGATTTCTACGCCGACTGGTGTGTCGATTGCGTGCGACTCGAGCGCACGACATTCCAGGATCCGCGCGTGATTCAGGCAATGGGCTCAGTTCACCTGCTGAAAGCCGATGTAACAGCCAACAGCTCGGAGCACCGTGATCTGATGCGCGAATTCAACCTGTTCGGTCCACCGGCCATGATCTTCTTTGACGCGACCGGTGCCGAACTGCGCAACCGGCGCGCGGTGGGCTACATGGATGCCGAACGCTTCCTGGCTCATATCGAACAGAGCATCGGAGCCCGGCCATGAGTCTTGCTCGAAAGCCGAAGGCACTGTTGGCTTCACTCGTCGTGTGTACGGCCCTTGTCGGATGCAGCGAGGCCGACGACGGCACCCGGTCGGGCGGAGCCGGTGCCGCGTCCACCGCAGTGGCGGCGGGGAATCAGGACTTCCAGCGCGTCGATTTCACGCTTCCGGATCTCGGTGGCCAACCGCGCAAGCTCAGTGACTGGGATGGCGATCTGGTGCTGCTGAATTTCTGGGCAACGTGGTGTCCACCCTGCAAGAGGGAGATGCCGATGTTCCAGGAACGGTACGAGCAGCACGCGGGTCAGGGCTTCACCATCGTTGCCGTCGCGGTCGATGAAGTTGCCGCAACCCAGGCCTATGTCGACCGCCTCGGCATCGAATTC
>JAABSN010000187.1 GCA_011390385.1 Thioalkalivibrio nitratireducens | reverse complement strand
GTGGATGACGCCGGACAAATCGCCGCGCCCGCCCTGCTCGACGAGCGGGTGTGCGACTGCTGCCAGACCGCCTCAGGCGTGACCGACGCCGGCCCGGTGGTGATTTATCGCGGCCGCAGCGCCGATGAAATCCGCGATATCCGCATCGTGCGCCGGCTGGCCGACGGCTGGACCGATCCAGTCCGGATCCACGAAGACGACTGGCGGATCGAAGCCTGCCCGGTGAACGGCCCCGCCCTGATCGCCCGCGGGCAGGACGTGATCGCCGCCTGGTTCACCCTCGGCGCCGAGGGCATCCCCCGGGTTGAACTGGCCCGCTCGCAGGATGCGGGCGCGAGCTTCACCCACCTGACCACGCTGGGCCAGGGGGTGGCCCTGGGCCGGGTCGATCTTGCCTGGTGGGGCGACGGATTCGTCGTCTCCTGGCTGGACCAGATCGACGGCGCGGCGCAGCTGAAGCTGGCTCGATTCGACCAGGACGCAGCTCTGACGGAGCAGCGCGAGCTGACCACCCTGGATGCCGGTCGCTTCGGGGGTTTTCCGAAGCTGGTCAATCTGAACGGTCAGCGTCTGCTCGTGACCTGGACCGAGCCGGGCCCCGGCGGAACGCAGGTGCGCGCGGCCGATATCGCCGCAGACACCGCTGCTGACTGAAGCCGCGACGCGTGGCTAGGGGACGAATCCCTGCTCCTGCTAGCTGATATATCCGGCGCGGGTCGGCGTGTCGAGTTCTTCGAACAGCGCCGGATCGACCGCAGAAAAGTTGAAGCAGGACTCGCCCAGCTTTGCCGCCGCGGAGCGAACCGGCGTTTGGTTGAACCTTTGGTCAGGCGACACGGAACTCGACTTTTTCAACAGATCCAAGATCCACAGTTTGTCGAGCATGCCAAAGCTCGTAGTTGTCTTGCATCTGTAGCCAGCTTTCGGGCGAACGGCCAAGGGCTTTGGCTAGACGAAGTGCCATTTCTGGGCTAATCCCACTCCGACCTTGCAGGATACGGTTCAAAGTAGACGGTGCGACATCCAGCTTCAAGGCCAATTGCCGCCCAGTCACGGAATGAGGATCAAGATAAATCTCACGAATGAATTCACCTGGATGCGGGGGGTTGTGCATGGTCATCAGTGATAGTCCTCGTAGTCAATGATATTAGCCTGCCCATCTCTGAACTCAAAGGTCAGTCTCCAGTTTCCACTTACACGCACTGACCATCGGTCAGCATCTTTTCCCTTGAGGCGGTGCAGCCGGAACCCGGGCACATCCATATCCTGGATAGAAGCAGCAGTATCCAAGGCCGCCAGTAACATTCTCAGGCGGTTGGCATGGTTTGGCTGAATGCCCGACAATGAACCGGTCTCATAGAACTTGGCCAGCCCTTTGTGGCGGAAGGATTGAATCATGGAAAGATTGTAGCGTGATGCGCAACGCGCTTCAAGAACCTGCGGTCCAGATTACGCTTGGGGGCTTCTTGCTGTAGAGTTGTGCGGGGCTGTTGCAGGCAATTTGAAATGATCAAGATGTTTTCTCGTCTGGCCTCGTGCCTGGTCATGATCCCCCTTGTGGTGATGAGCTTCTCGGCCCATTCGGATGACGAGGGGCTGGCCATGGGGCACTACCAGTTAGTCACTGAAATCCGGGATGAGCAGTGGCCTATCTGGCAGGATGAAGACGCCAGCCCTGAGGATCTGGAGTCCGCGCTGGCGCAGCTTATCGGTGCCCTCGACCACCTGGCGCGGCCCGAGGTTGAAGAACTGGCCCTGGGTAACAGCTATCTTCATTACCGGGTTTACAACATCCGGCGCGACTTGCTGCAGATCGAGGCGAGGCTGGGCCGTCCGGAAAGGGTTGTCGAGCAGCTACGCTATCTGCGTCACTTCATGGTTGGAGCGGGTGATCATGCCAGCCTGCTCGAAGAATTGCCCGAGTCCATACTTGATCATCCTGATGTCCAGCGCGAACTGTCCGCGTGGTTGGCTCTGGATCGGGTGGCAGCAGCCGAATCGCTGGATACTCCCTATGCCGAAGATCTGCCAGTCAGTGAAAAGATCGCTGGAGTCAGCCGCATCTGGGCGATGGCGCGCGAATATTTCGTGCACTTCGATGCCAGGCCCGAACTCGACTGGGATCAGGCCTATCTTGAGGCTATAGAGAAGGTGCTGGCTACCGACTCGACTGTGGACTATTACCGCGAGCTGATGCGTTTCGTGGCAAGGCTCGGCGACAGTCACAGCAACGTGTATCCGCCGGAGGAACTCAGCGAACACTTTTATGCCCGGCCCCCGATCAGGACGCAGTGGGTCGAGGGTCGCGTCATTGTGACGGGCGTTTTCAGCGCGCGCTTACGTGAAGTCGGAATCCGCATCGGCACTGCGATCGAAGAGATCGACGGTCTGCCGGTTGATGAGTATGTCCGAGAGCGGGTGGCGCCTTTTGAGAGTGCCTCGACCAAACAGGATCTGCGCGTGCGCAAGTACGGCTATGGGCTGCTGGCGGGGCCGTCCACTCGCAGTCTGACCCTGTCCTTGCGTCAGCGCGACGGAAGCTCGCAAACCATCGAGGTCGAGCGCTCCGGCTATACCGATGTCGATCGGCCCGAGTCGTTTCAACGTCGCCAGTTGGATGGCGGCATTGAGTATTTGTCGCTGGACAGCTTCGCCGATGGCAGGGCGCTGGAGGTCTTCGATGCCGCCTGGCCGGCCATCCAGCAAGCCAGCGGCCTGATCCTCGATCTTCGGAACAATGGCGGCGGCAGTTCCTGGCCCGGCTACCGAATACTGGCCCATCTGATTGATGAGCCGGTTGTGCCGGCCGCTTCTTGGACGCGACGGAATGATTCCTTCAGGCAGGCTGCTTCGGCCAGAGTGCAGTTTCATCCGCTGCCCGTTCGCCCAATCGAGCCGATCGCGGAAGACAGCTACGCTGGGCCGGTAGTTCTCCTGACTGGACCCCGGACCTTTTCAGCAGCCGAGGATATGGCAATGGCCTTTGCCGTCAGCCAGCGCGGGGTGATCATCGGCGAGACCACGGCCGGCAGTACCGGTCAGCCACTGATGTTTCATCTTCCGGGCGGCGGCATGGCCCGCATCTGTGCCAAACGCGACACCTGGCCTGACGGCAGCCCCCTGGTCGGCGTCGGCGTGACGCCGGACATTGAGGTCGCACCGAGCGTGAGCGACATCAAGGCAGGTCGGGATCCGGTCATGGAGGCGGCCATGAACTGGATTCGTGAGCAGCTGTGACGAAATTCGACCGTGAAACGGTGCTATGAGCCGTTGTCCTCGGCCTAACTCCATCAGCAGATACTCGATTTGCGCTTCAACAATCCAAAAAAACAGGCGCCAGTCGAAACGCCTTTCACTCCCGCAGGCGGTGTGCGAACTGCTGGGCTACGACCCGCTGCCGCGCATCTATTAGCGCGAATTTGACGTCCCCCGCGCCCGGGCGACACCGGGCCCGCTGGTCGGGGCGACCTTCAGTCCCTTTGTCTGCCTCGGTTGGGCCACGACTGCCGCGAGGCGGGAGGCGTATCGGTGGGGCTGGAAATTGAACGGTTCGCGGCAATCATGCTCTGGGTGACAATCCCAGCAGCGGTTCATCCCTACACAGCAGTGAAAAGT
Organism: Thioalkalivibrio nitratireducens; assembly: GCA_011390385.1. Next base: position 2,858 of record JAABSN010000187.1, on the reverse strand, counting down.
AGATCTACCGCAGCCAGCAACTCGCCACGATGCTCAGCCAGATTTCCCCGGCACGATGAGAGCTCTTTCACGGGTACTGAGGCCATTTCTGCAGTTGACAGGAAGTATTCCTGACCCTCGATGGAAATCACCGGATTCAACCCGCGCATCGTTGGCTCGCCGGCCGGTTTGGCCACGATCAAAGGTGCCATGATGCGAGTACCCAGTAAGCTCAGCATTTCATGCTGAAGATCGACAATGTAGGGAGCCCATTCACGCGAATGGCGATTGGGATTGGCATAGAAGTCAAACTGCGCCACGCCAACCTCAGAAGCTACGATAGGCGGCCAGGGCAGGTCCGAATTCGTCAATGCGGCGATTGTAAGCCTCGATCGCCTGACGGTTTGCCTCCACCCATTCGAGTTGTTCCCGGCGGCGGATTTCGGCTTCGAGCGATTTCTCCAAAGTCTGCGACAGATTCACCCCAAGATTCTTGGCCCTTTTCTTCAGCGAGGTCCGGATCCGCAAGTTGACCGGTGACTTTTCCTCGTTGGCAACTTCTTTCTGCATTTTTGATCCTGCGTAGATTGCGCGCTCATTTTATGCGCATTCTTTGCAAAGAGCAAGGGCTCGAGCATCGAGCCGCCACTGGACTTGCGCGGCTTTGCTGCCATTGGGCGAACCGGCTCGGACATTGCAGGATGCGATTCAAGGTGGACGGTGAGACAGCGAGCTTCGAGGCCAATTGCCGCCAGGTTACGGAATGAGGATCAAGGTAAGCCTCACGAATGAATTCACCTGGATGTGGGGGATTGTGCATAGTCATCAGTGATAGTCCTCGTAGTCAGTGATAAGAGCCTGCCAATCTTTGAACTCAAAGGTCAGTCGCCAGTTTCCACTCAGAGGCACTGACCACCGTTCGCTGTGGCGAATCCTCTGTTCAGCCCAATCCCCATACGCGTGAACATGACAACGGGCATGAGCCAGGTTTGCGCGCTTCGGGCTCACTATGCCGCCGATACGAGATTGTCTCGAATGATTCCTGGATGACGCGCCGCTATCTTGAGCAAGGCCAGCGCCGGTCCGTCCGGCTTGCGCCGGCCTTGCTCCCAGTTACGCAGCGTGTGCACACTGATTTCCATAGCGCGCGCGAAGTCTGTCTGGCTCAAGCCCACGAAGCGCCTGAGCGCAGCAATATCTTCGCCCGAGGATATGTCTCCGCGCTTGAGTTTGTCCCGAAGCCTGGCTGAAATAGCCCGGCCGAATTGGATTTCTGAAATTTCGGCAATATCGCTCATCTGTACTGGTCCATATGCTGACGGTATTGTTCCTCTTCCCTTTTCGTGGCGAATCTAGCGCCAATGATGCGGATCAGATCGTCGTCGCGTTCCGTGTAGACAACAACCGCGATACCGCGATTAAGCTGGCCTATCGCGATAAACCGATCCTCCGCGTCCGAGTGAGCCGAATCAAAGATTTCGAGGTAATCCTGGCCGCTTGCAAAGAGGAGAGAAGCTTCCGAGAAAGACAAGCCGTGCTTCTTCTGATTGCTGCGATCTTTGACAGCGTCCCAATCGAATCTCATGGGGCGCAGTATAAGCCAATGACATAGTAAGTCAATGACTTATTATGGCTTCCTGCCCGGTTTCACCCCCAATCCCCATGCGCGTGCACATGCCGATGTTCGGTGCCGTCGGCATGGACGTGGCGGTGGGCGTGGGCGAGGTTGGCGCGCCAGAGGAGGTCGGTGTCGGTGAGAGCATCGTCGAGCGGACCGTCGTAGAGCAGGCGGCCGTCTTCGCCCAGGATCAGGGCGCGGGTTCCGAGTTCGGCGGCCAGCGACAGGTTCTGGGTGGTGACCAGGGTGGTCAGGCCTTGCTGGTCGAGGAGGAAGTCGACCAGCCAGCCGGTGGCGCGGGGGTCTAAGTTGGCGGTGGGTTCGTCGAGCAGCAGCAGTCTGGGCTGGCAGGCCAGGACGCAGGCCAGGGCCAGGCGCTGTTTTTCCCCACCCGACAAGCGATAGGGCGGGGTGTCGAAGTATTTTTCCAGCTGCAGGCGTTCGGCCCAGCGCCTGGCGACCGCAGCCGGCTCGGGCATGCCGAGGCGCTCGGGGCCGTAGGCGATTTCTTCGGCCACGGTGGCGTTGAACAGCATGGCCTCGGGCGACTGGAAGACCATGCCGACGTCGCGGCGAAAGCGCCGCGCAAACTCGCGCTGGCGCAGGCGGCTGGCCGACAGGGCCTCGCCCTGGTAGCGGATCTCGCCGCCGGTGGGGTCGAGCAGGCCATCGATGAGTTTGAGCAGCGAGGACTTGCCGCAGCCGTTGGCGCCGAGCAGCACCACGCGTTCTTCCGGCTCGAGCCGGAAGCTTACGTCCTCGAGGACGCTGCGGCCTTCCGGATAGCGAAAGCTGACCTGCTCAAGTTCGATCATCGAAAAATCCTCGCGAGCGCATGCCCTGGTTGACTTCCGTGGCCTGCAGTTCGGCCTTTTCCAGCAGGGCCCCGGCCTGGCGTCCGGCGCTGCGGGCGCGGGTGTTGAGATCAGGCCGGCCGAGGCTGCGGCTGCGAAAGGCCATGCGGTAGTCGGTGAGCAGGCGCTGGAAGGTCTTGATCTGGCCCAGCGCCAGCACCACCACAAACTGCAGCGAGCGCGAGAAGTCGACCGCGCGCACCAGATCCAGGTGGCGCGCCAGCCACAGGGTCAGGAAGGTCAGCAGCAGCACGCGCAGGTTCAGGCGCAGCACGAACAGCCCCCAGGGCTCGCCGGCCAGGCTGGCGCTCAGGACGAACCCTAGGCTCACGGCGATGTTGACCAGGGCGATGGCGATCAGGGCGCGCTTGAGCAGGGTCGGGGTGGCGCGTCCGGCGAGCAGCAGG
>JAABSN010000186.1 GCA_011390385.1 Thioalkalivibrio nitratireducens | reverse complement strand
AGCATGAAACCGATCGAGGTGCCGAGCAGCAGGCCGATATACACGCGCGCACCGCGCTTGGCCGCCTCGTTGCCCTTGTGCGCGACCAGGGGATAGGTGGACAGCGACAGGATTTCGTAGAACACGAACAGGGTGAACATGTTCTGCGCGAAGGCGATGCCCAGCGCGCTGAACAAGGCGATCGCGAAGAAGGCGTAGAAGCGGGTCTGGTTCTTTTCCTTCGCGCCGCGCATGTAGCCGATCGCGTACAGCGCGGTCACGATCCACAATCCGGAGGCGACCATCGCGAAGACCATACCCAGCGGCTCCACCTCGAAAGCGATGGACAGGCCGGGCATCAGTTCGAACAGGTGCAGTCTGGGGCGCTCGCCCGCCGCCACCCGGGGCAGGAGTTGCAGCACGGTGGTGAACATGCCGGCCGCGGTCAGCACCATCACGGTATCGCGCAGGTTCGGCCAGCGGCCGAACAGCAGCATCAGCGCCATTCCGAACAGCGGAATCGCCAGTCCCAGCGCAATCGCCATATCGCCACTCATGCTGCACCGACCCTGGCGGCTGCATCGCCGTCATTGCGGGTTCCGTAACGCCGCACGGATCGCCACGCCCCTGCGGGGCTCGCGATGACGGCGAGGGATGGTCTCCGGCCGTCGCGACCACGGCGATGGTTACTCTTCATTGCGAGGAGCCCCCAGGGCGATGGTTACTCGTCATTGCGAGGAGCCCGCAGGGCGACGTGGCAATCCATGCGCCGCTGGGATTGCCACGTGGCTGCGTCGCTCGCCTCAACGGCGGTGGGCGACGGTTTCCGATCCTTTCGACGGCAGGCAGGGGCGGCAGGGCTCTTCCAGGTCCGACCGGGTCGGCAGGCATCGCGTTGCCTTCCGGAATGGGGCTGCGATGCGAAACGCGCCTGCGCATCAGTAGCCTCCCATCAGGATCGTGGCGGCGCGGCTGGCGGCGCCCACCGGCAGCGCGGTGTAGATGCCGAACAGGATGCTGGCCAGCGCCAGTGTCCAGGTCGGGAGCAACAACGCCAGCGGAGCCTCGCCAACCACCGGAGCGTCGGCAGGTCGCTCGCGGAAGTACGCTACCTCGACCACCCGCCAGATGTAGATCACCGCGAGCAGCGAGGTCGCCAGCAGGAACACCGCGATCGGCCAGTAGCCGCTGTCCAGCGCCGCCAGCAGCAGGTACCACTTGGTGATGAACCCGGCGGTCAGCGGCACACCGATCAGGCTCAGGCCGCCGATCACGAACGCCGCCATGGTCCAGGGCATGTCCCGCGCGATACCCGCCATTCGGCTCAGCTGGGTGCCGCCGATCTGGTAGACGATCGCGCCCAGGGCCATGAACAGTGCCGCCTTGGTGATCGCATGGTTGAACAGGTGCAGCATCGACGCCGTCAGGCCCAGCGCGGTGGCGAAGCTGATGCCGAGGATGATGTAGCCGACCTGCGCGACGCTGGAATAGGCCAGCATGCGCTTCACGTCATCCTGGAAGATCGCGACGATCGAGGGCAGGAGGATGCCGAGCAGTGCCAGCGGCATCAGCACGTGGTCCATCGGCAGTTCGCCGAACGAGAACTCGGCGCCGAACACGGAATAGAAGAACCGCAGCAGCACGTAGATGGCGACCTTGGTCGCCGTGGCCGAAAGGAACACCGTGACCATCGACGGTGCGTAGGTATAGGCGTTCGGCAGCCAGAGGTGCAGCGGGAACAGGGCCAGCTTCAGCGAGACCCCGACCGCGATGAAGGCGAAGGCCGCGCGGATCGTCGTGGTGTCGCGCACCTCGGGCAGACGCTCGGCGAGGTCCGCGAGGTTCAACGTGCCGGTCATCATGTACATGAAGCCGATGCCGATCAGCAGGAAGGTCGTGCCGATGGTGCCCATGATCAGGTAGTTGAACGTCGACAGCAGGGCGCGGCGGTCCCGGCCCATCGCGATCAGCGCATAGGACGCGATGGCCGAGATCTCGAAGAACACGAAGATGTTGAACGCGTCGCCGGTGATTGCAATGCCGAGCAGACCGGCGTTGGCCAGCAGGAAGGCGCTGTAGAACCATGCGATGCGGTCCGGGGCAACCTCCTGCTCGACGCTGTCCCGGGCGAACGGCATCACGATGGCGCTGATGCCGGCGATGATCAGCAGCACGAAGGCGCTGACCGTGTCGACCCGGTACTCGATACCCCAGGGGGGTTCCCAGCCGCCGTGGGCATAGCTGATCACGGCGCCGCCCCAGACCTGCTCCAGAAGCAGGGCGGCGACGAGGAAGGTGGCCCAGGTGACGGCCGTCGTGAATGCCCAGGCCACGGTCGGCCAGCGCACCAGGAACAGGAGCAGTGGTGCAGCCAGCAACGGCAGGACGACCTGCAGCGCGGGAAGGTGCTCGATCATGCGTTCCGCGCGTCCTCTTCGTCCTGGGCCTGGATCTCGTCCTCCTCGATCGACCCGTATTCCTCGTGGATGCGCACGGCGAGCGCCAGGCCCACCGCCGTCAGCGCGACGCCGACGACGATCGCGGTGAGGATCAGTACATGCGGGAGGGGGTTGCTGTACGCGGTGATGCCCTCGACGTGGACCGGGGCGGTGCCCCCGTCAAGTTTCGAGAGGCTGATGTAGAAGATGAAGACCGAGGTCTGAAAGATGTTCAGGCCGACGATTTTCTTGATCAGGTTGCCCTGCGCGATGACCACGTAGAAACCCGTCATCATCAGCACGACCACGACCCAGTAATTGTAGAGTCCGAGCCATTCCACGGATCAGTTCTCCTGTTTCCGTGTGCGTCCGGCGAAGGAATAGAAGAGGGTGACCACCACCGCGCCGACGGTGATCCCCACGCCCAGTTCGATCAGGATGATACCGATGGTCTCGCCCAGCTGCGGGTCGGCGGCCAGGACCTTGTACTCGAGGAAATGGCCGCCGGCGAACATGGCCCAGACGCCGATGCCAATGTAGAGCAGCGCGCCGCACGCGCTGAGCAGATGCACGGCCGTTGGGGGTACTGCCCGCTGCACTGCATCGAGACCGAAAATCAGCGTGTAGAGCACGAGTGCGGCGGCGAAGATGATCCCGGCCTGGAACCCGCCGCCCGGGCTGTATTCGCCATGAAACTGGATATACAGCGCAAACAGCAGGATCACCGGGATCAGCACCTTCGCGCCGACCCGCAGGACGATGTGCGGGCTCATTGCGGTCTGTTCCTGGGTGGGCGAGGCCGCCGGCGGTAAGTCCCGGTACCGAGCAGGAGCAGCACGGCGACGCCGGCGGAGAAGATCACCAGCACCTCACCCAGCGTATCGAGTCCGCGATAGCTCGCGAGCACCGAGGTCACCATGTTCGGGATGCCGATCTCGTCGACCGAATCCTGCACATACCGTGGCGCGACGTGCTGGTGTGCGGGGGCCTCGGGATCGGCGAAATTCGGCATATCCATCGTGCCGTAGATCAATGCCCCGCCGGTGATCAGCACGACGACCAGCGCCAGCAGGTTGTGCCTGGTGTCGTGGACCTTCTCCTTGCTGGTGGTCAGCACCAGGGCACCCAGCATCAGGATGATCGACACCCCGGCGCCCACGGCGGCCTCGGTCAGCGCAACGTCCGGCGCATCCAGAAGCACGTACAGCGATGCCGCGAGCAGGCTGAAGATACCCATCAGCATGGTGGCTGCGAACAGGTTGCGAATCCAGACCGTCGCCAAGGCGACCGCGACCAGAAAGGCCAGCAGCAGGATGTCGATCAGGGCGGCGATGACCCACCTCCGTCCCCCGGTTGCCAGGGTTCGACCTTGCTGTGCCGGGCCGCTTTCGCCAGCGCGAGCGATGCCAGCGGGGCGGTGAACAGCAGGAAGCCGAGCGTGAACAGCAGCTTCACGGCGGTCGGCAGCGCGTCGGCCTGCAGGGTCAGACCCAGCAGGATGGCGATCGAGGAAACGGTGTCGGTGATGCCGGCGGCCTGCAGTCGCGAATAGAAGTCGGGAAAGCGCAGCAGGCCGATGCCGCCGATCAGCAGAAACGCGGACCCGGTCAATAGCAGGGCCCAGCTGACGAGGTCGAGCAGCAGGGCCATCAGCGCGGTTCCTCGGGCTGCCGGTCCTTGCCGGCCAGTTCCTTCGAACCCGAGCCGAGACTGCCATATTCGAAGAATTTCAATACCGCGACGATGCCGATGAAGTTGATCAGCGCGTACACGATCGCGATGTCGATGAATTCGGGGCGGCCAACCAGGAAGCCGATGACGGCGATGATCAGCACGGTCTTGGTCCCGAAGACGTTGGTCGCGAGGATGCGGTCGTACAGCGTGGGCCCGGCCATCACCCGCGCCAGCGCCATCCCCATCGTCAGGAGGATCGCGATGCCGGCCACCACGTACATCATGGCTTGCTCCCTTCGAACCGCCGCACCTGCCGATCCATCTCGCCGGAAAGCGTTCCCTGGGCGCTGTCCTCGTCGAGTGCATAGAACCAGATCTCGTTCCTGCGCACGTGGATCGACGTCGTACCTGGCGTCAGCGTGATCGAGTTGGCCAGTGTCGCGCGGCCGAGGTCGGTCTGTTGGGTGATCGGGAGCCGCAGGATGCGTGGCTTGATCCTGAGCGTCGGCGACAGGACGTGGCGGGCGACCTGGGTGCTGGACTGCAGAATCTGGATCAGCAGCCACGGCCAGTAGCGCAGTGCCGCCGCCAGACGGCTCAGCGGGTGTTCGAGATGATCGACGATGCCCAGACGCCGGCTCAGCCAGACGCTCAGTACGACGGAGACCGCACCCAGCGGGACGATGATGGGATGGGTCCAGAAACCGGAGAAGAGGAGCCAGATGATTGCGAGTACGAGCGCCAGACTGAGATCGGATTTCCGCACCCTCGAAGCTCCCCGAAATTCACTGCGTTTTTCAAACCGCTCCGGCACTTGCAGTGTCGGCGGAATGCGTTACATCTGCAATGCGTCGCCGCAGTAGGCCCGACCGGCCTCGTCGCTGACGACAGGGGGAGTATACGGAAGACGGGGCCGTTGGGGGAGATCCGGGGGTGTCGGCCGCGCCTTTCGGATTCCCGTGCGTGTCACACCAGCGCCACGCAACGCGTAGGAGGCCAGCCCCCTGGCCGATGACCTTTCATGTTTCGGGGTGGCATGCAGGCCATGGCCGTTGGCGTGAGAGAACCCGTAGGGTGCCGTGAGGCGAAGCCGAACCGCACCGGAACGGCACCAGGCCTCCTGGGCCTCGAACGGTGCAATTCGCTGCGCTCATAGGCACCCTACGCGTTGCATCGTCAACGTTGGCGTTGACCCGGCGTCACGCCATTGGGTTGATTCAGGCGGCGTACCGGGCCTTCGCTTCACGAGCGGCCTGTGCCTCGGCTTCGGAATACGCCTTGCCGGACCAGAGCATCTCGTAGGCGATCTCCTCGTTGCCGTTCTCGCAGAGATCGAGCACTTCACGGAACAGCGGCTGGAAAGTCTCGCTGCGGTGCGACGCCTCGTGTTCCTCGAACGATTTCCAGAACGTGATGATCAGGGCTTCCCGGTCCTTCAGCGGACTGTCCACCGGCTGGCCGATGGTCGAGCCTTCGTTGGACACGGCCCCGGAATTCATGGCCACGAACCCGCCGACGAACCCGGTGTCGGAATGGTAGGTTTTCACGTTCTCGCAGAGCATTGCGACGCGCTCCTGAAGATCGTCCACGGTGTATTCCGGCTTGATGATCACGCGATTGAGGGTCACGACACCATCGGGCGGGAAGTTGCTGATGAGCTGACTCATGACTGCCTCCTCATTGTGGCTTCCCGTGACGGGAAGCGTTTCGGTAGTTCGTTAAGTGCTAATATAAATACCAGAGTATTTTAGTCAACTATTTCCTTGCGAGCCGTCGACCATTACACTCCGGTCATGAGCATCAACGATCCCGATCCCTTGCGCCGCCTGCGGACCATCATGGCCCGACTGCGTGACCCTGATGGCGGTTGCCCCTGGGATCGTGCACAGACGCCGGAGTCGATCGTCCCCTACACGCTGGAAGAGGCGTACGAAGTGGGTGAAGCCGTTGCCTCCGGCGACATCGACGCCGTCCGTGACGAACTCGGTGACCTGCTGTTCCAGGTCGTGTTTCAGGCCCGTCTTGGCGAGGAAGCAGGGCATTTCGATTTCGACGCGGTGGCGGCGGCGATCGGCGACAAGCTGCTGCGCCGGCATCCCCATGTCTTTGCCGATGCCGAGTTCGCCCACGACCAAGAACGCGAGGCGGCCTGGGAATCGGCCAAGGCCGAGGAGCGCATCGGCCGTAATCGACATGGTGCGATGGACGATATTCCCCTGGCATTGCCTGCCCTTGCCCGGGCGACGAAACTGCAGCGCCGGGCGCGACGGGTCGGGTTTGATTGGGACGTAGCGGCCTCGGTGATCGGAAAGATCCGGGAGGAGATCGACGAAGTGCAGACCGAGTTCGACCGGGGTATGGATCCCGAGCGACTCACCGACGAAGTGGGGGACGTGCTGTTCTCGGTCGTGAACTGGGCACGGCATCTCGGGGTGGATCCGGAAACGGCGCTGAGAGGCAGTAACCGCAAGT
>JAABSN010000185.1 GCA_011390385.1 Thioalkalivibrio nitratireducens | reverse complement strand
CCTGCCTCGACCGCGCCGCGCAATCGGCGCGCATGGCCGAATGCGCAAGGAAGGCGATCGAACTGGAGCCCGGCCAGGGCCACGCGCGCGCCATGCTGGGCATCCATTGCTGGACCCGGAACGATCCGGTCGGCGCGCTGGACCTGGCCTACGAGGCCTACCGGCTCGAACCCGACAACCCCGACGTGGCGCTGCGGCTGGGCTCTTTCCTGCTCTACATCGGCCGAACGCGCGAGGCGCTGCGCTACGTCGAGGCGGCGATCGACCAGGACCCGGTCAACGGCCGCAACTTCGCGATGCTTTCCGTCGCTCAGTTCAACCTCGGCAACCTCGATGCAGCAATCGCGGCCGGGCAACGGATGGTCGATCTAGGATTGCCGTCGATGTGGCTTGCGGTCGCCACGGCGGCGTCCGGCAATCGCAAACTCGCCGTGGAACAGTACTGGCAGACGCGCCTTTTGATGAACACCGTGATCTTTCCGCCGGCCGGCACCAAGCCTCTCACCGGGCCGGCTCTCGATACCTACTGGAGAATTGCCGCAAGGGGCGTTTGCAGCGGGCGAGCGGTCCATCGGAAAGTGTACTGCACCATGCTCGACTATCTCCACGCAACCCTGCCGGATCCCAGCGACACCAGCATCGTCGCGCCGGCCATCTGGATGGGCTATGCCGGGATGGTGTTCAAGACGTTGGGCGCGCGGATTACGCCGGCCAACATGTATTGCCTGATGTCGCTGTGGGCCGATATCGAGCCCATCCGCAAGGTCCGCCTGCATCCCGATTTCATGGCGTTCGCCGAGAAGGTGGGCCTGGTGGCCGCCTGGAAGAAATACGGCTGGCCGGATCTGCTGCCACAGCCTGAAAACCTCTGAAAGCTCCCAAGGCGAAAGTGTTGACTGGCTCCCGAAACGGCACAGGACCGATGCGTACGCGTAGAACATGGCGATCGGAAAGGAAAAAAAAGAAGCAGCTGATCCCCGATTACCCGGACCGGCGCGCCGAGACGATCAGCCCACGCACCGGTGCACTTCCTTCAGTGCGGATGGTTGCCTCGGTTTGCTCGACCGCTTGCAGACCCGAACCAGCGAGTGCTGCGCGTACGTGATCAGGATGCTGGCTGTAACGGCCCGTTGGATGCAAGTGACTGCCGGGACGGCTTGACTTCTCTACCGTGAACGCGAGCAGGCCGTTTGGCTTGAGCGCGCGCGCCGACGACGACAGAATCGCGCTCAGGTCGCCGAAGTAGGTCAGCACGTCAACGAAAGCGCAGATGTCGAAAGATTGCTCGCGCGTGTCCAGGAAGTCGCCCAGCTCGGCTTCGACCAGCGAATCGTAACGACCGGTCGCCTGGGCGCGCTTAAGCATGGCAGACGATAGATCCACGCCGATCAGCTGTCGCGCGTAGGGACGCAGAAAGCCGGAACACAGTCCGGTGCCGCAGCCGCCGTCGAGCACCTCCAGGTCTCCGTTGGCGGCCGGAAGCCGGCCGGCGATCGCGTCGGCGATCAGTTCAGGCGCCCGGTAGTTCAGTGATCGAATGTGCTTGTCGAAGTCCGCCGCGTATGCATCGAAGCTGGCCTTGACGGCGGCGTCGGGCATCCGAGCGGGCGTTTGGCCTTTTTCAAGTGCCTCGAGCATGAACCTGGCAGTCGGATGATCAGGATCCCGCTGGACCCACCGGCGATAGGCTGCCAAGGTGCGGCGCAGGCGAAAGCGCGACAGGCGCCCGGCTTGTTCCAGCTGCAGCAAAGCGCGGCAAAGGCTGTTGTGCGCCGGGCTGAAGCCGGGTTCGATCGCGATGACCTTCTCGTAGGCCTGCACGGCTTCTTTCAGCGCCCCGGCGCTGCCCAGCGCATTGGCCAGGGCATGCCATCCCGCGGCGTAGTCCGGCGCAAGCGCTACTGCACGCCGACCGACGACAATCGCCTCGTCGAAGCGGCCCAATTTGCGCAACGCGACGCTGTGATTGGTGTGGTTGCCCGGATCGAGAGGCCGTTCCGCGACCAGTGCGCGGCACAGCGGCTCGGCTTCCTCGCAGCGATTCATGTCGTTGAGGAGATTGCCGAGGTTCCGGCGAATATCGTAGTCTTCCGGATCGCGCGCATGGGCTCTGCGCACCAGTGCCAGTCCGGTTTCGTGGTTGCCGTCCATGTGCTCCAGCACGCCGAGAAAATGCAGCGCCTGCGTCAATTCGGGGTGGCGCTTCAGGATGCGCTTGTAGCGGCGTCGCGCTTCGCTAAAACAACCGCGCTTGTGTTCGGCTTTGGCCTCCTCGAGTTGCTGGAGCACGGTCGGGGGCACGGCGCGATTCACGCAAGGTCACCTCCCTTCAAGCCCAAGTGCAACACTGCGCAACAGAGAAAGGTCAAGGGCAAACCGGCGTCTCGAAGCCGTCGGAAAAGACAAGCCCCTCGCCGCCTGGCGTGACCTCGAGAAGGGAAGCCAGGTTCAGGGTCGCAGCGCCATCACTCACCGCCAGCATCAGCTGCAGATCGCCTGGCTGATCCGGGGCGTTGCCGATGATGGTGCATTGCAGGGCACCGGGGTCGGCGGTGCAGGTGGACGTCAGCGGGGCGGGCAGGCCCGGCTGGATCGGATCGATGCCACGCTGATGGGTGAACACGCCCGACAGCGGATCGCCGTCCACATCACCGGCCAGATACTCGATCGGCGCAATCCGAGACCCAGCGGTGCGGGTCTGCACCGGGCAGACCACCATGCCCTCGGGCGCGGTATTGGCCGGGCAGCTGCAATCGGGGGCGCGCAACGATTGGCTCTGTGGGGCCGCGGCCAACGCCAGGAAAGGTCTGTCGTGGAAGCGCCGCAACCAATCGGGGGGCGGACGGCGGCCGGTGATGGCATGCAGGCGCTGGGGCAGCATCAGCTTGTCGGCCTGCGTGATCTGTTCGCAGCGCTGCGAATTGGGGAAGAAAAGCAGCAGGCTGTCGGCTCGTACCGCCGGTTTCATGCAAGCGTGTCTAAGCGCGCTGGATGCCAGGTAGCGTCCAGCCTGAATCTCCACGAACGCGGCAAGACGCCGCTCGGTCAAATGGCCGCCCGACAGCAGCACGACGGTTTCGTGGGTCGCAGCGCCGGGCTGGGACGTTATCGCACCGACCTGCTGCGAAATCAGCGCGGCCAGGAGCAGGATGAATGCCAACCTGGATCGCGCCGGTAAGGACCAACGACGCAAGATCATCTGAATTGCGCGATTCAACTCAGAACGGCGGAATCGAGACATCGCCGTCCCGGCTGAAGGCGAAGCATTGGGCCGTACCCAGGACGCCCTTGAGAGTCGGCCGATAGCAGTACGACACGTCGACGAAGTTAAGGCTGACGCTCTCGAACGGTTCACTGCCGCTCGAACCGGCGATCGAATTGGACGAAACCACGACATCTCGAAAATTGATGCTGAGGTAGGGTTCGGTCGCCTGGCAGGACGTGCCGCAGTCTGCATACTGCCTGTATTTCACGACGCCCTTGATCAACGTTCCGGTGACCAGCAACCGAAAGAAATCCTCCGAAGCCGTATCAACGCTCTTGGAGAAGACGAAATCCTGGACGGAAGGAATCCCCCCGGATGGCGGAATACCGCTGACCGGGCTGCTCTGGCCCCAGGACCACGACAGTACGTCGACGCAGCCGACATCGGTCGGCCGCTCGCTCTCTCCCGCGATGCCGTCGATGCACAGAACGCCCGCATCGTTGGTCTGCGCGACCGCCAGGCCCGGATGGAGTCCCACCAGGCCAAGCAACAGAAGACTCAAATTCTTGAACGGACTCGGCATTGGCCTGACTCTCTCTGGTTGTGAAGGGGATAACACCTCAAGCATACCTCTGGAAGAAGTCCTGACTGGGGAGGCCATGGAAGAAATGACGAATTATTGACGTTCACGCCGTTGATCCGTCTTCCGGATCAGGTGCAGAATCAGCCTCGCGGGAAGATCGCCACCATCAGTTCCAGGTCGAGACGGATTCAGGGTCGAAAGGCACGCAGGCTGGACGCGAAGCAAGTGCCGGCAGACCAGTTTTCCAGCGTGGAACGTACGCTTACATCAAAAGAGGGAACATCCATGAAAAAGATTTGTGCCATTGCCGCCCTGGCAATGACTGCCGGTTGCGCGACGCTCACCGAGGACGCCATGACGCCCATCGCGTTCTCGTTCAGCGATGGCTCGAACGGCGAATGTGTACTGGAGAACAAGCGAGGCCTGTGGAATGCCGGAATTCCGTCGACGGTGTACGTCAGGAAATCCGACGATTCGCTGCGGTACAAGTGCAATACGGCTGACGGCCGGGAAGCCGTCGGTGCCATCGAGAGCGAAATGGGCGCGAAGATCGTCGCTAGCGCGGTCTTTCTGGACTTCGGAATTACGGATGCGATCACCGACAAGCATCGGAAGTATGTCCCGAGTTTCGTCATTCCGATAAGAGCACTTGAAAACTGATTCTTTGATAAGCCCGAACCAAAACCCATCCTGCCGACGTCGATCATCGGCGCGGCGGATGGTCGGTAGGTCCGACACACAGGTCGGGCTGGTAACCGCCTGGAAGAACTACGGCTGGCCGGATCTGCTGCCGACGCCGGATTCCTTGCCTACAGACCATGATTTCCGACCGTGGGGGCCCGGCTGGCGAAAAAAATGACGATGAATTGACGCTCCCTTTATTGTGCTGCAGGTCACGCTCGGTTTAGATTCGCTCAACTGCTTGATGCATGACCCACCGACCTTTCTTCGCGTGGGGTGCTCGCAGCCGAATTGGGAGAAACGAACATGAAGAGAATTCTTGCAGCACTACTTGTCCTTTCCGCCTCTGTCGCCCAGGCCGGTCATCTCGACGTGATCAGCTTCACGTTGGACGAGGGCTGCTCGCTGGGGCAATACCTGGAAATCGTCGAGGATTTCAACGCCTGGGGTAAAGCCCACGGCTACCAGACCGAAATCGCTGCACCCATGTTCAGCGAAAACATGGATACGCACTACTGGCTCGGCCGCAGCGCCGATAACGAAGCGTTCGGCAAGGCCTACGATGCATGGCAGGCCGGCCAGGCAGACGCCGACAGCGTACCGTCGAAATTGAACGCGCGCTTCGGCGAATGTACCACCAACATGACACGCCGGGCCTACAGCACGTTTCCGTAAGCGGCTCGCGAACCTGGCACAACATCGGGGCCGGCGAGCAAGATGGCGCGTGCAAGCCATCGCCGCCGGCCGCGCTCGAATTCTTCGGCGTCGTGACCGGCAACCCGGTCTTTCGGTTCAATCACCGATTCGGGTCATCTCGGCCCCAAGCAAGGGCCGCACCGGGAGTTGACGCCCATACACCCATACCCCGGAAAATGGGGAAAAAACGTCTCCCGAAGGCGACGTATCGCTAACGGAAAGACTACGGCCACAAAACCCGATCAAACACTGATCGAGTCAACAAACGAAAGAGGATATGTCATGAAACATTCGAACCTGTTGCGCGCTTTTGCAGTGTCTTGCTGCATGTTGTCGGGCGTGCTGCTTGCCGCGCCGGCGGCCGCTCAACTTCAGGTCTGGGAAGACTACGAAGTCTCCGATGCCGCCTGGAACGTAACGATGGTCAAGCTTGACCCGGGCACCCAGGACATCTACCTGGAAGGACTGAAATCGACCTGGGTCGCGGCCAACGAGGTGGCCAAGTCCCTGGGTCATATCGAGGATTACGCCATCTACGCCAACCAGGCCGTCGCTGGGGGCGCCTTCGATCTCCTTCTGGTCATCAAGATTCCAAGCACCGAAATGATGGGACCGAGCCGTGAACGGTACAACGCCTTCATGGAAGCCTGGGGCAAGGAGAACCAGGAGGCCAGCAACGAGAAAGTTCTCGAGCTGTACAACGAAATCCGTGAAATCCAGGGCGAATACATGCTCCGGGAAATCACGATCAAGTAATCAGGTTGTCCACTACGCTGCAGGGGCGGTGTCTCTTGCAGCGTAGCTGGACTCCCCTCGACACACCTTGAAAGGAGAACTGCCGTGTATCGCTCAGGTCTTGTGCGCGCAGTCGGAAGCAGGGCGGCAGGCAGTCAGCCAGCTTCATGTTCGGTTACCGGAGAGGAGCCATGAGCACGACGGCCTCCGGTCTGGATTACCGGACGTCTGGCCGCGCGCCGGCTGGCTCGTTGACCCGCTATGTCGATCGATGGATCTTCGTGATGATGGCGGCGTGGTTCATCGTAATCACGCTCACCGGATTCATACCTACTTCCCTTGAGAAAATCGCCGCCGTCGAGGTCGGTATGCGGGCACCCTTCCCGTTCATGCTGCATGCGCACGCCGTGCTGATGGGTACATTCCTTGTGCTGCTCCTGGTCCAGGCCCTGCTGGTGGCAACGGGCAGGCAGCGACATCACCAGAAGCTTGGCATGGCCGGCATCGTGATCGCCCCAGCTCTCGTGGTGGTGGGTTGTCTTCTGGTGCCGATCATTCACCACCAGGTCTGGGGCATGATGCAAGCGGCGCCGCCTGAAGCGCAGGCCGAGCTTCAGCAGATCATGGTCATCATCAGGAACATCATGCTGCTGCAGATTCAGGTCGGCACCCTGTTCGCGATCTACATCGGCATCGCCCTGTATCT
>JAABSN010000184.1 GCA_011390385.1 Thioalkalivibrio nitratireducens | reverse complement strand
ATGCTGGGATTTTTGGCATTCGTGCATGCGGGCACGGCAATAGCCCAGTCGTGCGAAGCCTACTTCCCCTTCGATGGCAGTCTCGCCGATGCTAGCGGCAACGGCTTCGACGGCCGCATGATCGGCCAGGACGTGGCGGCAGCTACGCCGCGCTTCGTGGAGGGACGTTCCGGCCAGGCGCTCGCCCTCGACGGTACGTCGGCGATGCGGGTGCTCATGGACCTCCATTACGAAGGTTGCCCTCAGGTCAGTTTTACGGCCTGGATCCGGTTTGACGGTCCTTTGCCGAGAGGCAACCAGGTGATCCTTGCCACCGGAGGGTCGGGGCCGGGGCTGCGGGCGGCCGGAATCAAAGACTGAAGGGAATTCGGGTCGTCGGCGATCGGGTGAACACTGACGGAACGGTTGAGTACGTACTTGGCGCGGCGGACCAGGAATCGGTGACCAACTGCCCGACATGGAGTCCGAGGGTGCTGTGCCCATCGCAGCAAGTTGCGACGGGCCTCGTAGTGCATACGCAGGAACGACGAGGAGAGACCGGGCCTATCACTGGACTGCAGCTTGTCTGTCGAGCCGTGACGGTTCAAGCGAACAGGGGCAGGCAGACCGTGCGGAGCCGCAATTCGAAGTCCGCGCTGCACGACGACGGCGGAAGATTACATGAATGACCACGCATTCGACATTCGGGGCGGCCGGCCTGGCATTGCTGTTGGCATGTATGCTCGCTGGCTGCGATCGCGAAACCTTGGGAAGCAGCAATCCGGACGGACCCAAATGGCGCCTCAACTACTCCGGCGACCTATCCGGCCACATCGAGGGAAAGTCCCTGGTAATCGTGAGAACGGGTCCGTCCGAGCACCTGAATTTCGCCGTGAGGACAATCGGCAACAACCCCGGGCTGACGGCGACGCTCTCAGTGCACGAAGGCAAGCCTTCCGGGTTCCTTACCCGGGTGACCCTCGAGGACGGTACCCGGTGCGCGCCTTTCAAACGATCCGATGTGAGCATTCTCGATACGAGCAAGGAGAGCTTCCACGCGACGGTCAACGGGCAGATGAAATGTGGAGAGGCTGAGGATCAGATCATCGACTTCCAAGCAGTCATTCAGGAAAGATGATGCGGTGAGCGCTCTAGGTTCGCTTCGACGAAAGCTCCAGCCGCCTCTCACTGTTGCCTTTACGATTCGACACGGCGACTCGAAATACGCCCTTTGGCCTATTGTCTCTTGCCCACGATTTCCCAAAGCTTGACTTCGCGCACTGGTTCACCGTCACGGCTCGTGGCCACGGCAGCGAGATATCGTCCATTGGGACTAACAGCCAGCGTGGTGATCTGCGCCGAATACTTGTGCTCACCCTTAGGAAAAGCCGGGATGGCCGCTGATGGCTCCGGGGCCCCAAGCTCCCAGATCAGGATTTCGTCCGAAACGCCCGGTTCAATGGATATGCCACCTGCGCGCACTGCGAGCAGGTGTCTTCCGTCCGGGGTAAAAATCGCGTGGCCAATGCCTGGTATCTTCGCGACGAGCTCGCCGTCTTCCAGGTTCCACAAAAACGCAGCGAGATCTTCATTGTCGCCGCCCAGCATTGCGAGGTACCTGGCGTCCGGGCTGAACATTAACCTGCCAGGCCCGATTTCATCGCCTTGAAGGGATTGCGCGCGACCCCCGCCCGGATACTCGCGAACATTGACCTCAGCACCGAGTTTCGAAAAACCCGATATCCAGGCCAGACGGTCGCCCTGGGGCGACCACACCAGGCCGGTTGACTCGTCTGGAACCTGCCAACTTGAAGATTCGGACTCTTGCGGTGGATCCAGCCAATAAACTCCACCCGCGGGCTGGAAGTAAATGGCATGCTTACCATCACTTTGTCCTGCCAACGCCACGGTACTGCGCGTCGGGTGACAGAGCCGAGCTGAGATTCTCCTCTTGGAACTGGATTCATTCCGACTCCAGGCATCCGGAGGTCTTGCGAAGTAAAAGTCACCTGCAGGTGTTGCGTCGTCGAAATTGAGGCCAAGCGGGACAATGAGTGGATTCGTTATGCTGTCGACCAGGAAAATACCACCATCATGGCTGATGCAGCCACCGCCAAAGTTGGTTTTCAAGTCTGCCGCCCAAGCCTCCTCTAAACCGGGCACAGCCAGGAAAGTCATGCTTTCTATGTCGCCTACGGCGACAAACTGTCCGCGGGGGTCCCAGCGAATCTTGTTCTGATTGGAGGATTGGCGCTCGACGATGCGGCCGGTCGCTACGAGCTTGAAGCTTTCCCGGGACAGGGTTTCAGTGGCCCTCCAGGCTTCGGCACCCGGTCCGATCGGCCGCAAGCCCGGTTTATCCGGCATATCGACGGGCATGCGGGAGGCAATCGCCCAGGAACGGCGCTGCGGATCAGTGATCTTCCAGCCATCGCTTTCCCTGATCAGCTCAACACGCTGGCGGAGTTTGGTGCGCGTGCCCGCGGAGATGTTCTCGCCCTCCAGGACGAGCTCAATCTGCTCGCCGTCGCGCCTTGAATCCACCAGTTCGAAGCCAGCATCGGGTTGAACCCGTGTCGCCGATCTCGGCGGATTCAGAATGTCATTGCCGAGCATCTGAATGGATTCAGGAGGCAGGTTGCTGAGTTGCTCGATCTGGCCTGATGGCAGGTATTCATAAAGGTCTTGCAGGGTCTCGGCATTTTCACGCGTTTCGAGAAATTCCAGATAGGCCGCAAGGGCTTCCCGGGCCTCATCAGCGGCGCTGAGACTTGTCGCACCGAGTGCGAGCGCAAGGGCAGTCAAGGTATACGCAGTGACGCGAGCAAAAGTTTTCATTCTTTCTCCTCCTGGCTTCTTCCTGGGGGAACTTCGCGGACTGCAGACTGGCTTTCATCGTCGCAATCGTCGTGACCGAAGCCTTTCGTTTTGTCAGATCGGCTTTTCCCTAAAGCTTCAGCTTGGTCTCAGCGGCAGACGTGATTTCGACATCAGTAAAGGTTCGCGGCGTGGTGCCGCCGACCACGACGCGATAGCTACCCGGCTCCACCTCCACCGCATCACCTTCGACGATGCCTTCCGCGACGACATCGCGGTTCGCGTCATAGACCGTGAACGGCACAGCCAGCGCCTGGGCCATGGAGTCCGCCAGGCCCTCGGCATCATTGGCGGCGAAGTAGCGGCCGCCACCGGCGTCGGCCCACTGGGCGAACTGGTCGGCCAGTTCCTGGTCGTCGATGGCAAAGCCGATGATGTTGAGGCTGATCTCAAGCCCGGCCGCCTTGATCTTGTCGATTTCGGCCAGCGGATCGCCGTCGCAGGTTTCCTCGCCGTCGGTGACCAGCACGATGAGCGCGCCGCCCTTGGCGGCAGCGCCCAGATCGTTCGGCACTGCGGCCAGCGACGCAGCGATGGGGGTGCGGGCCAGGTTCTTTGCCGTGATACCGTCCAGCTTGGCGACCGCGGCTTCCGGATCCAGCGACCCTAATGGAATCTCCAGATCCGTTTCGCAGGCGTTGGGGGTCTGGTGGCCGAACACCCGCAGGGCGGCCAGCGTGCCCGCGGGAATGTGTTCGCGAATTGCAGCAGTGAGGACGTCGCGGGCAATCTCAATACGCCGCCGGCCCTCCATGCGCTGAAGCATCGATCCGGAAGCATCGAGGATCAGCTCGACGGCGGACCCCGCCCCGGCATTGGCGTCATCCGTACCAGCCACCACCCGCAGCAAACCCGGGCCCGGCGGCTCGCGAGCCGCGGTTTCCAGCGCCAGCGTGTAGTTGGCAGGACGACGCAGCAGGGTGGCGGCGCGGTCGTAGGCCACTTCCATTTCGCCCTCGTGGGCGAGATAGGAATAGTGTCCGCCGTTGACGTCGGCCCAGTCCTGCATCAGATCCTGCTCACTTTCCGCTTCTAGAGGACTCGCGACCCCCGAGGTAATCTTCAGGCTGAAGATCCGCGGCCGGACTTCCTTGAAGTCATCCCACATTGCCCGATTCTCCGTGGTGCGCGCATCGGTGACGACAACGATGGCCTTAGTGCCCGAGCGCGGGGCGAGGGCCTTGCTGGCAGACGCAAGGGTGCTCTCGGCGGAACTCGACGACCCGCGACGGGGAAACTCGTTGAGCACGAGCTGCATCAGGTGTGGCTCGCCGTACCAGTCGCGCAGCAGCGGCTGAGTATGTCCGAACGGCATCAGGTTGGCGGCATCACGTCCCGCGACCAGGTCTTCGGCATAGGCCGCCAGGGAGTTGTAGATCATCTGATGATACGGATTCGTGCTCGCGCTGGTGTCCCAAAGGAACAGCACGTTGCGCTCGGGCTCGCGGACTTCCACCCAGGTATCCTGGCCCGGGTCGACGAAGGCGTCGAAGATGTGCCGACTCACTGTGCTTTCCTGCTCGCGCTTACGCAGCGGGATCGGTTCTCCCGCCGCATCGGTCAGGACGAGGTCGGTTCTCACGGTGGGATCGCCGGTAATCGTGAACGTCAGGGCATTGTGGGCCTTGGGCAGCGCCGGCCGGAACCACTGGGTCTGTTTCCCCAGCTCGACCTGGCCGACTTCCACCGTGTCGGGATTGAGCGGATGGGCCGTCGCCCTGGACTCATTGCCGCGCTGCGCAAGCCGTGGACGAAGGGGCACCGGCTGCGTCGACTCGTAGTAGGCCGAGCGGCTGCGGAAACCCCACTCGGTCAGCACCGATCGATAGGCGTCATCAGTAGCCCGTTCGCGGACGACGAGCGTTTCCGGCCCGCGCATGGTGCGATCGGTGTCCGCAGCGGGGACGGCGAACCTGAGGAACCGAACCCACACCGGTTTATCGAGCACAAGGGTATTGCCGCTGGCCAAGCGCGACCAGGTTGCGATCGGTTCCCAAGGCCCGACTGGAGAATCCAGGCTGACGGAAACCGTGATCTCATCCAGGTCGACCGGGGTGCCCGCATCGTTGGTGCGCAGCTCGATCTGATCGATCTGCGCGGCGCGGTTATTGTGAAACGCCACCACCCACTCGAACGGCTCGTCGGCACGCACACCAACATGGGGATTTTCATCGGCGGCCGTGAGGACGACATAATCCCAGCCGGTGCTGATGCCCGGTTTACTCCACACCACATGCCCGCCCAGTTCAGGATCAGCCAGGTTGGGGCCTGCCCCGCCAAACGGATCGGATCCCGGCGAAGCGATTACCTTGAACTCGCCCAGCGTCAGCGGCATGCCGATATGCCCGTCCCAGTTGTCGTCTGCCGCAAGCCGTGCAAAGCGGGCCGGCAGCGGCTCATCGAGCACGAAGTACTGGTCGATGCCCACAGCATTCAGCCTGCCAGACAGGACTCGGGTGTACTCGACGCCGTCGGTCGACAGCTCGAACACCACATGCCGGGGTGTGCGGTTGGTGTAGTTCGCGTGCAGCGGGTTCAGGGCGAATCCCGCCACCGGGACGGGATCGTCACCAGCCAGATCGACGGTGATCTGCAGCGGCGCACCGTGCCGGTGTCCCCAATCGGGTCCGGTCGAAATCGCAGCCATTCCGTCAATGAGCTGCGGCAAGAGGATCGATGGCCAGCGACGTGTTTCAGGTCGGGATTCAACCGACCCGCCGAATTGTGACCGGGCCACGTTGAAGCCGCCGCGCAGGGCCTCGGGAATGGTCCAGGTGTGCAGCGGATTGACGGCTAGCGCATCGCGGCCGACCTGAACGTCGGCGAACGCGCTGACTTGACGGCCGTCGGGCGCCTGAGCACGGGCGCCGACGCGCACCGGGATATCTGCCCAGGCATCCGGGCGGACGATAACCTGGACGGCCACGGACGTGCGGCTGTTTGCAGCCAGCGCGACACGCATGGGTTCGAACTCGACCTGCCAGCGCGCGTCGCTCACGGCTGCCTCGAGTGCGAGCTCCAACGCGGCGTCACCGGCGTTCTCCAGTACCAGTTCGCCGGTCAGCCGCTGGCCGACACGCTCGTAGGCAGCGACCTCGTCGTTGGCGAGACGCAGGGCCAGCGTGACGGGCAGCTCCGGCAGTGGCTCGGGCGCCGCGGTCTCGTCGTCCAGCAGCAGGGTGAATGTGTAATTCACGATGCGGTTGTTGCGGATGCGCAGGTAGGTATCTGCATCCGCCGGCAGCACGCCGGTGACGGTGCTGTTGGCCCGATCATGCTCGAAGTCGAGTTCCTTGAGCTCATGCTCATAGTAGATTCGTTGGAAGAACTGCGGGTTCGGGCTCTGATCCGCCTCGTAGTGCAGACTGATTGCCTGCGGCGCCGGGAAGCGCGGCAGCCGGTACCAATCCGGGTCGCCCCACTCGCCGGACTGCCCGCTCACCACGCGCCCGGCCGGCAGCGGGCTGGCGAACACGGCGCTGTCGTTGGGTTCGCAGTCCGCCGGGCAGGTAAAGCGATCCATGCGCTCCAGGCTGAGCCGGTATTCGGCGTCGCTGGTCTTGACCGGCGCCAGGCTCAGCTGGTAATCGCCCGGCGGGAAGACACCGCTTAGCACGAGGGGGCCTTCGATGCCCTCTCGCGACGACTCGCGAAGCGGCTGGGGTTGGGCGCGATTGACGGCCAGAGTGGCTTTGAGCTGACCGTCCGGCGGCGGTGTTGCCGTGAGCTCGATGTGATCCCAGTCCGCGAGGTAGAACCGGTACATGTCCACATCGCCCGGATCGCTCAACAGCCCGGTGCGGGTCTGCCCGAAGCGCAGCAGCTGCATGCGGCTCGGGTCGTCGTTCGGTTCCATCTCGCCGTTGGGGTCCGGCGGGCCAAGCGGGCGTGCCAACAGAGTGTAATCACCGGCCTCTCG
>JAABSN010000183.1 GCA_011390385.1 Thioalkalivibrio nitratireducens | reverse complement strand
TTCTGATCATTACCAACACCAGCAGGGTAGGCTCCGGCGGATCGTTGCCCCTGCAGGACTGTGCCTCGCAGCCCGGGGGCGTGCCAGATTTGCTGGATCCGGCGCACAGAGGGACTGTCTTGACCCAGTTCGCCTGCCCTGCCGTCGACACCTTGATCGCCCTAGTGGGCCATGCGGAAAGTTCGGTACCAGATCGCTTCGCCAGAAGCACCGAACTTTCCGCATGGCCCACTAAATCATAAAAGAAACCAGTGTCAATCCCAACAACACACCCTCGTCACGATCACGCGAGTTCGGAAGGCGGCGCGAATGCAGTGCCGACCCTCAGCGGACCGGGCAAACCATTCGGGCGCAAATGGGGCGACTCACACGGAGATCAGCAGGTCCCGAACGCGCTCCATCCGGCTGCGGACATCCTGAGCCAGTTCCTCGATGCCCTCCTTGTCGACGAGTCCGAGAACGGCCACCGGGTCCATGAAGCCGACGGTGATCTCGCCGTTTTCCTCCTCGCGAACGACGACATTGCACGGCAGGAGAAGGCCGATATCGGGGTCGTGGTCCAGTGCCTGGCTGGCCAGTTTCGGGTTGCAGGCACCCAGGATGTGGTAGGGACGGCGGTCGAGGTCCAGCTTCTTCTTCAGTGTGCCGGCCACGTCGATCTCGCTCAGGACTCCGAATCCCTCGGTGGCCAGTGCATCCTTCGCGCGATCGATCGCTTCGGCGAAGGTGGTTTTCAGTGTCACGTTGAATCCGTACATTTTGGTGTCCTCGTCAGTGTTTCAATGAAGATGCAAGCGCTCATTGGCGGCCAGCGGCCGACGATTGATCGGTCAGCGACTGGGATTCTGACCGACTACACTCTCAAGAGCCAGACAGCCGGTGGGCTATAGGGGAAGCGGCTTGCCAGACCGTTCGGCCGGGCCCGGGGCAGGTTTGCAGCAGGTTTTCCCGCCTTGATCGGCGACCCTGCGCGTAATTGTCCGCCAGTATCGAACGTTACGTATGGCCCACGAACGCGGACAATCCGACCCAACCATCAAGGAGAACACCATGTCCGAACATGTGTACAAGACCATTGAACTCACCGGTTCCTCGACCAGTGGTACCGACGACGCTGTCCGTGCCGCCATCGCACGGGCCGCGAAGAGCATCCGCCACATGGACTGGTTTCAGGTCGTCGAGACCCGCGGCCACATCGAGGAAGGCACGATCGCGCATTGGCAGGTAACGGTCAAGGTTGGTTTCCGCATGGAAGAAAGTTAAGGCGTTTTTCGGCGTTGCTGATTCCGGGCGATGACTGCCAGCAGCAGGAGCGCGGGAACGAAGAACCACTCGGGGGCCGGGCGGTCCGCAGGCACGAGGACGTTGGTTACCCGGGCGCCGCTCTCGATTCCGAGGCGTTCGGCGGGGCTGCCGAAACGCACGAAGCTGACGCTGACCTGGTCGCCGAGGGTCATCAGGCCGAGTCCGGCGGCGGTCAGCCGCTCGCGTCCGGGGGCCGGGTCGCCCAGTGGCAGCATCACTCTGCGGATGACTTCCTCGCCGTCCAGATCGTAGCCTGAAACGTCCAGCCGCAGGTGGCCCTGTCCGGGCGCTGCCGCGGCGATGGCTTCGATTTCGGTGGCGGGCAATGATGCCAGCGGCGGATGGATCTGGTCCATCCAGACGCCGGGAACGAGCAGCGTCAATGCGACCAGCAACAGCAGCGCGGTCTCCCAGACGCGGTTGCGTATCAGCAGGAAGTGCTGGGTAGCGGCGGCAAATACCAGGATGCCCGCAAGTGACCCGAAGAACGTCAGCCCCAACTGCCACAGGCTATCGACGCCGATCAGCAGTAACTGGGTGTTGAACACGAACACGAAGGGCAGGGTAACGGTGCGCAGGCTGTACCAGAAGGCCTGGATGCCGGTGCGGATCGGGTCCGCGCGCGCGACTGCGGCAGCGGCGAACGAGGCCAGCCCCACTGGTGGCGTGACATCGGCCATGATGCCGAAATAGAACACGAACAGGTGCGCGGCGATCAATGGGATCAGCAATTCGTTCTGTGCCCCGAGGTCGACGATCACCGGCGCCATCAGCGTGGCGACGATGATGTAGTTCGCGGTGGTCGGCAGTCCGAGGCCCAGGACCAGGCAGATCACTGCGGTCAGCAGCAGCATCAGCATCAGGTTGCCGCCGGAGAGCAGCTCGACCAGGTCGGTCATCACCAGGCCGATGCCTGTCATCGCGACCGTGCCGACGATGATCCCCGCGGCGGCGGTTGCGACGCCGATGCCGATCATGTTGCGCGCCCCCTGCACCAGGCCGTCCCCGAGTTCCACGATTCCGTCGGCAACGGCGCGGCGATAGTTTCCGTGGCCGCGGAAGAATGCGGTCAACGGGCGTTGGGTCAACAGGATCCCGACCAGGAACAGGACCGCCCAGAAGGCCGACAGACCGGGTGACAGTCGTTCCACCACCAGTGCCCAAACCAGAACCACCACCGGCAGCAGGAAGTGCAGACCGCCGCGGATAGTCGGACCCGGATCAGGAACCTCGGTGATGTTCGGGTCCATTTCCGCTTCCGCATCGGGGACGCGGCTCGCCAGCCACAGGAGCAGGAGATAGGTCGCTCCGATCAAGGTACCGATCACCCAGAACGAGTGCTCGCCGGCGACGGTCTTGATCCAGCCCAGACCATGGTAAACGATGCCAGCGAGCACCAGCACGCCGCTGGCCGACAGGCCCAGGTTCAACAGACCGCGCGCCGGGCCGGTCGGGTGGCGCCGGGGCAGGCCCTGCAATCCGGCCTTCATCGCTTCCAGGTGCACGATATAGAGAAGCGCGATGTAGGCGATCAGTGCCGGCAGGAACGCGTGCCTGATCACCTCCACGTAGGGAATGCCGACGTATTCGACCATCAGGAACGCGGCCGCGCCCATCACCGGCGGCATCAACTGGCCGTTGACGGAGCTCGCCACCTCCACCGCGCCCGCCTTGGCGCTCGAGAATCCGGTACGTTTCATCAGTGGCACGGTGAAAGTGCCGGTGGTCACCACGTTGGCAATCGAGGAGCCGGAGACCACACCAGTCAGCCCGGATGCGACCACCGCGGCCTTGGCGGGGCCGCCGCGCAAGTGCCCCAGGAGCGAAAAGGCGACCCGGATGAAATAACCACCGGCGCCCGCGCGTTCCAGCAAGGCGCCGAAGAGCACGAACAGGAATACGAAACTGGTGGACACGCCCAGGGCAATGCCGAACACCCCTTCGTTGGACAGCCACTGCTGCGACATCGCCCGGCCGAATGATGCGCCGCGGTGCGCCAGCATGTCGGGCATCCATGGGCCGGCAAAGGTGTAGATGAGAAAGATTCCGGCGATGACCATCAGGGCCGGTCCGAGCACGCGGCGAGTGGCCTCCAGAAGTAGCAGCATTCCGATGCCGGCCGCGAGCATGTCCGCGAATTGCGGCAGGCCCGGGCGCTGGGCCAGTTCCTGATGGAACAGGAACAGGTAGCCCGCCGCGAAGGCCGCTGCGAGCCCCAGCAGCCAGTCCACTGTCGGGATACGCTCCAGTGCTGCCACCCGCCAGGTGGGCCAGGCCAGTGCAATGGTGGTTGCCCCCATCAGCAGGTAGACCGGGACCCAGGGTTGTCCGGACTGGTGTTGTTGCCACGCCAGCAGCCAGAGCCCGAGCCCGAGGATCAGATAGAAGGCTGCTGCGAGATGCGGCCCACGCGCCGAAGGACGGCGCGCCGGGAATAGCAGGAACGCGAGGAAGACCGCGAAGGCGAGATGGATCGATCGCGCCTGGGTCTCGGGAACGACTCCGAAACCCAGTGAGTAGGGCAGTGGCGAGACGATCCAGAGCTGGAACAGCGACCAGCTCAGGGCCGTCAGGTAGATGAGCAGTCGGGTCGAAGAACCGGGGCGACGCGCCCCGGTTTCCATGTGTTCGACCAGCGCCTCGGTCTCGGCCGGGCTGATCTCCCGGCTCCTGCGCTCGCCGATCATGTGTCAGAAGCTGCCGGAAGCGGTCAGTCCTGCATCATCCCGGCTTCGCGGTAGTAGCGAAGCGCTCCCTCGTGCATCGGCGCGGACAGGCCCTGGCGGATCATGTTCTCGGGCTCCAGCACCGCGAACGCCGGGTGCATGCCCTTGAACGTGCTGAAGTTCTCGAACACCGCGCGGGTCAGGTGGTAGACCGCGTTGTCGCTGGTCCGGGTCGAGGTGACCAGGGTCGCGCCGACGCCGAAGGTCTCGATTTCGTTGTCCTGCCCCGGGTACATGCCGGCCGGCAGCGTGGCGCGGAAATAATAGGGCGTTTCGTCGACCAGCTTGTCCACCACGGGGCCGGACACCGAAACGATCCGGGCTCCACAGGTGGCGATCGGCTCCTGGATCGCGGCCGACGGGTGACCGACGGTGAACAGGATCACGTCGATGCGGTTGTCGCAGAGCGCCTGGCCCTGCTCGCGGGAGGGCAGTTCCGAGGCCAGCGAGAAGTCATCCATGCTCCAGCCGTACTCCGCCATCAGCCGCTCGGCGGTGCCGCGCTGCCCGGAGCCCGGATTGCCGACATTGACCCGCTTGCCGACGATGTCATCGAAAGTCTCGATGCCACTGTCGGCGCGGACAACGACAGTGAAGGGTTCGGGGTGCAGCGAAAACACCGCTCGCAGTTCGGTGTCGGCTCCCTGTTCCGCGAAGCGGTCGGTACCGTGATAGGCGTGATGCTGCCAGTCGGATTGTGCGACCCCGAAGTCCATTTCGCCGGTCGAGATGGAGTTCAGGTTGAAGACGGAACCACCGGTGCTCTCGGCGTTGCAACGCATGCCGTGCATGGCCTGGTCGCGATTCACGAGCCGGCAAATGTTTTGCCCGGTGGGGTAGTAGACTCCTGTGACGCCTCCGGTGCCGATGGTGATGAAACGCTGGTCGGCCTGGGCAGACAAGGCCATCGCCAGCCCCACGATGGAAGCGACGGCGACAGCGCGCAGTCTGCCTGCGATTGATCGATGCATCCCGGTTACCTCCGTTGGTGATTCGTGCCGGAACGCTGATTCAAGCGCGATTTGCCCGCTGATGGCAAATGGCCGTGATCTTCGGTGGCCAAGAGGTGGGGCTTTCGTGCAGCGCAATGGTTTGCTTCCCCGGCTCGCGGCGCAGACCGCTGTGTGAAGGCGCCATGGAGCCGCCCCAGACCCAGCCTGACCAGCACGGCGATCACACCCGGCCTCCCGCTTTGCCCACAAAATGGTCCGTAATCGAGTATATTACGCATCCCCGATTTTCCCTCACGAATCTCTACCCTGGAGTTTCCGCAATGTTTTCCAACGAAATGAGCATCAATGGCTACGATCCCGAACTATGGACAGCAATCGAGAATGAATCGCGCCGTCAGGAAAGACACATCGAGCTGATTGCCTCGGAAAACTACGCTAGCCCCCGGGTGATGGAGGCGCAGGGGACGGTGTTGACCAACAAGTACGCGGAGGGCTATCCGGGCAAGCGTTACTACGGTGGCTGCGAGTACGTGGACATTGCCGAGAACCTCGCCATCGAGCGGGCGAAGAAGCTCTATGGCGCCGCCTACGCGAACGTCCAGCCGCACTCCGGTTCGCAAGCCAACGCAGCGGTCTACATGGCCTTGCTGGCTCCGGGCGACACGCTGCTGGGCATGGGGCTGGCCGACGGTGGGCACCTGACTCATGGCCTGGGAGTCAACTTCTCCGGCACGCTTTACAAGTCGTTTCAATACGGCATCAACGACGAGGGGCTGATCGACTACGATCAGGTCGAGCGGCTGGCACTGGAACATCGCCCCAAACTGATCGTGGCCGGATTCTCGGCCTACTCGCGGACCGTGGACTGGTCGCGGTTCCGGACCATCGCAGACATGGTTGGCGCCTACCTGATGGTCGACATGGCGCACGTTTCGGGGTTGGTTGCCGCCGACGTCTACCCGAGTCCCGTACCGTACGCCGACGTGGTCACCTCGACTACCCACAAGACGTTGCGTGGCCCGCGTGGCGGCCTGATCCTTGCGCGGTCCAATCCGGAAATCGAGAGCAGGCTCCAGTCTGCGGTTTTTCCGGGCACTCAGGGCGGACCAGCGATGCACGTGATTGCCGCCCAGGCTGTCGCATTCAAGGAGGCAATGGAGCCGGAGTTCCTGGCCTACCAGCGACAGGTTGTTGCGAACGCGCGCACGATGGCGGCGACCATGATCGAGCGCGGCTACCAGGTCGTGTCGGGTGGCACCGATAACCACCTCTTTCTGCTGAGCCTGATCGACAAGGGTATCACCGGCAAGGCTGCCGATGCGGCGCTGGGTGCGGCCAACATAACCGTGAACAAGAACTCTGTTCCGAACGATCCGCAGCCACCGTTTGTAACCAGCGGGATCCGTATCGGCACTCCGGCGGTGACCACCCGCGGTTTCGGCGAGCAGGAGTGCCGCGAGCTCGCGAACTGGATCGCCGATGTGCTGGACGATCACGAGAACCACGCCGTGATCGAGACCGTGCGTAACAAGGTGCTTGACGCCTGCGCCCGGTTTCCGGTGTACGATTCCGGCGAGTAGGACTGGACGATGCGCTGCCCGGCCTGCGGCGCCGACGATACCCGCGTCGTCGATTCGCGTGCCGCCGGCTCCGAGCAGGAGCAGATCCGGCGTCGCCGCGAATGCCAGGCCTGTGGCGCCCGTTTCACCACCTTCGAGCGAGCCGAGTTCAGCATGCCGCGGGTGGTGAAGCGCAGCGGAGAGCGGGTTGCGTTCGATGAGGACAAGCTGCGCGGCGGCCTTCGGCTTGCGTTGCACAAGC
>JAABSN010000182.1 GCA_011390385.1 Thioalkalivibrio nitratireducens | reverse complement strand
CGTCGCCTACGTCGCCCTGACCGAGACCCAGGTCAATCTGTCGGAGCGCTCGGTCCTGATCGCCACCTACGCCCTGTGCGGCTTTGCCAACTTCTCCTCGATCGCCATCCAGATCGGCGGCATCGGCGGCATCGCGCCCGCGCGCCGGCCCGACCTGGCCCGACTAGGGCTCAAGGCCGTGCTGGCCGGCGCGCTGGTGTCTTTGCTCAACGCCGCCTGGGCGGGGATTCTGGTCGGGTAGCGGGGGTCGGCTGCTACAGCGAGGTGCCGGGCGGTGGCGGCGGTGCCGGCGTGCTTGGCGGCTCGCCGACATTTCGCAAGCCGGCCCGGATGGCTGAACCGAGCAGACTCGATTCGGGAATCGTGCCGACGAGCTCGACCCGCCGACCGGCCCGCATCAGCTCGAGCGAGACTTCCTCGCCGGCCTCGCGCATCATCACCATCCGGCCGACATCGACCGGGCGCGCAACCGCCTCACCGTCGATTTCCAGGATGACATCGCCGGAGCGCAGTTGGAGCGGATTGTCCTCGGCGATGCGCAGCACGAGAACGCCCTGCTCGGTTCCGAAGTAGTCGGCCAGGCCGGCATGGTTGCTGACCAGGTCGGTCTCTTGGCCCAGTCCGGCCAGGCGCGGAGGGATTGGGGGTGCGGGGAAAGGTGGCATGTTGTCCAGGCGTTCGAGTCCGCGAAAGATCTCGCGCTCGATTTCCGCGCCCATCGAGCCGAGTCGCTGGCCGATGATGGTGATGTCGCGGATGGCTGATCCAACCTCGACGGGCATGACCAGTTCGGTACCCTCGCCGCGCTGGATCATGACGTCGACGGCCTCGCCGGGCTCGATGTCGGCCAGTGCCTCGCGCACGGTCTGGATGGTGTTATCGCGCACATCCCGTCCGGCGACCGAGATCAGACGGTCGTCCTGGCGGAGGCCGGCGGCCTCGGCGCCGCTGCCGGGCGTAACCCCAATGATCCGATTACCGTCGCCCGACTCGGCATCACCGAGCAGCACGCCCAGGCGCGGCGGGAATGCGCTCAAGACCGTGGTCCGAGCGAATTCGACGGTCCGCTCTTGACCGTCGGCCTGATTTTCGTCGTCGGGAAGGACCCAGACACGGCTTCCACCTTCGGATTCGGCCAGTTCGCGCTGCAGTCTGGCCAGTTTCTGAGCGGCCTCGGCGACCTCCATCCGGGCCGCCTCCAGCTGTGCCTGAACCTGTTCAAGTTGGCTGGGGGGTTGTTCGTCGGCCAGGGCCGGCGTGGCGCAAAGGGCCAGTGCGATAAAGAAAGCCTTCCAGTCTCTGTTGCCAAAGTTCATGATCGTTTTCCTCCAAGAATAATGGTGCTCGAGTCGACCCCTAGAGGCTCGTCAGCTTCATTTGGGTCTGCCAGTGGTTGCGGCTGTACAGTCGATTCATTTCGTCGAGGAGCTCGATGCGGCGCTGCCACAGTTCGAGATCCCCGGGCTGGCTGGCCAGGCGGATGTCCAGCCAGCCGAGTTCGTTTTCCAGGTAGACCAGGCTTTCCAGCGCCCCGGTGCTGACGGCTCCGACCTGTTGTTGGCGCAGACGGGCCTCGAGCAGTGCGGAGAGTTGGCGGACCTGGATCAGCTCGGTACTTGCGGGCGTTGACGAGGCGGTATCCAGCGCCGGTGGCTGCGTTGATGGGGTAGTGAATACGCCGATCCCGACCGCCAGCGCCAGCGCGGCGGCCAGGCCGGAGATCATCCAGCCCCGGCGGCGCGAACGGCGAGCAAGCGCCTGCTGGTCCATCTGGTCGCGAACCGCCGCCCACAGCGCCGGCGGCGGCGAGAGTTGCGGCAGGTCATGCAGTTCAGCGATGGGCTGAGCGGCCGATTCGTCGGGCAACTGATGGTCAGCTTCAGACCGTTTCATTGCTATTCACCTCGTGTTTTTCGCGGCTCGGGCTATGGCCTTCCAGCAGCGGGCGGATACGCGCGCGGGCGCGACTCAGGCGCGACTTCGACCACGACGCGGTCTGGCCGGACAGCTCGGCGATTTCCGAGTGGGTCAGGCCTTCGACATCGTGTAGCCAGAGCACCGAGCGGTCCATGGGATCCAGGCGCATCAGCGCCTGTTCCAGGTCCAGCCCGGCGTCGCGCCAGGGCTCGTCGCTGGCGGTCTCATGGTCTACCGGCAGCGCTTCGAAGCGCCGGCGGTGCTGATCCATCACCTGGTTGACGATCAGCCGGCGCAGCCAGGGCCCGAAGGCGGCTGGGTCACGCAGCTGGCCGATGCGCTCGAAGGCGCGAACAAAGCCGGCCTGGACCGCATCCCAGGCCTGGGCCTCACAGCCGCTCAAGCGCACGCCCAGCGTCCAGGCCGCACGGGAATAGTCGAGGTAGACCCGCTCCTGGGTCTTGCGGCAGCGCTTTTTCAGCGCTGCCAGGCTGAGGTCGTCGAGAGGCCGGGAGAAGTTCATGTCAATGCATAGACGCTCCGGCCGAGGAAAAGGTCGCGGTCGGCAACGAATTTCGTCCCGGCTAACACCTCACACAATTGACGGTCTTGGAACGACCGCTAACGAAGCGGCGGAATGCCTTTACCTAACGTCCAATAAAAAGTACCTTAAATAACCTAAAGCAACATATAATAGACGTTAAATGACCAAGTTTCGAAAGAACACAGACCTTCCGCTGCCCGTTCGTCGGGTTCTGAGGAAGCTGGGTACAGATATACGAGCAGCCCGGTTGCGGCGCCGGATTCCCACGAAAATTCTCGCCGAGCGGGCGTCCGTCAGCCGGATGACCCTGCACAAAGTAGAAAAGGGCGATCCTGGCGTCTCATTGGGAAACTACACCACGATTCTCTTTGCCCTTGGCCTGCATCAGGGCTTGGGTGATCTCGCAGACATCAAGAACGACCCGGTTGGGCAGGATCTTGAAGAAGAGAGCCTGCCCCAACGCATTAGACGATCCGGCAAGTCCAGCGACCAGAAGGGTGATTCCTGATGGAGACTCAGGCATTGGTTTTCATTGATCTGGACGGCAAGCCTGTTCTTGTGGGCCGTCTGTGGGCGCGAATGAGGAAGGGAAGGGACAGCGCCTCCTTTGAATATGACGACAGCTGGTTGGCGCGTGATGATCGATTTGCCCTCGAGCCTGCTCTTCAGCTGGGCCCTGGCCCTTTTCATACGCCGAGAGACAAACCGCTGTTTGGTGCAATTGGGGATTCTGCCCCCGACCGTTGGGGGCGGGTTCTCATGCGCCGAGCCGAGCGGCGGCGCGCTGGGCAAGCTGGCGAGACGCCGCGAGCACTGAGGGAGATAGATTTTTTACTCAACGTAAATGATGAAGCCCGTCAGGGCGCTCTGCGTTTTGCCATGGATCCAGGTGGGCCTTTTTTGGCGGCGAATACTGCTTTTCCCATTCCGCCGCTTGTAGATCTGCCACGCCTCCTGTCTGCTGCCGAGCGTGTGGCTGGAGACGCTGATACGGATGAGGATTTGCGGCTTTTGCTGGCGCCGGGATCATCTCTTGGCGGAGCGCGTCCCAAAGCCTCGGTCAGGGATGCTGACGGCCATCTCCTCATTGCAAAATTTCCCCATCGGGATGATGAGCTTGACGTCGTGCGCTGGGAGGCTGTTGCCCTTCGGCTTGCTGAAAACGCCGCCATCCCTGTACCTGGCTGGCGGCTGGAAAACCTTGGCGGCAGAACCGTTCTGCTGTTGCGGCGCTTTGACAGGGTCAAGAACAAAAGAGTCCCGTTCCTATCCGCCATGAGCATGCTGGGCGCCACCGACAACGAGACGCGAAGCTACATGGAGTTCGTCGACGCACTTCGCCAGTATGGCGCCGCACCCAAGGCCGATATGCAGCTTCTTTGGCGTCGTATCGTCTTCAATATTCTGATCTCGAATACTGATGACCACTTGCGCAATCATGGGTTTTTGTATGCCGGGCCTGATGGCTGGCGCCTTGCCCCCGCCTACGATCTGAATCCGGTTCCTGTGGATATCAAACCCCGTATTCTGTCTACTGCAATAGACCTAGACGACGGGACGGCAGCCCTCGGGCTTGCGCTTGACGTTGCGGGCTACTTTGGCCTGAAGGATGCTGAGGCTCAGGAAATTGCCAGGCAGGTGGGGCAGGCAGTCGCAGGCTGGCGTGCTGAGGCAGAGAGAGCCGGTTTCAGTGCTCGGCAGATCGAGCGCATGGCCTCGGCCTTTCAGCATGACGACCTGCGGGCTTCTTTGGAATTTTGACCGGCGGAACTTTACATCAGGCCTCAGATGAGCCTGATCGCTGAAGGATGGCGGGTCCCGTGCGCGGCCTCAGGCTGATGAAGGCTTGAATCGCAGCGAGACGGAGTTGATGCAGTAGCGCAAACCGGTTGGCGGCGGGCCGTCGTTGAAGATATGGCCCAGGTGGGCGTCGCATTTCGGGCACAGCAGCTCGATCCGGCGCATGCCGTGCGTGGTGTCCAGGCGCTGCTTTATGCCGGCCTGTTCGAGTTCGCCGTGGTAGCTGGGCCAGCCGCAGCCGGAATGAAACTTCGAGCCCGAATCGAACAGCGGATGATCACAGCACGCGCAGTGATACACGCCTTCTTCGAAATGGTCGTTGTACTGGCCGGTAAACGGCCGCTCGGTCCCGGCCTGGCGGGTCACGCGGAAGGTTTCCTCGTCCAGGCGCTCGCGCCATTCGGCTTCGCTGCGTTCGATTTTGGTCATGGGTTCATCTCTTGCTAATCAGCGTTCATTCTATTGCAGACCGTGTCGAACCTCTCCTGCAACCTGTCCCCCGGACCTGACCCGAGGCCTTCCTATACCTTGTCGCCCCGGACTTGATCCGGGGTCTTGGCTATCTGTGAGATCCCGGCGCTTTGGCCGGGATGACATGGACCGAGGCTTGGTGCTTAGGTGCAATGCCGCTTCGGCTTTCCCTTGCAGACGGCCTGACTCACGGCGAATCCGGCTCCAGCCAGAAAGCGACCACGTCATTGCGCTGCAGTTCGAGCCGGATCGGCTCTTTGCCGTCGATCATCAGCGGCGGAATGCGGGCTTCCATGAAGATCGTTTCCAGTTCTGCCAGGGCTTGCCGCTCCTGACGAACCTTGTCCAGGACCGGCCACAGCAAGGCCATTAAGAATGCAATGGAGGCAAAGCTGGCGACAGCCAGCCGGGGGAACCACTCGCGCTTGGGTTCGGGTCGTGCAAGTCGCGCCTTCAGCCGCTCGAATCCGCCGGCCGGTGGCTGCAGTTCGCGGAAATAGCGTTCGATGGTCATGATTCAGGCTCCTCCAGCAGGCGTCGAAGTCGAGCGATAGCCGTGTGTTTGCGTGAGGCCAGCGTACCTTCGGCAACGCCCAGGGTAAGCGCGATCTCGACCCTGCTCATCCCCGCATACAGCTCCAGCAACAGCACTTCGCGCGACGGGTCGGGCAGTTGATCCAGGGCCCGGCGCAGGCGACGGTCCCTGAGATCAAGTTCGGTTTCGGTCTCCGGATTGTTCCTGCCGATCAAGGGTGCAGGAAGCGGCAACCAGCGCCAGCGCTTGCCGTGGGCATGATGATTGCGGGCCAGGTTGATCACGCTGGTCCAGACCAGTGCGTCGATCCGCTCAGGATCAATGCGCTCGCGCTTTTTCCACAAGCGCTCGAAGGCATCATGGATAAGGTCTTCGCACACGCCCGCGTCCCAGAACCAGCGAAAAAGATAGTTGAAGACGGGCTGCTCGAGCCTTCGATAAGCCGCCTCGAGCGCTTCCGCTGACAGGGCCACGGCCGCCGATTCCGCTTCAGTCGTTCCAGTCCATTCTCGCGACCAGTACCTGGTAGACCGGGAGATCGTTCTCGAGACCACCCTGAAGCCTGCCCAGAATCAATGGCTGACCGGCCTTAAGGTTTCGGTTGATGGTGAAACTCACAAAATCCCCGACTACGTTGGGGGGTGAAGGAGCGCTGATTTCCGCGATTACATGCGCTCCGGCTGGCTGGAGTTTCAGGCTTCGGATATGGACCATGGTTCCGACGCCCGACTCAAAAAGCAAGTTGGTGCCCGAAGTGCTTCCGAATGTTTCAACGAAGTCATGTACCTGAGTGCCGTGGTCTGGAAAATGAGCGCTGACTGCGTCTGAAACAGGTTCCAGTCCAGCGGGCAATTCCTGATCGTTCTGTTGTGGAGACAGACCGAGACGCCAGAACTGCAGACGATACTCGCGTTCGAGTGAGTCTTCTTCTGTAAAGGCCGGTTGCCCCAGGCTGGCCAACAGGCTCGCGATTTCCTCTTGCAAATGAATGGATCCATTCACCGCTAGCCGCGCCTCATCGAGTAACTGCGCTCGCCCGCGCAGCGCCGGATGGTCGCCCGAGAGCAGCCTATAAAGGCGGCCTTCCAGGTATTCAGTCTCCAGGTGAGAAACATCGTAAACGCGCAGTACGTGCTTTTCGCCGGATGATTCATCGTCGCCCAGGTCACAGCCGCTCAGCGCAAGCATCAGCAGCAGGCTGAAGGCCACTATCGTCGTTCGGTGTGGGTGTGGAAGGGTCATGACGACTCCTGTCGAAAAAGGGTCCTGTTGATTACTACAAGCGAACGCGGACTTTTTTCATCGCGCGCTGATTTCGCCCCGCCCCGCGATCACCACCAGCCGCTCGGCTTCCAGATCGTAAAGCCCACCCCGACAGTCCCCGTAAATGCCATGGACGTCGAAGCCGCAGCGCGCCAGCAGGGCGGCGATTTCGCCGGCCGACCAGACCCGGTGGGAGAACTCGGCGCGGTGGACTGTCTCGCCGTCGATCAGCAGCCACTCGTTTTCCAGCCGGGTGAGGTTGTCGGTCAGCAGCGGG
>JAABSN010000181.1 GCA_011390385.1 Thioalkalivibrio nitratireducens | reverse complement strand
GCTGCTGACGGCACTCGCAGGCCTTGGCGCGTCGGGGATGGCTGTTGCACTGGTCAACCAGTTGACGAATCTGCTGATTGGGCCGCGCCTGCTGCCACGCCTGGACTTTTCGAAAGGCATTCCGGCAGGTGAACGGACCATGGTGGTCATTCCCACCCTTTTGACCAGTACGGAATCCGTCGCCGGGCTGCTGGAAAGTCTGGAGATCCGCTACCTTGGCAATCGCGACCCGAATTTGTTCTTCGCACTGCTCACCGATTTCCGCGATGCAGCCGAGGCAACCGAACCCGAGGATGCGGATTTGCTGGCCCAGGTGCGCGACGGCATCGGCTCGCTGAATGCGCACTACGGTGCCGGCGCGACATCCGTCTTCCATCTGTTCCACCGGCCACGCGTCTGGAACCCGCATGAACGCCTGTGGATGGGCTACGAGCGCAAGCGCGGCAAACTGGAGCAGTTCAACGAATTGCTGCGCGGCGGTGAAACCGAACCGTTCTCCGAGATCGTCAGCGACCCGGCGCTGTGGCCAACCATTCGCTACGTCCTCACGCTGGATACCGATACGGATCTGCCGCGCGACGCCGCCCGCAAGCTCATCGGCACCATCGCCCACCCCTTGAACCGACCGCGTTTCGACCCGGCCGCGGGCCGCATCGCCGAGGGCTACGCCATTTTGCAGCCGCGCACCCCCATCGGCCTGCTGGCCGCCAACCGGTCGCGTTTCGCCCGGCTCAGCGCCGGCGAGGCCGGCATCGATCCCTACACGCGCGAAGTGTCCGACGTGTACCAGGATCTTTTTGCGGAGGGGACCTATGTCGGCAAGGGCCTCTACGACGTGGATGCCTTCCGTCGCGCCACAGCTGGCCGCTTCCCGGAGAACCTCATTCTCAGTCATGACCTGATCGAAAGCAGCTATGCCCGGTCGGCTCTGGTTGCCGATGTGGAGCTGCACGAGGATCACCCCGCCAGCTTCACGGCGGAAATGAGCCGTCGCCACCGCTGGATCCGCGGCGACTGGCAGATTGCCGGATGGCTCCTGCCGCGCGTGCTCGGACCGTTCGGCACCCGGCGCCGCAACACGCTCACCGCGCTGGCCTGGTGGAAGATTTTCGACAATCTGCGGCGCAGCCTGGTGCCGCCCGCCCTGTTGCTCCTGTTGCTCGGTGGCTGGGCAGCGGCATCGATGCCAACCGGATTCTGGACGCTGTTCGTGCTCGCTTTGCTGTTGCTTCCCGTGCTGATCGCAACCGCTATCGAAGGGGCTCGGAAGCCCCGGGAACGCACGTGGCCCATGCATGTGCGAACCCTTTTCAAATCGCTGGGCCGACAGTTGGCGGAGGCCGGGTTGGAACTCTGCACCCTGCCGTACCGCGCGGTGATCCATCTGGACGCGGTTCTTGCATCCGGCGGCCGCATGCTCTTTACCCGGCGTGGCCTGCTGCTCTGGCACACCCGGCGCTATGCCAGGCGCAACACGTGCAGCACACCGGCCGATTTCATTCGCGAGATGTGGGCTGCACCCGCGCTCGCCGCAGTCGCCATTGCCGGTCTGGCACTGGCGCATCCCGCCGAGCTGGCCATCAGCGCACCGCTGCTCTTGCTGTGGCTGGTCTCCCCTGCCGTCGCGTGGTGGATCAGTCTGCCGATCGGGCCGGTGCGCCCGCAGGTGTCGGACACGCAGAAAACCTTCCTGCGCGGCGTGGCACGCCAGACCTGGCACTGGTTCGACACCTTCGTCAATGCGGAGCAAAACTGGTTGCCGCCCGACAATATTCAGGAAGAACCGGAACTGCTGATCGCCTCACGCACGTCGCCGACCAACATCGGCATGGCCCTGCTGGCCAATCTGGCGGCCGCCGATTTCGGCTATCTGGCCGGCGGCGAACTGCTCGACCGCACGGAGAAAACCCTCGGCACCATGGACCGTCTCGACCGCTACCGGGGGCATTTCTACAACTGGTACGACACCCGCACGCTCGACGTGCTGCCCCCGCACTACGTGTCGACCGTGGACAGCGGCAATCTCGTCGGGGCATTGGCCACTCTGCGGGCCGGTCTGCTGGAGCTGAAGAGTCAGCCCATCGTGTCTCCGCGCCTGCTGGCGGGACTGCGCGACACCGCAGACATGCTGTCGACACCGGCCTCCGCACCCGTTCGGAAGAAACTGGCCACCCTGGCCGACAGCGGAGAGAACGCCGGACGGCAGGAGGTCGGATGGCCGGAAAATCAACTGTCGGCCACCCTGGCCCTGCTGCGCGAACTGGACCGTGAAATCGCCGCCCTGCCCGACGAAGGCGATGCGGAACAGCAGGCCTGGGCACAGGCACTCCTGCGGCAGTGCCGCGCCACGCACGAGGAACTCCAGCGGCTGGTTCCCAATCCCGGGCGCTTCGAGCGCATGCCGACGCTGCGGGATTTGGCAGCATCGACCGGCGGCGAGGCGGCCGCCGAGCGCCTGCGCAGAATTGACCGGCTTGCCCGGCGCTGCGACGAGCTGGCCGACATGGACTTCGCGTTCCTCTACGATCCCGCCCGCGATTTGCTCGCCATCGGCTACAACGTTGATGAACGCCGCCGCGATCCGGCCTATTACGATCTGCTTGCCTCGGAGGCACGCCTGGCCAGTTTTATCCTTGTCGCCCGGGATCAACTGCCGCCGGAGCACTGGTTTGCCCTCGGACGGCAGGCCACCACCCACGGGGGCGCGATGGCGCTGCTGTCGTGGAGCGGATCGATGTTCGAGTACCTCATGCCCCTGCTGGTCATGCCGACCTACGAACATACATTGCTCGACCAGACCTGCCGGTCGGTCGTGGCCCGGCAGATCGAGTATGGACGCCAGCGCGGCGTGCCATGGGGAATTTCCGAGTCGTGCTACAACATCACCGACACCGGCGGTGTCTACCAGTATGGCGCATTCGGCGTGCCGGGCCTCGGACTGAAGCGCGGCCTCGCCGAGGACCTGGTCGTCGCGCCCTACGCCTCGGCTTTGGCTTTGATGGTCGAACCCGGGGAAGCCTGCCGCAATTTGGAAAGGCTGGCCCGCATCGGCTGTCGCGGCGCCTATGGGTTCTACGAAGCCATCGATTTCACGCCGGTGAGGGTTCCCCGCGGTCGGCAAGCCGCGCCGCTGCTCAGCCACATGGCGCATCACCAGGGAATGAGCCTGCTGGCGCTCACGCACCTGCTTCTGGACCGGCCCATGCAGCGCCGCTTCCTGTCCGAGCCGACCTTCAAGGCGTCGGAACTCCTGCTGCACGAGCGCATTCCCAAGGTTGTGTCCCCGCTGCATCCGCACGCGGCCGAGGTGAATGCCGCGCGGCGCCCGCCGGAAGTTCCCGCCGCCACCCTGCGCGTCTTTGCCACACCGCACACGTCGGTACCGCATGTGCATCTGCTGTCCAACGGCCGCTACCAGGTGCTGGTCACCCAGGCGGGTGGCGGGTACAGCCGATGGCGCGACATGGCTGTGACTCGCTGGCGCGAGGACACCACGCGCGACAACTGGGGAACGTTCTGCTATCTGCGTGACACCGAAACGGGGGTGCTATGGTCGGCAGCCCATCATCCCACGCGGCATGCCGCCAAACGCTGCGAGGCGATCTTCGTCCAGGGCCGCGCCGAGTATCGCCGCCACGACGAAGAGATCGAGACCCACACCGAAATCGCCGTTTCTCCCGAGGACGATGTCGAAGTCCGCCGCTTCACGCTCACCAATTTCGCGTCCAGGACGCGCACTATCGAGTTGACCAGTTATGCGGAAGTCGTGCTTGCACCATTGAACACCGACCTGGCGCATCCGTCCTTCAGCAATCTGTTCGTGCAGACCGAAATTCTCCCCGAATCGCAGGCTATTCTCTGCACGCGGCGCCCCCGGACACCGGGCGAGAACCCGCCCTGGCTGTTCCACCTGATGACCGCCCAGGGCGCACCGGCGGGCAAGGCATCCTTTGAGACCGACCGGGCCCGGTTCATCGGCCGATGCCGCTCGGTGGCCGATCCGGCCGCGTTCGACACCCTCGACCCGCTGTCCGGCACCGACGGCGCGGTGCTCGATCCGATTGTCGCAATTCGCCGCGGCATCGCCATCGACCCCGACACCTCCGCCAACTGGCACATCGTCACGGGCATGGCCGAGACCCGCGCGGCAGCCTTGGCGTTGATCGACAAATACCGCGAGCCCAGCTTTGCGGCGCGCGCCTTCGACATGGCCTGGTCGCACAGCCAGCTCGTGCTGCACCAGTTGCAGGCGACCGAAGCCGATGCCCAGACCTACATGCAGTTGGCCGGCTCGATCATTTACGCCAGCCCAAGACATCGCGCGGGCACTGACATCATCACCCGCAACCGGCTCGGACAGTCCGGACTGTGGACATTCGGCATCTCCGGCGACCTGCCGATCATCCTGCTCCGGATTGCCGACATCCACCGGATCGGGCTGGTGCAGGATCTCCTCAAGGCGCACGCCTACTGGCATGAGAAAGGCCTGCAGGTCGACCTGGTCATTTTGAATGAAGATTTCTCCGGCTATCGGCAGGTGCTCCAGGAGCGCGTCCTGGGCTTGATCGCCGCCGGCACGGAAGCCCAGCGGCTGGACAAGCCCGGGGGTATATTCCTGAGACGCAGCGGGCAATTGTCGGAAGAGGAACGGATACTGCTGCAGACCGTCGCCCGCGTGGTCCTCACCGACAGCGCGGAAACCCTGGGCGAGCAGGCCGACCGGGCCCGACCGCCGACACCCAAGATGCCACCGTTCCAGTCAACCCGCGCAAAGCTGCCGGCAACCCAGTCGGAGCCGCCACCGCGCGAGCGCGTATTCTTCAACGGACTCGGTGGTTTCACCCCCGACGGCCGGGAGTATGTCGTCTCGCTGGATCCGGGACGGACCACGCCCGCCCCGTGGTCGAACGTCCTGGCCAACGCAAACATCGGCACAGTGGTCAGCGAAAGCGGGAGCGCCTACACCTGGGTGGACAACGCCCACGAGTTCCGGCTCACCCCCTGGCACAACGATCCGGTCCTCGATGCCGGCGGCGAGGCATTCTATATCCGCGACGAAGAAACCGGGCAGTTCTGGTCGCCGTCCCCCCTGCCGGCGCGGGGCAGCGGGACCTACGTATGCCGTCATGGATTCGGCTACAGTGTGTTTGAGTATACGCAGTTCGGAATCAGCTCGGAATTGTGGACCTACGTCGCCATCGATGCACCCGTGAAACTGGTGGTTGCGAAGCTGCGCAACCGTTCGGGCCGGGCCCGTCATTTGACGCTTACCGGCTACTGGGAGTGGGTGCTCGGCGAGTGGCGGCATACGAACCAGATGCACGTCGCCACCTCCGTCGACGCGGTCACGGGCGCACTGTTTGCCCGCAATGTCTACAGCCCCGAGTTCGCCGGCAAGACCGTGTTCGTCAACGTCAGCGATGCCGACCGAACCGTCACCGGCAGTCGCACGGAATTCCTGGGGCGCAACGGCACACCGGCCGACCCGGGGGCCATGCGGCAGGCGCACCTGTCCGGGCGCACCGGCGCGGGGCTCGACCCCTGCGCGGCCATACAGGCAGGAATCGAGCTGGCCGACGGTGACGAGCGGACACTGGTCTTCGTGCTGGGTGCCGGAGACGATGCCGAGGAGGCGCATCGCTTGATCCGCCGGTTCGGCAGCCAGGCCAATGCCCGCCAGGCCCTGGAGAGTGTCTGGAAATTCTGGAAGGAGACCCTGGGCGTGGTATATGCCGAAACGCCCGACCCCGCCGTGAACCTCCTGGTCAACGGCTGGCTCGAATACCAGACGCTGGCCGGCCGTTATTGGGCGCGCAGCGGGTATTACCAGTCCGGCGGGGCCTACGGGTTCCGCGATCAGCTCCAGGATACGGCGGCGCTGCTCCATGCCGCGCCGGCCGCAGCCCGCGAGCACCTGCTGCGCTGCGCGGGCCGCCAGTTCATCGAAGGCGATGTGCAGCACTGGTGGCATCCGCCCAGCGGCCGCGGCGTGCGCACGCATTGCTCCGACGACTACCTCTGGCTGCCCTACGCCGCCTGCCGGTACGTGAAACGAACCGGCGACACGGGGGTGCTCGACGAACATGCATCGTTCCTCGAAGGCCGACCGCTGAACGCCGACGAGGAATCCTACTACGATCTGCCGCAGCGTTCGGCGGAATCCGGCACACTCTACGAGCATTGCACCCGGGCGATCAACCACGGCCTGCGCTTCGGCGACCACGGCCTGCCTCTAATCGGCAGCGGCGACTGGAACGACGGCATGGACCGCGTCGGGGCCAAAGGCAGTGGCGAAAGTGTATGGCTGGCGTTTTTCCTATGCCATGTGCTGCAGACCTTCGCGGAGCTGGCGCGCAGTCGGGACGATGGCGCGTTCGCCGACCAATGCACCAAGCAAGCCGCAGAGTTGCGGCGGAATATCGAAGCGAATGGGTGGGATGGCCAGTGGTACCGGCGCGCCTACTTCGACGACGGCACGCCGCTCGGCTCGGCCACCAACGAGGAGTGCCAGATCGACTCCATCGCGCAGAGCTGGGCCGTGTTGTCGGGCGCGGCGCCTG
Source organism: Thioalkalivibrio nitratireducens (assembly GCA_011390385.1). The sequence goes on along the minus strand of JAABSN010000181.1, from coordinate 262 downwards.
CCGAACGGGCGCAGCAAGCCATGGAGCAGGTGGATCGGCGCCTGGTGCGGCGCGACCTGCAGCTGATCCGGCTCTTCGATCCGCCGTTTGCGGACTCCGCACTCGAGCCCGGCTACATCAAAGGCTACCCGCCCGGCGTGCGCGAAAACGGCGGGCAGTATACCCACGGGGCGGTCTGGGCCGTCATGGCCTTCGCCGAACTGGGCGAAACCGACCGCGCCTGGGAACTGTCGTCGCTGATCAACCCGATCCGGCATGCCAT
>JAABSN010000180.1 GCA_011390385.1 Thioalkalivibrio nitratireducens | reverse complement strand
TTTCGTGGCCCGGTGGCCAGGTGGGTCTGTGGCCGGCGCTGGATCGGTACGTTTCGGCCGCGCCTCACGGCACCCTGCGCGGGACTCGTACGGGAAAGCCATGATACATCAACGATTACGGCGCGCCCGGTGCCCGGCTGCCCCAGTGGTTGGGACGGACCTTCAAGCGTTGTACCGCACCTGGCCGTGCCCGCCGAGATTGTAGCCGCCCAGGGATTCCGCCCGGCTGCGAAAGCGCTCTGTCCTCGCGAACCGCAACAAGGTCTGAAGCTGCGGCTGAAAATACGTGCGGCGACGCATGCCGAGGTCGAAGCGCTCCTGGCAAACCGGAACGAAATCCAGCCCATGGCGCCGTGCCGCGGCCTCGATGCCGAGACCGCAGTCCGCCCCGCCACGCAGTACCTCGAGAGCAAGGTCATCGTGGGTCAGTGCACAATGTTCCAGCGCGCGAACATCGTCCAGTGTCATGCCTGCCTGCGTCAGCAATGCGCGCAGCAGAACGTCGGCACCGGCGTCCTGCTGCCGCCGAAGCACGCGTATCCCGGGATTGGCAAGGACCCGGACGTCAAGGATTTGCAGGGGATTGCCCGGGGCGACAATCAATCCCTGGGTACGCCGCGCCCACTCGATGGTCACCAGATCGCGCAACCCACCCAGACCGCAATGGGCCGGATTGTTCCAACTGCCGTCTTCATGAATAAGGTGAAATCCGATCACCTGGGCCTCGTTCGCAAGTAGCCGCCTGATCCCGTCGACGCTACCATTCAGAAGCAGTGCAAGATCCGACGCTGATTCCCTTGCCGCCCACTCCAAGAGCGGGTCATGACTCCCCGCCACGATAGCGGGCGCATCGCGAATCACCGTTTCGTCGCTCTCCAGATGGTTCATCAGCCAGAGATCGATGGCCTGGCGCGGGAACAGTAGCTTGCCGGTCACGCGCACGCAGGGAATGACTCGCTCGCGCACGAGTTCGTAAATCTTGCGCTCACCCAGGCGAAGATACTCCGCAACCTCGGCGGTGGTCATCAGTTCTTCGCGCGGTTGCATATTCACGTCTTTGGTGGATTCCTTTTCAGATCTGGCCATCCTGCCTAGAAGAGTCCGTTATTCTGCTGGAATTATGCAGTGCAGAGATTCCATTGAACAACCACGACCCCTTTACCCTGGCGCTTTCGCTGATCCTCTCCGGGGATCCCGCCCTGTTCGGCATCATCCAGTTGTCGCTTCAGGTAAGCTTGAGCGCGGTCCTCGTCGCGAGTCTCATGGGGTTGCCCCTGGGGGCGGCCATTGCCTTGTTCCGGTTCCCCGGAAGGGGCCTGGTCATTACGTTGCTGAACGCCTTGATGGGACTGCCGCCCGTGGTGGCCGGGCTGCTCGTCTATCTGAGCCTTTCAAGAGCCGGCCCGCTGGGTCAGTTTGGACTTCTGTTCACACCCACTGCCATGGTTATCGCGCAGACCCTGCTGGTCCTGCCCATCATTGCCGCGTTGACCCGACAGGCGATCGAGGATCTCTGGGAAGAATACCGCGAACAGTTGCAGTCGATGGGCTCGGGTCGAGTGCGGGCGATACCGACATTGCTTTGGGATGCGCGCATCACACTGACCACCGCCGTCCTGGCAGGCTTCGGAAGGGCCAGTGCGGAAGTTGGGGCCGTACTGATCGTGGGTGGCAACATTGAAGGAGTCACGCGGGTCATGACTACCGCAATCGCGCTCGAGACCAGCAAGGGTGACCTCCCGCTGGCGCTGGCACTCGGGCTGGTCCTGCTCGCCCTGGTGGCCGCGGTCAATGCCACGGCCTACCTCCTGGGCCAGGCAAGCCGGAGGCACATGCAATGAGCGGGTTGCCGCCCATGCCCGCCAGGGATCCGTTGCTGGAGCTGTGCGATGTCACCTTCGCCCGCTCGGGAAAGGTGCTGCTCGAGCGCAGCAACCTGGTGCTTGCGCCGCAGGGGCGTACTATCATCATCGGACCCAATGGCGCCGGCAAGAGCCTGCTGATGCGACTTGCCCACGGATTGCTGAAGCCTTCCTCGGGTGCAATCGTTTGCCGACGCCATGGATCCGGCGCCCCGCGTCAGGCGATGGTGTTCCAACGGCCCGTGCTCCTGCGGCGTTCGACCATTGCCAACGTAACCCATGCACTGGCGCTCAGAGGAATCCCGCGGCGCGTTCGCCGCAGTCAGTCCGAACAGGCTCTTGCCCGTTTCGGGCTGGCTGACCTGGCCCAGCGCCCGGCCCGAATCCTGTCCGGAGGTGAGCAACAGCGCCTGGCGCTGGCTCGCGCATGGGCACTCGAACCCGACATTCTGTTTCTGGACGAACCCAGCTCCGCACTCGATCCGGCGGCCACGAAGGCTGTGGAAGATGCCGTCAACGCCTTTGATAGCAAGGGCATCAAGATCGTGATGACCACCCACGACCTGGGTCAGGCGCGGCGTCTCGCAGACGAGGTGGTGTTCATGTGCTGCGGTCGCATACTGGAACAGACCCCAGCGGCAGCCTTCTTCGATAACCCTGCGACTGCCGCGGCTGCCGCATTCCTGCGTGGGGAGTTGGTCCTTGATTCCAGCGAACCTCCCCTCTCACCCACGAAGCAAGGATGAACCCGATGCACGGTTTGCGTCGATTGACGAGTCTTGCGGCCTTGGTATTGCTGGTCTGCGCCACTTTGGCTGAGGCAGTCGCTGACACACCGTTTATCACCCTTGCCTCCACGACCTCTACCGATCAGTCGGGTCTGTTCCAGTACATCATTCCCAAGTTCACGACGCGCACGGGCATCGAGGTCCGTGTCGTGGCGGTGGGCACAGGCCAGGCCTTCGCAATCGGCAGGCGTGGGGATGCCGACGCCCTGCTGGTACATCATCGGGCGGGCGAGGATGCGTTCGTCGCCGAAGGCTACGGGACGGAACGACGCGACGTGATGTACAACGACTTCGTGCTCGTCGGTCCCCGTGCCGATCCCGCGGGCGTGACTGAGGCGCAGTCGATCGAGGACGCCCTGGCCCAGATCGCGGAGTCCGAATCAGCCTTTGCTTCCCGCGGCGACGACAGCGGCACACACCGCAAGGAACTCCAATTGTGGCGTACGGCCGGTGTCGATCCCGCGGGCCCGTGGTACCGCCAGCTGGGAAGCGGCATGGGCCCTACCTTGAATACCGCGGCGGCCATGGACGCCCATGTCGTCACCGATCGTGGTACCTGGCTCAGCTTTGGCAACCGGCAGAACCTGGTGATCCTGTTCGAGGGCGATGACTCGCTGTTCAACCCGTATGGCAGCATCCCGCTCAATCCCGAGCGTTTCGAATGGGTCAAGGCGGATCTTGCTCGGCAATGGCACGAGTGGCTCGTCAGCGAAGAGGGGCAGGCGTCCATCGCCGAGTACCAGATCGACGGGGAACCGGTGTTCTTCCCTGTAAGCGAGCCCAACACGAGTCGTGTCGAGTAAACGCCCCCTGAGCGACTTTGGAGCAGGATACCCGACACCAATGCAGCGCGTGACCTTGCGCTCGAATTGCGTCGGATCAACGTCTCCCGGAAAACAGCAACGGGAGCTCCGGCGATGCAAGGGCCGTGAAAGTACCTGCGCAGGATGCCGTTCAGCGCACGCTCGACCGAACCGATGCGGCGCCGGTCCCAACCTCAGGGCCCAAAAGTGCAATTCGCCGCACTCAGTGGCACCCTACGCGGTTCATCGTCAGGGGAAGCGCACACTTCCCGACGGATTGGATGGTTCTTTCGGGGACAGATCACAGAGGAATCCTGGTGACCCAACAGTCCAACCCCCCCGTAACTCGGCGCACACCCCTGAAGGATGCCGTCGCGATCATCGACGCGCTCCCTTGCGCGCTCCTCGGACAGGAAACCGTCACGCTGGAGCACTGTGCTGGCCGTATCTCCGCAGTGGCGATTCCATCCTGGCATCGCCCCGGGCACGAACGGAGAGCACTGGCGGACGGCTACGCCCTGGCCGGGCTCGAGACGGTTGGCGCCAGTCCCTACAATCCGCTCAGCTTCCGATTGCTTGGATCCGCCACTCCGGAAACCCCCTTTCAGGGTTCGCTGTCTCCCAACACCGCCGTTCGTATCGCCATGGGGGCCACGCTCCCCCCGGGAGCCGATGCCGTTCTGACGCCGGAGGCTGCACAACTGCGCGGGGACAGTATCGACGTCTTTGATGCGACCGGACCCGGAGCCTGGATCGATACCGGCACGGCCAGCCCACCCGCCGCTGATGCACGACCATTTCCCGCACAACGTCGCCTGCGTGCCTTTGATCTTGCCCTGCTGGCCGCGCAGGGGTTGCGGGAATTGCCTGTCCGACGGCACCCGCGGGTACGCATCCTGGTGATGTCGCTGCAACCGGGCATTGGCGATGCAGCGCGTTCGTCGCTGATGGACCCCATCGACGCCACCGGTCCGATGATCCGCGCACTGATCACACGCGACGGCGGGCTGGTCGAAGAATGTATCCGTCTGAATCGCGATGCCATCGGATTGCGAGACCAACTCGCGCGGCCCGGAGCCGATCTGATCCTCACGGTCGGCGGGACGGGCATGGGTTTCAACGACTACACGGTGGCCATTGCGAAAGAGCTTGGATCGCTCCTGTTCCATGGTGTGAACCTCCGACCGGGAGAATCGGTGGCGGCGGCATCCCTGCCCTTCGCACCCGCGATCCTGTTGCCCGGGCATCCGGTGGCAGCCGCCGGCGCCTATGAATGCCTCGCAGCGCGCCTCGTTCGCCGCCTGGGCGGTCGCGCCCCGGACTGGCCGAGCGCACCGCGTCGCTTGAAGCTGGCGCGTAAGGTCTCGTCGACTCTGGGTATTACCGATTGGTGTCGGGTTCGTTTCCTGGATACGGAAACGGTCGAGCCGCTACCCTTGTCGGGGCCTCCGTCCCTGGGGCATCTTGCGCAGGCTGATGGCTTCCTCCTGATTCCTCCCGAGTCCGAGGGTTATGCCCCGGGTTCGATGGTCGACGTCCATGCTTATTCGTGACCGAGGAACACGACCATCATGCGACCGGACGTGCGACACCGCTGATGATCAACGACGCAGCGTGGCCATGAACGCGGCAATTTGCGCCGTTCGAAGGGCGGGAGCCCCACGGCACGCTGCCTGGTGTACTTTCACAACAATCGATTAGCCATACATGACTCCACCAGAATCCCAGGCGCTTTCCCAGCGCATTCGCGCTGCCTCAGAACAGAGACAGTTCCTTACCGTGATGTCCGCCGACGAGGCCCGTGCGCGCTTCGAATCGGCGTTGTCGTTGCAGCCCCTGGGCACGGAACAGGTTCATCTGGCCGCCAGCCTGGGGCGCATTCTCGCCGAAGACGTGGTCTCTGCGATCGATGTGCCAGGGTTCGACCGGGCCAGCATGGACGGCTTCGCGCTGCGCTCGCAAGATACCATCGGGGCTACCGAGGAGAACCCTGCCCGGCTCAAGCTCAATCCGGAACTGTTGCCGCCCGGGATCGCGCCCCGGATCACGGTCAGCCCCGGCACCGCGACCGCGATCGCCACCGGCGGCATGCTGCCGCGCGGCGCGGACGCCGTGATGATGGTCGAACAGACGGAACTTCATTCTGCGGCCGATGGCGACTATGTTCATGTGCAACAAATGGCCGCCCCGGGGCAATCCTGGGCGACCGCGGGGTCGGATATTGCGCGGGGCGAACTGGCATTGCGCAAGGGAACGCCAATCACCTCGCGCGAAATCGGCATTCTGGCGGCATTGGGAATGAACCATGTCCCGGTCCATCGACGCCCGCAGGTCGCGGTCATCTCCACCGGTGACGAACTGATCGCGCCCGGGGAACCCGTCCGTCCCGGCAGTGTATTCGACTCCAACGGCGCAATTCTGGTCGCGGCGATCCGCGAACTCGGTGCCGAGGCCGAGCATCTGGGTATCGTCGGCGACGATGCCGAGACCATGCAGGCATTGATTGCACAGGCGCTGCAGTACGATGCAGTGCTGCTCTCGGGTGGCACCTCCAAGGGCGCCGGGGATCTCTCCTACCGTGCCGTGGAATATCTCGTGGGCGCGGAAGGGATCGTGGCGCACGGTGTCGCCCTGAAACCGGGGAAGCCTCTTTGCCTCGCCGCCCATTCGGGCCGACCGGTCGTGATCCTCCCGGGCTTTCCCACCTCGGCGATCTTCACCTTCCATGAATTCGTTGCACCTGTACTTCGCAAGCTGGCCGGTCATGTGCGCCGGCTGACTCGTCAGGGCATCCGCGCCACCCTGGCCGTGCCGCTACGCTCGGAACTGGGGCGCACCGAATTCGTGATGGTCGGTTTGCTGCGCACCGTCGAAGGCTTTGTCGCCTATCCCAGCGGCAGCGGTTCCGGGTCAGTGACATCCTTCAGCCAGGCCGACGGCTTCGTACCCATCGACGCCGACGCCGAGGGACTTGCCGCCGGGACCGAGGTCGAGGTTCAGATCATCGGCCAGGGGCTGGAACCGGCGGACATCGTCTTCATCGGTTCGCACTGCACCGGCGTCGACTACCTGCTGGGCCGGCTTCAGGATGAAGGGTTCGCAGTCAAGGCCTTGTATGTCGGGAGCATGGGTGGATTGGCCGCGGTGCGCCGAGGCGAGTGCGATGTGGCCGGAATGCACCTGATGGATCCGGAGACCCGGATCTACAACCGTCATCTGCTCAGCGACGAACTCCTCTGCTTCCCCGGCTACCGGCGCATGCAGGGGATCGTGTATCGCAGGGATGACCCACGGTTTTCAGCGGTGTCCGACGAAGCGCCGTTGCAGGCCGTACTGGACGACCCCGACTGCCTGATGATCAACCGGAATCCG
>JAABSN010000179.1 GCA_011390385.1 Thioalkalivibrio nitratireducens | reverse complement strand
TAATCCGTCATCGCGAGGAGCGAAGCGACGTGGCGATCCATAAAGCACTGATTTCGTGTTCACCCCCTGGATTGCCGCGCTTCGCTCGCAATGACAGGACCCTTTTGTCAGCGTTTCCTTAGTGCCGCGCTTCGCTCATCCGGGTTCGCGCAACAACGACTGGAGGCGGGCCACTTCCTGCTGGGCGTCGACGATCTCGGTCACGTCGTATTGCACCCCGAGATAGTAGATCAGCCGCCCTGCCGCATCGCGCAGTGGCTGAATCGCCAGTCGGTTGTGGAAAAGCGCGCCGTCCTTGCGGTAGTTGCGTAGCGTGACCTCGATTGCACTGTGCTCCCGCAACGCCTCGCGGATGGCCTCGAGGCCGGGCTGGTCCCGGTCCTCGCCTTGCAGGAAACGGCAATTGTGCCCAAGGATTTCTTCCTGGCTGTACCCGGTCATGCGTTCGAACACCGAGTTCGCATACACGATCGGGTTGTCGGGCAGATCGGGGTCGGAAAGCGTGACCCCGTTCACGCAGGTGTCCAGAATCTGGGTGAGCACAGTGGGAATGATCCCGGTGTCCTTCTCGGCGGTGAACAGCATCCTCTCCTCCGGACAATGGGTGCGCTGCGCGGTACACGCGTCGCACGGCTAAGCGATTTCCTTCTCGATCAACAGCTTCAGATTGCGCACCACGCGCTCGGTGCCATCCTGGACAGCCAACCGGATCAGTTTCTCGAATGGACGCAGTGCGAAACCGAGGCGCGCCAGTTCGAAGCTGAAGATCAGCCTGGTCTCGTCCCCGTGGTCAACGAACCGATAGTCGATCACGAACGGGTCTTGCACACCCCGGAAACAGACGCGCCGCTGCGGTTCCAGCGCCACGACGCGGAAATCCGTCTCCGTTCGCCGGCCCTGGTCGATGCGCACCTGGTGCGCAGTCCAACCAATACAAAGGGGTCCTTCGGTCAGCGGCCGCAGGCTCTGCACCTCTGGCGACCAGCGCGGGTAATTGCTCAGGAACCCTTCGACGACGAAGGCGTATACCGCGGGCGACGGACAACCAATCAGCGTCTTGGACTCAGCCTTGACCATGTTCCTGGAGAACCCCGCGCTGTCGGTAAACTGTCACTGGACGATCTGGCTGCGCCGATCGCGATCGTCGTCGACCCCCAGTATGGCCATGAATTTCCACCAAGGAAAGCATTGGGATACGCACCCTTTTCCGGCACATTTCTGCCGCAATGCGGCGCCCTGTGTGATGCCAGCATCCCGCCTTGCCCAGCGCCCGCGCGAACGAGGAAAACTTCAGCGCAGGCCAGGCACCGGTTTCTCCCATTCTTCCCGATCGATCGGCGGGTCCGGATCGACGATCGCCAGCAGTTCAAGCTCGAAAATCAGTGTCTCCTCGGGCCCGATCCTGCCGCCGCCAGACCGGCCGTACGCGAGTTCCGGCGGCACGACGAGGCGCACATGCGACCCCACGGGAATCGACTCCAGCACCTGCCGCCATCCCGGAATGGTATTGGCGACCGTGACCGTTGCGGGCTCACCCTTGCGCCAGGAATTCTCGAACTCGCGCCCATCGACATGCCAGCCCCGGTAATGCACGCTGACCCAATCGTCCTCAGCGGGGATCGCACCTGCACCATCCTTCAGCATCTCGACCTGGAGGCCGCCGGTCATCGTCACGACCCCGGCCCGACGCCGGTTCGATTCCCGGTACGCCGCGCCATCCTCGGCGTTCAGGTCAGCCAGCAGGATCTGGTCCTCGATCTGTTCCGGGGTCAGCCCCAGCGACTGGGCGACAATGAACACCACGACCAGCGCCAGAAGACTGAACAGGATTACCCGCAGCATGACGGCCCCATCAACGCTGCCCCAGCGCCCAATCGACGGCCAGTTCGCGCGCCTTCTGGATCTCGTCCGGTGTCAGTTCCCCTTCCAGCGCCACACGCAGCTGGTTGCCCATGCGATCCCCATTGGCTGCTGCCAGATTGGCCCACTTCGATGCCTGTATCAGGTCTTTCTCGACACCCCGGCCCTCGGTCAGCATCAGCGCCAGCCAGCCCTGCATTCGCGGATCACCCGACTCCGCGCCGATCCGGGTGTAGTGGGCCGCCATGCCGTCCTCGACCGGATGCGCGCCGATGCCTTCGATGAACAGCCGTGCCAGGAAATAGGAAGCGAGCATGAATCCGTCATCGAGCGCGGCTTCGAGGAGCTCCCGGGCGTCGAACACGGCTTCCGGGGTCCGTCCTCCCTGGGCGTCGGCGATCAATACCGAAGCCCAGGCGATGCGTGCGGGTCCATACCCCGCGTCAACGGCGCGGCCGAACCAGTGCTCGGCCTGCTCGCGGTCTTTTTCAACCCCCTGCCCACCGAGATACATCCAGCCAAGCTTCACCGCGAAATCGTGGGCACCCGCCATCGCCGCGCGGCCATACCATTCGGCGGCCTTCTCGCCATCGGGCTGCACTCCGTGTCCGTGTTCGTGGATCCAGCCGAGATGGCTCATCGCCGTGGGTGAACCCGCATCCGCTGCCTCGGTAAAGGCCGCGCGTGCCGCAGCCCAGTCGGGCGGGTCCTGTTCCATATAGGCATGAGCACGAGCTTCCGGGTCTTCCGTGGATGGTGTGCCGTGGGGCTCGGCGGCAGCGCCAGCGCAAAAAAGGACGACCGCAATCCCGAGCAGCCGGCGCAAGGAGTTCACGGTCATGGACCGCGTGCTGCGGCAGGCGATCGGATTTCGCAGAAACGACATGAAACAGACCTCCAAGTAACAATACACATCTAGCCAACGCCGGCCGACATCAGGGCGATCGAGCGGCGACATCGGCATTGACATCCGCGGTCGCCGACGATGCGAGCAACTGCCTCAGATTCCTGGCAGGAAAACAGCAGGTGAATCGGCTGCCCTCACCCGGATGGCTGTCAATCTTCAGGCGGGCACCATGGCGCATGAGCACATGCTTGACGATCGCCAGGCCCAGACCGGTACCGCCACGACTTTTCGAGCGTCCATTGTCGACCCGGTAAAAGCGTTCGGTCAGACGATCGATATGCTGCGCGGCAATGCCGATCCCGGTATCGAGAACCTCAAGGTAGCCGCCCGCCGAATCCGCGAACCAACGCACGTGAATCCGCCCCCCCTCCGGTGTGTAGTGCACGGCGTTGAACACGAGGTTGGCAAAGGCGCTGCGCAGTTCCCTCTCGGTCCCCAGCAGCGACAACCCCGGGGTCGCGTCGAGATCGATCTGATGATGGCGGTCGCCGGAAAGCAGCCGGGCCTCCTCGACCACGCCTTCCAGCATGGCCGGAACATCCACCCAATCCCCGGCCCGCGGGCTGTCACCGGTTTCCAGCCGCGAGAGCAGCAGAAGATCATCGACGAGGTGTTTCATGCGCTCGGCCTGTTCCCGAAGCAACTGCACCGAGCGGGTCAACTCCGGGTAATCGCTGATTTCATCCTCCAACGTCTCGGTCACACCATAAACGACGGTGAGCGGGGTCCGAAGTTCGTGCGACACATTGGCGACGAAATCACTACGCATGGTTTCCAGGCGCCGCAGAGCCGTCGTATCGCGGGCCAGCAGCAGGTGTCGCTTCTTCGCATACGGGATCAACCGAACCTCGAGCCACAACCGCCCATCGACCGGAGATGGCAGCGACAGCGAACGTGCCTCGCGCGAATACTGCGCCAGAAAGGCAACGAATTCCGGATGCCGGAAGATGTTGCTGATCCGCTGTCCTTCGTCCCGCGGCCACTGCAGCCCGAGCATTTTCCGGGCCGCCGTGTTGCACCAATCGATACGGTAATCGCTGCGCAGGACGACCGTCGCATCGGGCATCGCCTTGATCGAATCGCGGTAGTTCCGCACCAGATTCCGGCGTTGCTTGTCGCGGTCCCGGGTACGCCGGCGCATGCGGTACAGGCCATCGAAGATTTCTCCCCAGAGGCCGACCGACTGCGGCGGATCCAGTTTCCGGGTCTCCCGCAGCCAGTGCTCCAGGCGGCGCAGGTTGATGAGATCCCAGACGAGGACGCCGACGGCTGCCAGCAGGAGCACGAGCAGCCATTGCCCGGTACCCCACCCGATCAGCACCAGTGCCAACAGGACAAGCACGAACCTGGCATAAGCCGCTGGCCAGGGATTCCGGAGCTTCATTTCGGGTCGCAAGGGCACTCATCCATGGCCGCCGGGGCAACCGTTACCGCCGGCACAAAGCAGAGTGTCTCAGCGCTGCCGCGAGAACCGGTAGCCGGCCCCACGAATCGTCTGCACCAGACCATCGTGCCCTGAATCGGCGAGCGCCATGCGCAAGCGACGAATATGCACATCGACCGTGCGCTCCTCGACGTAGACGTTGGTCCCCCATACGTTATCGAGTAACTGCCCGCGGGTGAACACTCGATCCTGATGGGTCAGGAAAAAATGCAACAGGCGATACTCGGTCGGGCCCATGTCGAGCGTGTTGCCATGTACGGTGACCCGATGGCTGACCGGGTCCAGACGCAACCCATCGACCTCGACGGGTTCATCGCTGGTCGTCGGTGACGTGCGCCGCAAAACGGCCCGGATGCGCGCGATCAGTTCACGCGGCGAAAAGGGTTTGGTGACATAGTCGTCGGCGCCAACCTCGAGCCCCCGAACACGGTCTTCTTCCTCGCCACGGGCGGTGAGCATGATAACCGGAAGACTGCGCGTATGCGGCGCATTTTTCAGATCGCGCGCCCATTCCACACCACTGATATCGGGAAGCATCCAGTCGAGAAGGATCAGATCCGGGGCACGTTCCAGCAGGGCCTGCCGCGCCTGCCGCACGTCCGTGGCTTCGGTCACGTCGAAACCTGCCTTCTGCAGAGGCAGCGACAGAACCTCCCGTACGGCAGCGTCGTCTTCCACCAGGAGAATATGGATGCTCATCAACGTTTTCCGGTTTCGAACCTGGCAACATTAGATAACAGTGACGTTACACAAAGGTTACAACAACCCACCAGGGCACTTTGCCAGCGCAACGCCATCATCTGGCACGGACATGGCCACGGAGCGGGTGCGTCGAGGTCAGTCGCCCGAGTCTGGACTTCCAGCGTCAGACACGGCATCGTCGCTGCTCCAGCTCGAAACCGCCCGGAACACCTGAAATGCGTCAGGGTATTCGGCAGAAACCGATTGGATTGTTTCCGCAAAACAAGCAATGGGAGACTCCCAAGCATGAGCATCAAGCGTCGCGATTTCCTCAAACTGAGCTCTGCCGCCGCAGCAGGCGCGAGTGTTCTTGCGGCCCCCGCCATTGTCCATGCCCAGCAGCGCTTCAACTGGCGCATGACGACGACCTGGCCCTCGGGACTGCCTTTCTTCCAGACCGGCCCGGGAAGCGCAACCGATTTCGCCAGGCGCGTCGAAGAGATGTCCGACGGGCGCATCCGCATCCGGGTGTACGCAGCCAACGAACTCGTTCCCGCGTTCGAGGGCTTCGACGCCGCATCGGCTGGCCGCCAGGTACAACTGAACCACGGTTGCGCCTATTACTGGGCCGGGAAATCCTTCGCCGCCCAGTACTTCACCACAGTGCCCTTCGGGATGACTTTCCAGGGACACAACGCCTGGCTCAACGAGGGCGGCGGCTACGAACTGTACGAGGAGGTGTACAAACCCTTCGACCTGGTACCGCTGGTGGTGGGCTGCACCGGCGTGCAGCCGGTTGGCTGGTTCCGCCGCCCGGTGGAGAGCCTTGGCGATTTCAGCGGTTTGAACATCCGCATGCCAGGTCTTGCCGGCGACATCTACAATGCGATCGGAGCGAATGCCCGACTGCTGCCCGGCGGCGAACTCTTCGCGGCCCTCGAGCGCGGCGCCATCGACGCCGCAGAATGGGTTGGACCGTATTCCGATCGCGCGCTGGGCCTGCACAACGCGGCCAAGAACTATTATTCCTCGGGCTGGCACGAGCCGGCGACCAGCACCGAGGTCGCGGTCAACCGAAAGGCCTGGGATTCATTGCCGAAGGACCTGCAGGCGATCATGCGCAACGCGGCGGCAGCCTGCAACATCACTTCGCACAGCTGGCTGGAGGCCCGCAATGCCGATGCCCTGGACGACCTGATCAATAACCACGGGGTCCAATTCCAACCGCTTCCGGACGACGTGATCCAGGCGCTGCTCGAAGCCACCAGGGACATCCTCAGCGAAAATGCCGCCAAGGATCCGCTGGTGCGCCGGGTTCACGAAAGCTATTTCCAGTTCAAGTCGCGTCACGACCGCTGGCAGGCCAACTCCGAAACCGCGTTCCAGACCCAGATTCGTGATCTGGGCCAGACGATACTCGGCTAACGCTCACTCCAAGCCAACCCTGACGGTGAAAGCGTAGGGTGCCAATGAGCGCAGCGAATTGCGCCGCTCGAGGCCCGAGGCACGGGGATCAAGGCCAGCGTGGCATCGGTGCGGTTCGGCTGCGCCTCACGGCACCCTACGGGGGCCGGCGCTGACCATTCCTGATAATAAACGGCGTAGGGTGCCAATGAGCGCAGCGAATTGCACCGTTCGAGGCCCGGGGCACAGGGGTCAAGGCCGGCGTCGTAACGGTGCGGTTCGGCTGCGCCTCACGGCACCCTACGCAGGTTGATTCGCGCTATGAATTACGTTGCGGATGACAAGGCGACCTCTGAATCCTGCGTGATCACCAGGCGGGAAAACGAATCCACCTTCTTCAACGGGTACAAGAGGATGAAACGAACGCTGCTTCGGATCGAGAGACAGCTGGGGCTGTTGACGGGCTTTTCCGGCGCCCTGTCGGGGCTCGGCATGGTGCTGATGATCCTGCTGGTCTTCGGCAACATGACGGCCCGCTACCTCTTCGGCACCG
>JAABSN010000178.1 GCA_011390385.1 Thioalkalivibrio nitratireducens | reverse complement strand
GCTCGCGTTCGTCAAGCGCCTCGAATTCCTCCCGCACCGTGCGTTCCAGCTCAGCCGGGCTGCGTCCGCGCACCGCCTGGCGCGTGGAGACGAGCACGTCGTCACCGCACTTGACCAGCACGCCGCGGTCGACCGCGAGAATCTCCTCCTCGCCGCTCTCGCCGCTGTACGCCAGCAGACCGGGCACCAGGGCGGTGACGAAATCGATATGGCGCGGCAGCAGGCAGAACGATCCGTCCTGAGCCTCACTCGTCACTTTCGTCACCGTCTGGTCGATCAGTATCCGGTGCGGTGTCAGTAGTTTCAGATGCATTGATGTTGGCCTCGTTGATCGTCCCGAGCATATAGAACGCCCGTTCGGGGGTGTCGTTGAATTCGCCGTCGAGAATCCGCTCGCAGTCCCGCAGCGTATCCTCCACGTCCACGGCCTTGCCCTCGTTGCCGGTGAACTGTTCCGTCGAGAAAAACGGCTGCGTGAGGTAGCGCTCGAGCTTGCGGGCGTGGTAGACCGTTTCGCGGTCGTCCTGCGAGAGCTCCTCGATGCCGAGCATGGCGATGATATCCTTCAGCTCCTCGTATTCGGCCAGCGTGCGGCGCACGGCCTGGGCGATGGCGTAATGCCGCTGGCCCACGATCCCCGGGAGCAGCATCTTGGACTCCGACTTGAGCGGGTCCACGGCGGGATAGAGGCCCTCGCTGGCGCGTTTGCGCGAGAGCACGATGGTGGCGGACAGGTGGGAGAAGACATGCACGGCCGAGGGATCGGTGAAATCGTCGGCGGGGACGTATACCGCCTGCACGGAGGTCACGGACCCGCTTGCCGTGCTGCAGATACGCTCCTCGAGCTCGGCGAGCTCGGTCCCCATGGTGGGCTGGTAGCCGAGGCGCGAGGGGATCTGGCCCATCAGTCCGGAAACCTCCGAGCCGGCCTGCACGAAGCGGAAGATGTTGTCGATCAGCATCAGCACATCCTGGTGGCGGTCCTCGCGGAAGTACTCGGCCATGGTCAGCGCGGCATGGCCGACGCGGAAGCGCGCGCCGGGCGGCTCGTTCATCTGCCCGTACACGAGAATGGTGTTGTCCAGCACGCCAGCCTCCTTCATCTCGCGGTACAGGTCCTCGGCCTCGCGGCAGCGCTCCCCGATGCCGCAGAAGATGCTGACGCCCGAGTGTCGGCTGACCATGTTGTGGATCATCTCCATGATCAGCACGGTCTTTCCGACTCCCGCGCCGCCGAAGAGCCCGGCCTTGCCGCCCTTTTCCAGCGGTGCCAGCAGGTCGACGACCTTGATGCCGGTCTCGAGGATCCCGGCGCTGGTGCGCTGGTCGCTGACCGCGACCGGTGGCTGATGGATGGGGCGCCACTCGACATCCTGCGGCGGATCCTGCCGGTCGATGGGTTCGCCGAACACGTTGAACATGCGGCCAAGCAGAGTCTCGCCGACCGGCACACGCAGCGGCTGCCCGGATTGCCGCACGGGCATGCCGCGGGAGAGGCCGCGGGTGGGCGTCAGCGCGATCGTGCGGACCGTGCGGCTGTCGAGGTGGGTGATGACCTCGAGCACGACCTCGTGACGCTTGCCGGTCTCAAGTCGCGCATCTATCGCAGGCAGGTGCGGTTCCGCGAAGGTAACATCGACCACGCTGCTGCGCACGGAGGATACCTTGCCTGCACTTGTCGTTTCTGCTTTCCCGGTTGTTGCTGTCATGGGTGACATTGAGCCACAAACAACCGCCGCGGGCAATCAGGCCCTGGCTGAGGGAAGCGTGCGAAATCCCCTAGTCCTGTTTTTTTGACATGCTGGGTTTTCGGGGATTTGGACGGCTGATCTAGGGGGATGCCTGATGGCGGTGCCGTGCCCGTCTGCTAGGCTGGTTCCCGTTATGATTGGGATTATTGGTATAATTGCATTGCTGACGGTGTTGAGTCTCTCGCTCATCGTAACACGCGTGGCCACGGTGGCGCTGACCTTCACGGGGCTTTCCCAGGAGGCGGCGAAATTCCAGGCACGATCGGCGTTCACCGGGACGGGCTTTACCACCTCCGAAACGGAAACGGTGGTGGATCATCCGGTTCGCCGGCGTATCATCATGAGCCTCATGCTGATGCGCAGCGCGGGGATTATCACCATCCTGCTCTCGCTGATCCTCTCGTTCATGGGGTCGGAGAACAGCGGGAAACTCGACCGGCTGGCGTGGCTGGTCGGCGGCGTCGTGGTGCTCTGGTTGCTGTCCTTGAGCGGTGCCATCGATCGTTTGATGAAGCGTGTCATGACCTGGGCCGTGCAGCGCTGGACCCATCTGGATGTCAGGGACTACGTGGGGCTCTTGAAGCTTTCCGGGGATTACGTCATCCGGGAACTTCATGTGGACGAGGACGATTGGCTGGCCGGGCGGCGCGTCGGTGACTGTCGCCTGCATGAGGAAGGCATGGCAATCATCGGCATCTACCGCCCGAACGGGAACTATGTGGGCGTCCCCCAAAACGACACGGCCATCTATGCTGAGGATAAGCTGGTCCTGTACGGGCGTGCCAAGGTGTTGCGGAAACTCGACCGGCGTCGGAAGGGCGGCGAGGGCGACCGTGCGCATGCTGAGGCGGTGGGCGACGAGCAACGTCGCATGGATCGGCAGGACCGCGAGGAGGCCGCCTTCGAGGATAGCAGGGGGGATTCCGCTCCGCGGACGGATTCCCGTTAGCTATTCATCGTGCTCGCCGATATATTGTCCGCCCCCGGCTACGGTGCGGATCGCCGGCACCAGTTCCTCATAGGCCCGGTCTTTGCGCAGATAGCCACTCACGCCGGCATGCAGCAGTTCCGAAACAAGATACTCGCCGGTGTGGTTGGACAATGCCAGTACGCGGGCCTCCGGGACGGTCACGTGAATGGCTTGCGTGGCGGTTATACCGTTCATGCCAGGCATCACCACATCCATCAGGATAATATCGGGATGCAACGCCTCGGCCAGACGCACGCCTTCCTCGCCGTTGGGGGCTTGCCCGACGACCTGCATATCGTCTTGCGCCTCAATCAAACCGACAAACTCCTGGCGGGTCGCGGCATGATCGTCTACCAGTAATATATCCATCCGTTCCATCTCCCTCCTGCTCCCCTCGTTGCAACGTTCTCTTCTCGCACGTCTCAAGGAGCAGGCTACTATGGCTGGCGGCATCTGCCCATCGGGCAGAGCCGGAGTTCAAGGGGCGAAAGTCCTCAGGTCTCGATCGACGTGACGCCCTCGCGGATCGCGTACTTCGTCAGCTCCGCGACACTATGGAGATCGAGCTTCTCCATGATGTTGCGCCGGTGTGTCTCCACGGTCTTGACGCTGACGGTCAAGCTGTCCGCCATCTCCTTGGTGGTCTTGCCTTCGGCAAGCTGCTGCAGCACCTCGCGTTCGCGGTCGGTCAGCACAATGAAGGCCGGGTTGTCACTGATGGCGGAGCTAAGCTCGATGTAGTCGTCAACGACACCGCGCGCGATATCGGGGCTCAGGTACTTCTTGCCTTTCATGACCTCCTGGACGGCGCGTACGAGTTCCTCGTAGGCGCGTTTCTTGAGGACATAGGCTGACGCGCCGGCGGTCAGCATCTCACGCACGAACTCCTTGTTGGCATGGCCGGAGAGCGCCACGATTTTGGTGTTCGGGTTGGCGGTGACGATCTTGCGTGTCGCCTCGATCCCGTTCAGGTCCGGCATGGCCACGTCCATGATCACCACGTGTGCCCCGGATTTCTTGGCAAGTTCCACGATTTCGGCACCGTTTTGCGCTTCGCCGACAACCTGCATTTCCGGCTCGTTCTCGATCAGCGCCTTCAGCCCCTCGCGCATCAATTCGTGATCATCCGCTAGTATCAGGCGAATATTCATCTGCATCTCCTTGTTCGGTTACCCAGGCCCGGAACAACGCGTACATCACGCATTCCATTGCCCGACTTGGAGGGTACTATACACGATCGGCGAAAATAAGCTAGTCAGGGGATGCCTCAGGCGCCACTTCGATTATCCTGAGGCTCACGACGGGCGGGCTTTGTGCCGCCTGGCCGCCAGCCATCGCTCCACCCGTCCCAGCAACACGAGGACCAGCAGGGCCAGGGCTGTGGCGCCGGCGGCCAGGATGATCTGGCGAGCGGCCACACAGATGCCCAGGGTCGCGGCCAGCAGCAGCGACGCGCCGGTGGTCAGCCCCTCCACGCGCTCGCCACGTTCTCGCTGGATGATGGTGCCCGCGCCCAGGAACCCGATTCCAATCACGATGGCCTGCACGATGCGCATGGGATCCGCGTCGACGGCGCTTTCCCCCGCTGCATTAAAGGCTCGGACCAGAACCTTGCCCAGACTCACCAGGATGGCGGCGCTGGCGGCAACCAGCATATGCGTACGCAATCCGGCCGGCTTGTCGGCATTCTCGCGCTCCAGCCCGATCAGCCCGCCCAGCAGCATCGCCAGCGCCACATTGGCCAGGATGTCCAGTTGGGCGGTCATTCGGCGTTCAATACCACAAACCGCGATCCGCGGTTGTTGCTGACGTGCAGCAGAACCCGATCACTCCCCGTGTCCAGGGCCTTGCGGAATTCCGCTTCGGTGGACACCTCCGTGCGATTCACACTACGGATCAGATCCCCGGGCCGGATGCCGGCCGCCGCGGCCGCGCTGCCGTAGGCCACCTGGCTGACGATCACACCGTCGCCAGCGTCGTACCCGAATTGCCCGGCCAGCTCGGGTGTCAGGGTCTCTACCGTCAGCCCCAGCTTCTCGACCTTCTCGTCCAGCTCGGGGGTGGCCGCGATTTCCTCGCCTACCTCCGGGAACGCGCCCGTGGTCACCTCGAGCGTTTGCCTGTCGCCGTCACGGAAAATCGTGAGACTCATTTCCGTGCCGGGGGGCGTTGCCGCCACGGTGTTGCGGAACACGCCTATGTTCCTGACCTTCTTGCCGTTGAGCTTGAGGATGATATCCCCGGCCTGTAGTCCGCCCTTTTCGGCTCCGCCTCCTTCCGTCACCGTGGAGACCAGTATCCCGTCGGTGCTGTCCAGGCCAAAGGCATCGGCCAGTTCAGGCGTGATGGGCTGGATGTAGATGCCGAGATAACTTCGGATCACCTCGCCACTCTCGATGAGCTGCGCCTTGACGAACTTGGCCATGTTGATCGGGACGGCAAACCCAATCCCCATGTAGCCACCGCTGCGACTGTAGATGGCCGTGTTGATGCCGATAACCTCGCCCTCCGTGTTCAGTAGCGGGCCACCGGAATTGCCGGGATTGATGGCCGCATCGGTCTGGATGAAATCCTCGTAGTCGGCAATCCCGATGTTGCTCCTGCCCTTGGCGCTGATCACGCCGACAGTTAGCGTTTCAGCCAGTCCGAACGGGTTCCCGATCGCCACTACCCATTGCCCGACCCGGATTGCAGACGAATCGGCCAGCGGCAGGACCGGGAAGTTGTCACCGGCGATCTTGATCAGCGCGACTTCCGATTTCGGATCGGTGCCGATGCGTTCCGCCTCGAACTCACGCCCGTCGTTCAGTCGCACGCTGATGGTGTCCGCATCGCCCACCACATGGGCGTTCGAGAGGATGTAGCCGTCCTTGCTGATGAGGAATCCCGAACCGGCTCCCTGCTGTTTGAATTCACGCTGCCGGGGGGCACGTCGCGGGACCTGTCCCTGCCCGGGAAAAAAGCGACGCATGAAATCATCGCCAAAGAACTCGAAGGGGTCATTGAACGGGACGGACTCACGGCCAGCCCCGCCGATTCGTGTTGTTTTCTCAACCTTGATGGAAACGACGGCGGGCATGGCTTTTTCCGCCAGGTTCGCGAATGCTTCGGAGGTTTGCTGCAACATGTTCTGTTCGGCTCGTCCGGCGAGGGCCGTGCCCACGATTAATACGGCAATCCATCCGCCTGTCATGATTCTGTTATTTAAACGCATTTTCCTGTCTCCTTTTTTTTGTTCTTGCTGCCAGCCTACTCGTCACCCTTCAGCCACGTCAGGGCCTGGTCCGTTTCGCCGAGTGGGAAAAAGCGGGTGTTGACATCCGTAAAGGGAACCGAGGATGAGGGGACAAGCGTGTCTGCCGGGGTGGCGCTCGCGATGGCGACGCGCTCGATCTCGGCGATGTGTCTGCTCTCGAAGCGCTTGTCCTCGTGCATGGCATCCGGCGTCATCCCGTCGAGCTCCTCCAGCACCAGCAGGACGCGGATGGTGCCATGCTTGGCGATGAGCTTGCGCAGCCCGTCCTCCAGGAACGCATAGCGGTCCCCGGTGAGTGTCCCGCTTACGGAGACATGCACAATCGGCGTGCCGTTACTGGTCTTTTCCGGTATTTCCGCAATTTCGATCGTTGTCATCATAATGGAATCCCCCTTGTTTATCCTGATCTCTCACTCCGGGCCGCGCGGCCCGTAGTAGCGATAGTCCGCAACCAGGCTGTTGATCACGTTCTTGGCTCCTGCCTGGTAGGCGTTCTTCTCGGCCTCGTCCCACTGGCTCCAGGAGTCCACCGTCCCGCTGAGTGTCACCACGCCGTTTTCAACCGAGATACGGATGTTGTCGTCATTGACGAAGGCACTCCACTGCAGTTGCTCCCTGGCATCCTCGCGAATCTGCCGATCCGGCTTCCAGGTCCACTGGTAGTCGTATGCGATGTTGTTGACAACACCGACCACGCCCTTGACACCTTCGGCAGCGCGCTCGGACCGGTTCTTCTCGAAGGAGGTATTGACCTTGCCCGAGAGGTAGACCCAGCCGCTGTAGGCGTCCACGGTCACGTCATAGCGGTCCACATACAGATCGTTACGTAATGCCATCGCCACGTCGGTTTCCAGATCCTCGTTCGACGGGATTTCCGTCCGCACTTTCAACTGGTTCCGGACCCGCCAGACCCCCAGTGTGTTCCGGGCGGCCTGTCCGGCGGCTCGCTT
>JAABSN010000018.1:30000-31261 GCA_011390385.1 Thioalkalivibrio nitratireducens | reverse complement strand
CATCTTGGGCGTTGTATGGTTAAGCCTCTCGGGCAATTAGTATGAGTTAGCTTAACGTGTCACCACGCTTCCACATCTCACCTATCAACGTTGTGGTCTTCAACGACCCTTTAGTAGACTCGAAGTCTAAGGGATGACTCATCTTGTGGCCGGCTTCCCGCTTAGATGCTTTCAGCGGTTATCCGTTCCGAACATAGCTACCGGGCAGTGCCATTGGCATGACAACCCGAACACCAGCGGTTCGTTCACTCCGGTCCTCTCGTACTAGGAGCAACTCCACTCAATCATCCAACGCCCACGGCAGATAGGGACCGAACTGTCTCACGACGTTCTAAACCCAGCTCGCGTACCACTTTAAATGGCGAACAGCCATACCCTTGGGACCGACTTCAGCCCCAGGATGTGATGAGCCGACATCGAGGTGCCAAACACCGCCGTCGATATGAACTCTTGGGCGGTATCAGCCTGTTATCCCCGGAGTACCTTTTATCCGTTGAGCGATGGCCCTTCCATACAGAACCACCGGATCACTATGACCTACTTTCGTACCTGCTCGACGTGTCTGTCTCGCAGTTAAGCTGGCTTCTACCATTACACTAACCGTACGATGTCCGACCGTACTTAGCCAACCTTCGTGCTCCTCCGTTACTCTTTAGGAGGAGACCGCCCCAGTCAAACTACCCACCACACACGGTCCCCGACCCGGATAACGGGCCTGGGTTAGAACTTCAAAATTGCCAGGGTGGTATTTCAAGGTTGGCTCCACCGGAACTGGCGTCCCGGCTTCAAAGCCTCCCACCTATCCTACACAAGCAAGTTCAAAGTTCAGTGTGAAGCTGTAGTAAAGGTTCACGGGGTCTTTCCGTCTAGCCGCGGGTACACTGCATCTTCACAGCGATTTCAATTTCACTGAGTCTCGGGTGGAGACAGTGCCGCCATCGTTACGCCATTCGTGCAGGTCGGAACTTACCCGACAAGGAATTTCGCTACCTTAGGACCGTTATAGTTACGGCCGCCGTTTACCGGGGCTTCGATCAAGAGCTTCGCTTGGCTAACCCCATCAATTAACCTTCCGGCACCGGGCAGGCGTCACACCCTATACGTCCTCTTTCGAGTTTGCAGAGTGCTGTGTTTTTAATAAACAGTCGCAGCGACCTGGTTACTGCGGCCCCCAGAAGCTCGGAGAGCAAGTCCCATCACCCTCAGAGGCGTACCTTCTCCCGAAGTTACGGTACCATTTTGCCTAGTTCCTTCACCCGAG
>JAABSN010000018.1:0-25000 GCA_011390385.1 Thioalkalivibrio nitratireducens | reverse complement strand
GGTTGCCGCATTTTCGCGGATGTCATCCTCGGTAAGCGGTGGCCGCGTCGCCGTCTTGCCGGTGGGATCGCCGATGCGGCCCGTGAAGTCGCCGATCAGGAAAAGAATCCTGTGGCCAAGTTCCTGCATTTGGCGGAGCTTGTTCAGGAGGACCGTATGACCCAGGTGCAGATCGGGTGCTGTCGGGTCAAATCCTGCCTTGATGCGAAGCGGGCGCCCTGACCCCAGGCGTTCCCGAAGCTCGTCTTCGAGAAGGATTTCATCCGCGCCCCGGCGGATAATGGTCAGCTGTTCTTCCAATTCCATTCGATTATCTCGTTATAGCTAAGAAGATCCGGAAGATTTCTGTGGCTCCGGATTCTCGTGGGTCGTGCCCGGACGGCGATTGACTGCGGCGTTACGCATGGCTATCGTCGCGTCAACCTTAGTGAAAGGGTAGCCGAGTGCCTCAAAAAAGCCGTATTTACATGGAAACCGGTGCGACCCATCTTGGTTTTCGAGAACGGCCCCGCCGCCGACGCTGGCCTTTCCTCATCGCCGTGGTCGCGATGGGCAGTCTGGGTCTGGGCTTCGCAACCTACCTGGAGCCACCGGTAACCGGGTTTTTCGCACCAGAGCCTTCCGGTGCCGATGATACCGCCCGGGGACCTGCCGAGAGAACCCGGATCGAGATAGCCGGGGTCGGATCAGGAAACCTTGGCACCGCCACGGAAGATCCCTCCCGGAACTCGGTGACCAACGATTCCATGCGCATGCTCGTGAATTCCACTCACGAAACGGGATCGACCACACGCCCATCCGAATCCGGTCCGCCACGTCGCGCAGCTACGGCGCCGCTTGAACATGGCGCGCTGGTCTCAGATCTGGAATGGAAGGAGCATGTGGTCACCCCAGGTGACCACCTTTCCGGAATTTTCAGCAAACTGGAGATCCATAGCCAACTGCAGCCCATTCTGGCGCTTGACGATCAAGCCACTGAACTCGACCGAATCTTTCCCGGTGAACGCCTGAGCGCCGGCACGCAAGACGGGCAGCTTCAGATTCTGGTCTACCAGCCACAAGGCGACTACCACATCGAAATCGTCCGCGACAGGGAGGGCGGGACCTTGGTCGCCGAGCGCAAGAAGCACAATCTGGAAACACGACGCCGTCTCGCACAGGCCAAAATCCAGCAATCGCTCTTTCTTGATGGGTCACGCGCCGGGCTTTCGGATGGACTGCTTGTACAAATCGCCGAGATCTTCGGGTGGGACTTCGATTTCGCCTGGGACATACGCCAGGGCGACCGCCTGATCGTCCTTTACGACCGCATCTTCAAGGACGGCGAGTACCTGCGCGACGGGCCAGTGCTCGCCGCCGAGTTCCAGAGTGGAAATCGAACGATTCAGGCGCTGCGTTTCGCACCCGAAGGTGGCGAAGCGGACTATTTCACTCCCGACGGGAAACGCATGCGCCGGGGTTTCATCCGGACACCCGTCGACATCGGAAGGATCAGTTCGAATTTCGGGCCGCGCAAACACCCGGTGCTTGGCTATACCCGCCAGCATCAGGGTGTGGATTACGCCGCGCCGACCGGCACGCCGATCCGCGCGGCGGGCGACGGACGTGTCGAGCACCGTGGCACGCACGGAGGCTACGGGAACACGGTGATCATCGATCACGGCGACGATTACAAGACGCTGTATGCGCACATGAACGGTTTTCAGCGTGGCCAATCCGTGGGATCCCATGTGCGTCAGGGCGAAATCATCGGCTATGTAGGGATGACGGGCCTCGCCACTGGCCCGCATCTGCATTACGAATTCCACGTGCGCAACGAACCCGTGAATCCAGTAACGGTAGCCCTGCCCAGGGCCGACCCGCTTCCCCGCAAATACCGGGAAGCCTTCCAGCACCAGACGGCCCCCATGCTTGCGGCGATCGAAGGGCTGCGCGAGACTCAACTCGCCGAGAGCACCACGGAAAGTGGTGCCTATTGATGGTGAAGGAACGGTTCATCGGGCTGATTTCGGGCACCAGCCGGGATGGTGTGGAAGCGGTCGTCGCCCGAGCCGGCGGCCTCATCGGGTGGCAGGTTGATGCCCATCTTCGTTATCCGTACCCGGAGACTGTTGCCGCCGATCTCGCTCGGCTGACCATCGCTGGTCACGGCGATTACCAGGAACTGGGCGAACTCGATGCCGTGATCGGCGAAATTTTTTCCGACGCGGCATTGGCCATATTGCGCGACGCCGGCATCGACCCCTCTTCGGTCCGCGCGATCGGGAGCCACGGCCAGACACTCCACCATGCGCCGACTGCCACTCCGCGGTTCACCTGGCAGATCGGCGATCCCTTCCGCATCGCCGAACGCACCGGAATCGACACCGTTGCCTTTTTTCGCCAGCGGGACATCGCGGCTGGCGGCGAGGGTGCACCGCTTGCCTGTGCACTGCATGCAGCCTGTTTTGCCAGCGAATCCCGGACCAGAGCCGTGATCAATATCGGCGGTATCAGCAACATCACCTGGCTCAGGCCGGGCAAGGATGTGCTGGGGTACGATTGCGGGCCAGGCAACACACTGATGGACGCCTGGATCCGTACGCAGCGAGGACTACCCTTCGATACGGGTGGCGCATGGGCGGCCCAGGGCAGCGTCGACGTCGATCTGTTGACGGCACTGCGTACGGACCCCTTCTTCGCGCTTGAACCGCCAAAGACCACCGGTCCCGAATATTTCTCCCGGCGCTGGCTCGATCAATACATGGCAGGCGTTCCGTCGATCCGGAATCCGGCCGATGTACAGGCAACCCTGACGGAACTCACGGCGGCGACCGTCGCCGACTCCGTGCTCGAAAATGCCGGAGATGATCACTGCGAGGTCCTCGTCTGTGGCGGCGGCGTACACAATGCGGAACTGATGCGGCGACTCCGGAAACGGCTTGGCGATGTTCCCGTGATGGAAACCGGAGAGCTGGGGCTTGCGGCAGACCAGGTCGAAGCGGCGGCCTTTGCCTGGCTGGCGCGTCAAACCCTCGATGGCCGGGCCGGAAATCTTCCGACTGTCACCGGCGCGCGCGGGCCCCGCATACTCGGCTGCATCATTCCTGGCGCTTACCCTCTCCCAATGTCACGCGAAAGGGCCTGAAAGAAGGGTCTGGCCTGGAAACACGAAGGGGCCAAACGGTCTCCCGTTCGGCCCCATCTTCACCCGTAGGGCAATCGCGCCGGTGGGGTGGTTCAGGTCGAGAAGCTGGATCCGCAACCGCAGGTGGTGGTGGCATTGGGGTTACGGATTACGAACTGTGCGCCCTCGAGTCCCTCGCTGTAATCGATCTCAGCCCCGGCAAGGTACTGGAAGCTCATTGGATCGATCAGCAGGGTCACTCCGCCATTTTCCACGACCGTATCGCCATCACCGATGGTCTCATCGAAGGTGAATCCGTACTGAAAACCCGAGCAGCCGCCCCCGCTCACGAAGACACGAAGCTTCAGGCTCGCATTGTTTTCCTCTTCGATCAGGCTTTTCACCTTGGTTGCAGCCGCGTCAGTGAAAATCAGCGGGCTCGGCATCTCCATGTCGGCGTCGGTCGTCGCGGTCATTGTTTCAGCCATGATGAAGTCTCTCCGGAATACGTTAAGGCCATACGCTATGAAGACTGACGCCAATAGTCAAGAATACCGATGATTGCGGTGTCATGCTTCCCTGTCATGGAAACACGGGAATCGCATCCAGCCCAAGGGTCTCGGTGAATCCGAACATCAGGTTCATACCCTGGACCGCCTGCCCGGAAGCCCCCTTGACCAGGTTGTCGATCACTGACATCACCATCAGGCGCCTTGAATCAACCGGTCGAGCGACCGCGATGCGGCAGAGATTGGTTCCCCTCACACTGGCCGTGTCGGGGTGCGCCCCCGAAGGCAGGACATCGACGAAGGGTTCCTGGCGATAGAACTCCTCGAACAGGGTCTGAAAATCCGCATTGGCATCCAGCGGGCGCACGTAGAGCGTCGCGTGGATACCACGGATCATTGGCACCAGGTGTGGCTGAAACACCAGCCCGACGGGCTCTCCAGCCATCGAATCCAGCGTTTGCCGGATCTCGGGAAAGTGTCGGTGTCCATTGCTCGCATAGGCGCGGAAATTCTCGGCCACCTCGGCGAACAGACCTCCGATCTGCGCCTTGCGCCCGGCACCGCTCACACCACTCTTGGCGTCGGCGATAATATCGGACGGGTCAATGGCACGCGCCAGCAACAGCGGCAGGACTCCCAGGGTTACGGCTGTGGGATAGCATCCGGGAACGGCGAGCAGACGTGCCGCGCGAATACGCTCACGATTCAGCTCGGGCAGCCCGTACACCG
Source organism: Thioalkalivibrio nitratireducens (assembly GCA_011390385.1). The sequence continues at coordinate 20,656 of JAABSN010000018.1, read as the reverse complement.
CTTCGTCCAGCCATTGCGGGGCACCATGCGCCTGCCCGTACCAGCGCGCCCACAGCTCGGGATCACGGATCCGGAAATCCGCAGAGAGATCGATCACACGCACTCCGCGATCGAGCAGCGGCCCGGCGAGCGCGTGCGCCACTCCATGTGGCGTGGCGAAGAAGACGACGTCGCAGTCGGACAATGCCTCCAGATCGGGCGCCACGAAATCAAGATCCAGTGCCCCCCGCAGACTGGGAAACATTCGAGTGACAGGGGTGCCGGCGTCTCCCCGCGAGGTCACAGCCTTGATTTCGGCCTGCGGGTGCGCCAGAAGCAAGCGAAGCAACTCAACGCCGGTGTAACCCGTGGCACCGACGATACCGATTCCAATCATGATGGTTCCATTGACCCAGGCACGTACCTGCCGATGATACCGGTTCGCAAGCGGCGACGACATCCCGGCGCCGGCCCGAGACAACCGCAGGGATCGGTCAGTTCTTGCCTGCCCGAACCAGGCCGCCCAGCCCCGCCTGAACCAGGGCATTGTTCAACAGGGAGCGGATCTGGTCCGCGCTTTCGAACAGGCGGCACTGCGCCAGAAGCGCCTCGGCACGATCGGTCGAGAAACTCCGGATCACCCACTTGACCCTTGGAATCGCCGACACATTGACGCTGAGGTTATCAAATCCCATTCCCAGCAGCAGGATGATTGCGGCCGGGTCGGATGCCATCTCGCCACAGACGCTGACCGGCTTCCCTGCACGTCGTGTCCCCTCGGCGATGAGCTCCAGAGCCCGGATCGAGGCCGGGTGGAGCGGGTCGTAAAGGCTGGCCACTCGGGAGTTGTTCCGGTCCACAGCCAGCAGATACTGCACCAGATCGTTGGTCCCCACGGATAGGAAATCCACACGTCTGGCGAGCGCCTCGACAAGGTAAACCGCAGCCGGTACCTCGATCATCACACCCACTCTGGGCAACGGAATCTGCAAGCCCTCGTCAGTCAACTCCTCGCGAGCCCGATTCAGCAGAACCTTTGCCTCCTTCAATTCCTCCAGCGAGATGATCATCGGGAAAAGGATCTGAAGGTTCGCATGCTCCTGACTGGCCCTCAGCATGGCTCGCAACTGGGTCATGAAGATCTCGGGGTGATCCAGAGTGATGCGAATCCCACGCCAACCCAGGAAGGGATTGTCCTCCTTCACCGGAAAGTACGGCAGCGCCTTGTCTCCTCCTACGTCGAGCGTCCGCAGGGTAACGGGCATCGGGTCGAATGAAGCCAGGATCTGGCGATAGATCTCGACTTGCTCATCCTCGCCCGGAAAGCGATCGCGGATCATGAACGGGACTTCCGTCCGATAAAGCCCCACACCCTCTGCCCCGGATTGCAGCGACGGCTTGATATCGGCGAGCAGACCACTGTTGGCCAGGACCGGCACCGGACGTCCGTCGCGGGTTGCCGCAGGCTCCAACGCCAACGTGCGAAGCCCCTCTTCCAGCTCCCGTTCCTCGCGAACCAGGCGCGTGAACTCCGCTCGCAGCTCCGGGCTCGGATTCACGTAGAGCCGTCCGCGGTAACCGTCAACGAGGACTTCGCGATCCTCGAGGCGGCTCACGGGCAGGTCGGATACACCCATCACCGCAGGTACGTTCAGCGCCCGGGCGAGGATGGCGATGTGGGACGAACCCGTTCCGCGAGCCGACACAATGGCCCCCAGCCGTTCGATGGGCACCTCCGCAAGATGCGAAGCGGTCAGATCTTCACCAACCAGGATTCCCCCTTCCGGGAATTCATCAGAACTGCCCTCCACCGGCAGGAGATGCGACAGGACGCGCCGCCCCAGATCACGGATGTCCGCTCCGCGTTCGCGCAGGTAAGCATCCTCCATATCCTCGAATACCCGCACACTCTCGCGGACGGTGTCCCGAAGGGCACTCGGAGCCCATTGGCCTTCGCGAATCCTCGCTTCGGTACGCTGTACCAGCGAATCCGACCCGAGCAGCAGGAGATAGGCGTCGAAAAGCGCCTGCTCCTCGGCCGGCAGCAGTGTCTCGGTCCGCCGTTTCAGATCCTCGATCTCTTCGCGCGTCGCGGTGACGGCGATCGTGAAACGTGCGAGCTCCTGCTCGATACCGCGGGCCTCGCGATCCGGGATCGAATCCAGGTCGGCAAGCCGATAGGCAACAACAGCTCGTCCAATGGCCACACCCGGCGCACCGGCGATCCCGGTTGCCTCGACATTCACGTGACTGACCTGCGGTGTTTCGCTGGAGATTTCGTCGGTGAACTCGGCGTGCGTGATCGCACCCGACAACTGTGCTGCGAGCGTTACCAGGAACGAGACGTGTTCGTCGTCGAAACGGCGCGCCTGATGGTGCTGGACCACCAGCACCCCCAGGAGCTTGCGCTGCTGGATGATGGGAACGCCCAGGAAAGACAGGAAGCGCTCCTCCCCGGTTTCCGGGAAGTAACGGTAGCGGGGGTGCTCGGCCGCATTCTCCAGGTTGATCGGTTCGGCACGGGAAGCCACCAGCCCGACGAGTCCTTCGGAAACTTCCATTTCGACCCGTCCGACCGACTCCTCGCGCAGTCCTTCGGATGCCATCAAGACCAGTCGACCCGAACGCGGCGACTTGAGGTAGATCGAGCAGACATCGATATCCAGCGCGGCCTTGACGCGGGTCACGATGATCTGCAGCGCCTCGTAGAAATCGGCCGCGCCATTGACCTCCTGCACGACTCGGCGCAACAGATCGAGCATCGATGGGGGTGTTGATGTCGTCATGAGCCGACCGTACGCGAGCTGGCACAACGTTCGCGGTGGGGCCCCAGCGCGAGTTCCGGAAACATCAGCGGCACCAGCTCGCACAGGGCGCGGCGATAGACATTGCGCTTGAAGTGCACTACCTCATGAACTGGCCGCCAGTAGTCGATCCAGCGCCAATCGTCGAATTCCGGGGGGCTGGCAGCATCCAACTGAAAATCCGCTTCGGAGCCTACCAGTTGCAGCAGAAACCAGCGCTGTTTCTGCCCCACGCAGACGGGGCGGTTCTTCCGCCGCACCATCCGCGCGGGCAAACGGTAACGCAGCCAGTTGCGCGTCACACCCATGATCTGGACGTGTTCGGGCCGAAGCCCGGTCTCTTCCTGCAACTCACGGAAAAGCGCCTGCTCCGGTGTCTCATCCTGTCGAATCCCGCCCTGGGGAAATTGCCAGGCATCCTGGCCAACTCGCTTGCCCCAGAACAACTGCCGGTCGCGATTACACAGAATGATGCCTACGTTCGGTCGATAGCCATCACAATCAATCACTTGTGTCAACCAGGTGGATCTTCGTCAATGCCATTGTTCCACAGGCTTGGGCTGCTCGGCAAAGCACCCACAATGGGACTCCGGCTCCGGCGATGGGCATTCGCGCGGACGAGCGCCGAAACGTACAATCCTGGGTCGATTCAAACCGTCCAGCAATGGAACGACATCATGCGCCTCGCCCTCTTTGATCTGGACAACACGCTGCTCGCATGCGACAGCGACCACGAATGGGGAGACTTCCTGGCCGAAGTCGGGGCAGTCGATGGCGCGACATTCACCCGCGCCAATGACGAATTCTATGCTCGCTACCTCGACGGAACGCTGGATATCTACGAATTCTGCCGCTTTGTATTCCAGCCCCTCGCCGCAAACCCGATGTCCCGCCTTGAGCACTGGCGCGAGCAGTTCCTTCGCGAGCGCATCCTGCCGATGATTGCCCCGGGGGCAAGGAACCTGCTGGCGAGCCATCGTGACGCTGGGGATACCCTGCTGATCATTACCGCAACCAACAGTTTCGTGACCCGTCCGATTGCCGATCTGCTCGGAGTCGGACACCTGATCGCCACCGAGCCGGAGCTTCGGGACGGTTGCTTCACCGGTGAACTCGCTGCGGCCCCATGCTTTCAGGAGGGCAAGATTGAGCGTCTGAAACAATGGCTGCAGGAACGCGGCGAGTCCGAACAGCTGATTGCCGACGCCTGTTTCTACAGCGATTCGCGCAACGACATCCCGTTGCTCGAAGCGGTCAGGGCGCCGGTGGCAGTCGATGCCGATCCGGTACTTGCCGCGCATGCACTCGAAAGGGGCTGGCCGCGCATATCCCTGCGCAGCGACCCGCAGGACGAACACCGTGCCCGCCATGTCGCTGGCTAACGAACACGGCGGACCTAGCAGCCTGTCGGACTTGGGCTGCGCCTACTGCGCCGGTGGGAAGAGCGGTGCATTTTTCCCTGACTTCTCGTTGCATAGAACCACTATACGCCTCGAAATCATGAAAAACTGCCCTCGCTCTCCCACCCGGCTCGCTACGGGCACCCAAGTCCGTCAGGCTGCTAGCGGAAGGGCGGCGAGTGAATGATACCGAAGGGGGAAGCATCATGAGCCGCCCAGCCATCGCCCTGACCATCGCCGGCTCGGATCCGGGTGGTGGCGCCGGGTTGCAAGCCGACCTGACCACGTTCGCCCGCCTCGGTGTGCATGGCGCCACCGCCATCACCGCGATTACCGTGCAGGACACTCGCAACGTCCTTGCATTCGACGTCGTTCCCACGCAGCGAATCATTGAACAGATCGAAGTCACTCTGGCCGACCTGCCGGTATCGGCGATCAAGATCGGAATGCTGGGCTCAGCCGAAAATGTCGAGGCCGTAGCCGGGATCCTGGCCGCGCATCCCACCATCCCGGTCGTCCTGGATCCGGTCATGATCGCCGGCGGCGGCGGAGAACTGGCCACCGCGGCCGTGGTGAACGTGACCCGCGAATACCTGCTGCCTCTGGCCACGGTGATCACCCCGAATACTCCGGAAGCAGCCCGCCTCAGCCGTCACGATGACCCCGAGCGCTGGGGCGAGACGCTGCGCGAACTGGGCGCCCGCAATGTACTGATCACGGGAGGCCATGCGCTGACCGAAGCCGAAGCCCACAGGAAACCCCTGCCACCGATCACGAACATGCTGTACCGGGAAGACGGCCATGTACGCGGCTTCGAATTACCCAGACTGCCGTTCAGCTATCATGGCTCGGGCTGCACGCTCGCTGCGGCGATTGCGGCCTTTCTCGCCCGTGGCCGCGATCTCGAACCGGCGATCATCGAGGCGCAGGGTTTCATGACCGAGGCCATCGCCGCCGGCTACGCACCCGGCAAGGGGCAGCACGTCCCGAGCCGTCTCTGCCCTCAGCGATGAATCCGCGATTGCGGGGGCTCTATTTCGTGACGCCCGGCACTTCTGCGGGGCGCCTGGAATTGGTCGCCGCGGCCCTGCGTGGCGGCGCGCGCATCGTTCAGTACCGGGACAAGGCGGCCGACCCCGATGCGCGCCGACGCGAAGCGGGGGAAATTCTTCAACAATGCCAACTCGCGGGCGCGCTGTGCCTGATCAATGACGACGTCGCGCTTTGCAAGACCATCGGCGCCGACGGAGTCCATCTCGGCGAGAATGACTCGGCAATCCAGACCGCCCGGATCCGGCTTGGCCCGGACCGAATCATCGGTGCCTCATGTTACAACGAGCTGCAGCGGGCACGCGACGCCGCCGCAGCCGGTGCCGACTACGTCGCCTTCGGTTCCATCTACCCGTCGGCGACCAAGCCCGCGGCCCGCCGCGCGGACCTGGATCTGCTGCGCACGGCCCGACGTGAACTGGACATTCCGATTTGCGCAATCGGCGGCATCACCGTTGGCAATGCCGCGCCGGTCGTCGCCGCAGGAGCCGACATGATCGCGGTGATCCAGGGCATCACCGATAGTCCCGACCCGGAGACCGCGGCGCACCGGCTGCAGTCCCTGTTCGCCGCCGAATAGCATTCTTGTAGACGAGCCTGAAGCCGGTCGGCCGTTTGCGGGAGTCGGCAGCAGGGATGCTGCCGTCAAGCCTGCGGGGAAGCATTCACGGCGTCCCGCAAACCGTGGACCGGTTTCAGGCTCTCGCGGGGTAACCCACCGCCGGCGGCGGCAATGTCAATGGCCGTTGAACCCGTCACAGCGCTGGCCTGCCCCGGTCATCGCCGCTCATTGCGGATGATTCGACCGCGAAGGCGGACTACACTCCCGCGCTTACCGCCCACTCATTACATTTCCAGACAGGACATCGCCATGCAGGAATCCGAACGTCTCTTCGCCGCCGCACAGACCCACATTCCCGGCGGGGTCAACTCCCCGGTTCGAGCATTCAAGGGTGTCGGCGGCACCCCCGTGTTCATGGAGCGCGCCGAGGGTGCCTACATCTACGATGCCGACCACAAGCGCTACATCGACTACATCGGCTCCTGGGGTCCGATGGTCGCGGGGCACGCCCACCCGGAGGTCATCTCGGCCGTGCGTGAGGCTTGCCTGGGCGGACTTTCCTTCGGCTGCCCGACCAGCCTTGAAGTGACGATGGCGGAACGGGTCTGCGAACTGGTGCCGTCGATGGACATGGTACGCATGACCAGTTCGGGGACCGAGGCCACCATGAGCGCGATCCGCCTCGCTCGCGGTTTTACCGGCCGTGACCGCATCGTGAAGTTCGAAGGCAATTACCATGGCCACGGCGACTCCCTGCTGGTCAAGGCCGGTTCAGGGGCACTGACGCTCGGTCAACCGAGTTCGCCGGGCGTCCCGGCGGCGCTGGCCGCATTGACCAGCACACTGAGCTATAACGATGGCGACGGTGTACGCGCCTGGTTCGCCGAACACGGACACGAGACGGCCTGCGTGATCGTCGAGCCGATCGCCGGCAACATGAACTGCATTCCACCGCAGCCAGGCTTCCTCGAAACGCTGCGCGAAGTCTGCGACGAATCCGGCACAGTGCTGATCTTCGACGAGGTGATGACCGGCTTCCGCGTTGCCGCCGGTTGCGCCCAGGCGCTCTATGGCGTCGCGCCCGACATGACCACATTGGGCAAGATCATCGGCGGCGGCATGCCGGTCGGCGCCTTCGGCGGCCGGCGCGAGATCATGAAGCATCTGGCACCGGTCGGCCCCGTGTACCAGGCAGGAACGCTTTCCGGCAACCCGATTGCGATGACCGCCGGTCTGAAGACGTTGGAGATCCTGAGCCGCCCCGGCTTTCACGATGAACTCGAGATCAAGACGCAACGCCTCGTGGCCGGAATGCTGGATGCCGCCCGCGATGCCGGTGTACCGATGACCGCGAACCAGGTCCCCGGCATGTTCGGCCTGTTCTTCACCAGCGACACCGTCACCGACTACGCGCAAGCCACCCAGTGCGACCTCGCGGCGTTCAAACGCTTCTTCCACGGCATGCTCGATGCCGGGATCTACCTCGCCCCGAGCGCCTTCGAGGCCGGCTTCATCTCCAGCGCCCACAGTGACGCCGACATCGACGAGACCATCGCGACCGCGGCGAAGGTCCTGAAGAACCTGTAGGCGAGTCTGGCGCAGCCCGGCCATGGAAGCGTTTATCAGCACGAGCGGTCCGGCCGGGTTGCTGGCCCTGTTCCTGCTGCTGGGTCTGGCCACCGGTATTCCCGCAGGCATGTTCGGCATCGGCGGTGGGCTGGTGCTGGTACCGGCGTTGGTCTGGGTTTTCGCCTGGATGGGCTTCGACAGCCAGTTTCTGGTGCAAGCGGCCATTGGAACCTCACTGGGCGCGATCATCCCGACCGCAATGCTTTCCGCACGCGGTCATTTCCTGCGGGGTGGCGTGCACGGACCATCGGTGCGACGACTGCTGCCCCCCATCCTGGTCGGCGCCGTTCTCGGGGCTTTGCTCGCTATCCAGATCGACGGCCGGTTCCTGGCACGGATCTTTGGCGTATTCGAGATTGCGATCGCAGTTTGGTTGCTGCTCAGCATCCGGCCCCCGGCCCGGCCGGAGGCAGGAAGGACGGTCTGGTTCGGCGCGGGCACCAGCATCGGAATGGTATCCGCCCTGATCGGCATCGCCGGTGGCACCCTGACCACACCATTCCTGCTGAGCCGGGGGCTGGACATCCGCCAGGCGATTGGCTCTGCCGCTGTTCTGGGCATCCCCATCGCAATCGCCGGCAGTCTGGTCTATGCCCTGCCCGCTCTCATCGACAAAGGCGCGGAGACTCCGGAGTGGAGTATCGGGCACCTTTACCTGCCCGCGATCGCGGGGATCGCCGCCGGGGCCGCGGTCAGCGTGCGCGCGGGCGTATGGCTGGCCCATCATCTGCCGGTTGCCACGCTGCGGCGCGCATTCGCCGGCGTACTGATGCTGGCCGGTGTCTACATGCTTCTGCGCTGACAGCCAAGCCGACGCGCGGACCGCTTCTCAGGTCGCCTTGCTCATGTTCTTGCCGTAGAAGATTTCCATCATCTCGCGCTTGAGCAGCTTGGAGATACGCGCCGCCTCACGCGCCGGGTAGTCCTCCTTGCCCAGACCAAACATGTAATTGTCCAGATCGAATTCCTTCAGCACCATCTTGGTGTGGAACAGGTACTCCTGATACACGTTCACGTCGACCATCTGGTACTTGTCCTTGGTGTCGCGCGAAAGAAACTCCTGGATCGAGTTGATCTTGTGGTCGATGAAGTGCTTCTTGCCGCGGATGTCACGCGTGAAACCGCGCACCCGGTAATCCATGATCACGATGTCGGACTCGAAGCTGTGAATCAGATAGTTCAAGGCCCGCAGCGGCGAAATGCGCCCACAGGTGGAGACATCGATGTCGGCGCGAAACGTGGCGATGCCGCCCTCGGGGTGGGATTCCGGATAGGTGTGAACCGTGATATGGCTCTTGTCCAGGTGCGCGAGCACCGTCTCCGGCAAGGGCCCCGGACCCTCGGTGAAACCGATTTTCTCGGTGGCCACGGGTTCCTCGGAAATCAGCATGGTCACCGAGGCCCCCTGCGGGTCGTAGTCCTGGCGCGAGATATCGAGGATGTTCGCTCCGATCAGGTGAGCCACATCCGTCAGGATCTGGGTCAGGCGGGCGGCGTTGTAGGCCTCGTCGATGTACGCAATGTACTCGTCACGATGCCGATGCCCGGCCGCATAGCAGATGTCGTAAATATTGAAACTCAGGCTCTTGGTCAGGTTGTTGAACCCATGGAGCTTGATACGCTTGTCGTGGCGAGCCAGCATGGCCTGTTCCTCCAGCCCCAACCAAAGAGCCGCGAATTTTAGACCCCTTGTTCAGTGTGTCAACGATTCAGGCTTCGGCGGGAGCCGGACCCTGCTGCCGGGGAGCCGGCCCCTCGATGATGCTGAAGTCATGCGAGATCTTCGCAGCAGCCCCCAGCATGATCGAAGCCGAGCAGTAGCGGGTGGCGGACAGCTCCACCGCACGTGCCACGTGCTTCTCCGACAATCCGTCCCCATAGACGCGAAAATGCACCGCGATCTCGGTAAAGACCTTGGGCACCTTCTCCGAGCGCTGGGCTTCGATCAAGACTTCGCAATCGAGCACCGGCTGCCGGGCCTTCTTCAGAATCGTGATCACATCAAAACTGGTACAGCCACCGAGCCCCAGCAGCAACATCTCCATCGGCCGCGCCCCGACGTTGCGCCCGCCGAATTCCTGGGCACCATCCATCACCACAGCGTGCCCTGTGCCCGTCTCGCCCACAAAGGCCACGCCGTCCAGCCATTTCACCCGTACCTGCATCGATTCCTGTCCTCTTCATGTTGTGACCTGTTCCCTTGAAAATACAGCCACGGAAGGACACGGAAATCACGGAAAATGAAACGGATCAAAGCCCGTTTCCGTGTCTGTCCGTGCTTTCCGTGGCAAACCCGTCGCATGTTTCCAACCAGACGTTACCCGAACAGTCGCTCCAGGGCTTGGCCCGGGTCGTCGGCACGCATCAAGGCCTCGCCCACCAGGAACGCATTGATTTCCGCGGCGCGCATCCGCGCGACGTCCGCCGCTCCCATGATGCCGCTCTCGGTGACCAGCAGCACATCCGGCGGCACCGCAGCGCGCAGCTCGAGCGTCGTCTCCAACCGGGTCTCGAAGTTGCGCAGATCACGGTTGTTGATTCCGACCAGATCGGCGCCCAACCGCAGCGCGCGCTCGAGTTCCTTCCGGTCGTGCACCTCCACCAGCACATCCATGCCCCATTCCCGCGCCACTCGGTAAAGCTCCGCCATAACGCCGTCTTCCAGAGCAGCGACGATCAGCAGAATGCAATCAGCACCGAGCGCCCGGGCCTCGTGAACCTGGTAGGGGTCAAGCATGAAATCCTTGCGCAGCACCGGCAACGCACATGCGGCGCGGGCCTGCTGCAGGAAAGCATCGGCCCCCTGGAAGAAGTCGACGTCGGTAAGCACCGAAAGACAGGTGGCTCCATGCTCGGCATAACTGCGTGCAATCGCCGCCGGATCAAAGTCCGCCCGCAGGACACCCTTGCTCGGACTGGCCTTCTTGATCTCGGCGATCACTGCTGGCCGACCGGTGGCGATACGCTCGTGCAGCGCCGCGCGGAAGCCACGGGTTGGCTCCGCAGTCGCCGCCAGCGCCGACAGGTCGTCGATGGACAGAGCCTTCGCGCGCGCACGAACTTCCTCCCGCTTGCGCGCAAGGATGCGCTGGAGAACGTCCGGGATCCCGGGGTTTCCGTTTCGGGTCACGGCTTCCACTCGGGCAACCCCGCGGTGAGTTCGGCCAGTTGCCGCAGGCGTTCCGCGGCGGCCCCGCTGTCGATCGCACGGCCGGCCTCGGCGACACCCTCGGCATGACTCGCCGCGCGGCCGCTGACATACAGCGCGGCACCGGCATTCAACAGAACGATATCCCGGGCCGGCCCGGGCTCGGCGGCAAGCACCGAGCGGATCATCGCGGCCGAGGCTTCGACACTGTCGACCCGGATCGTGTCCATCGATGTACGCTTCAGACCCATGTCCTCGGGCATCAGGGTGTACTCGCGAATCGCCCCTTCCCGCAATTCGGCCACATGCGTCGGGGCCGAAATACTGATTTCATCGAGTCCGTCCTCCGCATGCACGACCAGCACGTGACGGCTGCCGAGCTTCTGCAGTGCTTCGGCCAATGGCTGCACCCATTCCCGAGCGAAGACACCCAGCACCTGGTTCGGCGCGGCAGCCGGGTTGGTCAATGGGCCAAGAACGTTGAAGAGCGTACGGATTGCCAGTTCCTTGCGCGGGCCGATCGCGTGTCGCATCGCGCCGTGGTGCGCAGGAGCGAACAGGAACCCGACACCGAGCCGCTCGATACACGCTGCAACACCCTCGGGCGCGATGCCGAGCCGCACGCCGAGCGCCTCGAGCACATCGGCGCTGCCCGAACGCGAGGACACCGACCGGTTACCGTGTTTTGCCACCCGCGCACCGGCGGCGGCCGCAACCAGCGCCGAGACCGTGGAAACGTTGAACGTCCCCGAGGCATCGCCACCGGTGCCGCAGGTGTCCACCAACCCGTCGGTATCCACCTCGACCCGGGTCGCCAGTTGCCGCATCACCTGAGCAGCCGCAACGATCTCATCGGGAGTCTCCCCCTTCATCCGCAGCCCCACGAGCAGCGCCCCGATCTGGGCCGGCGTGGCCTGACCGGTCATCACCAACCGCATCACCGAAACCATGGCCTCCGGCTCGAGATCCTGCCGCTCGATCAACGCGGCGATCGCTTCCTGTATCGTCACCCGGCACCCCTTGTCTGCATCGAATTGAAGAATCGGGCGACAGTCTACCGTTGGTTGCGCTGGCAGACGACCCGTGCACACTCAGGCTCATGCGTTTCGTCCGCCAGCATCAGCGCAACAGGCGGACAAGCCATGAGCATTTGGGTGGATTCACAACCATCAGCGATGACGGTCTCATGGATTCGATTAGCCGGGTGCGTTGATTCGCACGCATCGGCGCCTCGCCACACTTTGGGATTTTCGCCCGACATGGATCCGGGAGTCAGGGCGGACGGCGGCAGCAAGTACAGGGCCAGCCAGAATCACGCTGCGGTCGGAAGACGCCTCAGGAAGTTGTCCAGCAGATCATGACCCTGCCGGGTCAGAATGGACTCGGGATGGAACTGCACGCCCTCGACGGGAAGGCTGCGGTGACGAACGCCCATGATCTCATCCAGTCCCCCCTGCTCGTCGCGGGTCCACGCTGTCATCTCGAGACATTCCGGCAGGGTTTCCTGCTCGATCACCAGAGAGTGGTAGCGCGTCGCCTCGAACGGGTTGTCGAGACCTTCGAACACGCCCTGCCCCGCATGAAAGACCATCGAGGTCTTGCCGTGCATGATCGCCTTGGCGTGCACCACGCGCCCTCCGAAGGCCTGCCCGATGGCCTGGTGCCCGAGACAGACGCCCAGCAGGGGAATCTCTCCCGCGAACGCGCGGATCACTTCCAGCGAAATCCCCGCCTCATTCGGGGTGCAGGGTCCGGGCGAGATCACGATACCGTCCGGCGCAAGCCGCCGCACGCCCTCGACATCGATCTGATCGTTGCGGTGCACGGCCACATCGGCCCCAAGCTCCCCGAGGTACTGCACGAGGTTGAAGGTAAAGGAATCATAGTTGTCGATCATCAGGATCATGACGCGGTTACCTCGTGGCTGAAGCCATCCATTCGTGAGACAGGGCCTTGCATCGGCAGTCCGGTGAAATCTTCCGTCATTCGGGTGGTCCGAATTCCGGATACATGACCCGTTCTCGCAGATTCGCGGAACCGGGCAAGCGCATGGGACCCGACCACCGCGGAGGCCTCGAACATGTTCGCACGTTTTGCCCCGATATTGCTGACACTCCTGCTACTTCCACCGATGCCGGTCTTGGCTTCTGACGGAGGCGCCCTGATCGAAAGGATGCAGGACGGAGGCCTGGTGATCTACTGGCGCCACGCCCGGACCGATCACAGTCAGCGCGACAGCGACCTCTCCGCCATGGATCACTGCGAGACTCAGCGAAATCTCGACGCAGAGGGGCGGCAGCAGGCACGTAACGTGGGCGACGGCTTTGTGCGCCTCGGAATTCCTGCAGGAGCGGTCCTGACCAGCGATTTCTGCCGTAACCGTGAGACCGCGGAATTGGCGTTTGGCCGCTACCAACGGGTTCAGGACCTGTTCAATCTGCCGGCTGAACCCGACCCGAATCGCAGGGAATGGCTGGTGAACTCGCTTCGCGACCGACTCGGCACGTCACCGGCGGATCCGGCGCGGAATACGGTCATCGTGGGACACAACCTGAACCTGCGAGCCGCAGCCAACGTCTTCCTGGACGAAGGGGATCTTGCTTTGTTTCAGCCCCTTGGCAATGGCCGGTTCCGGCATCTCGGAAACCTGCGCCCCAGGGACTTCGACAGCACCGACCAATGAGCCGACGAGCGGCTGAAGCCAAGGGAGGGCGCCCGATGCGACATGGATCACACAATAGAATCGGTCTTATTCTTGACTAATTTGCTCAGTCTTTGCTTTAATGCGTTCACAGCACCAAATCAAGGAGTCCGCCATGAAACTTTCGACCAAGGGCCGCTTCGCCATCACCGCCATGATGGACATTGCCATCCACGAGCGGAGTGGTCCCGTCACGCTGATCGGGATCTCCGAGCGTCAGGGGATTTCCATGTCCTATCTCGAACAGATGTTTGCCAAGCTGCGCAAGGGCGGGTTGGTGGAAGGCATCCGCGGACCAGGCGGCGGTTACCGCCTGGCCCGGCGCCCCGAGCGTATCAGTGTCGCCAACATCATCGATGCCCTCGGTGACACCATGAACCTGACACGACTCAAGCAGCATCAGGATGAACTCGACGAGGAACGACCGCTCACCGAGGTCCTCTGGGATGAATTTGACCAGCAACTTCATGATTTCCTCGACGGAATCACGCTCGACCAGTTTGCGAACCATCCCGAAGTTCTGAAGGTGATGGGCAAGCCGGATGTACGGCAGTTCCGGCCCCGACACCATTTCATCTTCGACAGCGCGGCCTGAGACAACGACCTCGGCTAACAGCAGGCCGAGAGTTTCCGATGAAATGGACCGGGCACCATGCGAGGTGCCCGGAAACATGAAAGCTGCAGGCGTAGGGCGTCAATGAGCGCAGCAAATTGCACCGCTCGAGGTCTGGAAGATCGGCGTCGGATCCGGTGCGGTTCGGCTTCGCCTCACGGCACCCTACGCAGCCTCTTTCGCGTCAAGGGGAACGAAACTGCTGGTGCGAGAAAAGTGCCGCCAGGAGTGTTCCGTCCACTGCTTCCAGCGCGTGCCCACCCGGGCTCAGCAACATCTCGACCTTCCCCCGAAGGTCCGCAACACGATTCATGTCCTGCAATACCGGATCCACAAGGGTGTCCGCCAGACGAACGATCGACACGTAACGGATATCCGGATGGGTCTGATGACTGAGCCAACGCAGCACGTTTCCGGGCTGATTCGGGCTGATTCCCGAGTACAATTCGAGGAGACTTCGCAGGTCGGCCTGGTTCAACAGGGGGGTATAGGTACCCAACGGCGACTGCCAGAAGAAATCGCCCAGTTGGATCATGCTGCCGTCGACGTGGGGACTGGCGATGGTGACCAGGGACGCGATCTCGGGTCGTTTTCGGGTGACCAGCGAGTAGCGCGCCACGATGCCGGCGACCGAATGCGCTACCAGGATGACAGGCTCCTCGGGGTGGCGCCGCGTCACGGCGTCGAGATACAGATTCAGCCATTCCGCCTGCATGGAAACGGGGCGCTCGGTCGGCATCACCAGAGTGTAGAAAAGTTTTCCAGTGGCTTCTGGCGAACGGTCGAACTCGACACCACGCAACGAGGGCAGCATCTGTCCACCATCGGTCCAGCCGGAGGCGGCCAGAGGAATCGTCGCGCCGCTGTCGCGGAACGGGTGACTCTGCTGTTGCGTCTGGTATCCGGGGATCAGCAGCATCACCTGCCCGAACACGGGAGACGAAAGCAGCAACAGGATTGCAAGGAGTATCGGACGCAGCATTTTGCCAGCCCCGGGACCTTCGTTCAGACGCGCCGCGGCCCCAATCCAGCGATCGCCATCTCGGCCGCCCGCACCACGGCACGACCCTTGTTCAGGGTTTCCTGCCACTCGTTCTCCGGCACCGAATCGTAGACCACCCCGGCTCCCGCCTGTATATGCAGGTTTCCATCGTGGAGCACCGCCGTTCGAATCGCGATCGCTGTGTCCATATTGCCGGACCATGACAGATACCCGACCGCTCCAGCGTACACGCCCCGCTTGACCGGTTCCAGCTCGTCGATGATCTCGAGCGCGCGGATCTTCGGAGCACCGCTCACCGTCCCGGCCGGAAACGTTGCGCGAAGCACGTCCATTGCACTGAGGCCAGGCTGCAGCTCTCCCTCGACATTGGACACGATGTGCATGACGTGCGAGTACCGTTCCACCACCATCGTATCGGTCACCCTTACGCTGCCGGTGCGGCTCACGCGGCCGACGTCATTGCGTCCGAGGTCGATCAGCATCAGATGTTCGGCCCGTTCCTTGGGGTCGGCCAGCAGCTCCGCCTCCAGAGCCTGATCCTCCTCGGGATTGCGACCACGGGGCCGAGTGCCGGCGATCGGCCGCACCGTGACACGGTCGTCCTCCAGCCGTACCAGAATCTCGGGCGAGGCACCGACTACATGGTGGTCGCCCAGGTCCATGTAGAACATGTATGGCGAGGGGTTCAGGCCGCGCAGCGAGCGGTAGAGATCCAGCGGTGGCGCACTGAACGGAACACTCATGCGCTGCGCGAGCACAACCTGCATCACGTCACCGTCAACGATGTATTGCTGCGCACGGGCGACCGCAGCCCTGAAGTCCGCCCCGGGCCAACCGGCTGAATACTCGGGTACGGCATGCGGCCGCGGGTGGGGCTGGGGACGTTCCAGTGACTCGACCAGGCGGGCCTCGAGGCGATCGAGGCGGAGGGACGCTTCCGCCTGCCCGTGGGGCCGAGTCGTATCGGCGTGCACGACAAGATAGAGCCGGCCTGCCAGATTGTCGAACACGACGACCTCATCGGAGACCAGCAGCAGGATGTCCGGCAACCCGAGGGCATCGGGCTTTTCCTGCCCGGCCAGCCGCGGTTCGATCAGTTTCACCGTCTCGAAACCGAAATACCCGACCAGACCACCGGTGAAGCGGGGCAATCCATCGAGGTCCGGCACCTGGAAACGTGCCTGGAATTCCTCGATCCAGGCCAGCGGATCCTCGTGGTCCAGACTCTCCACCACGACACGGTCGGTCTCGACCTCGATCCGGTGGCCGCGGACACGCACCAGGGTGCGTGCCGGAAGGCCGATAAACGAATACCTGCCCCATTTCTCGCCGCCCTGTACGGACTCGAAAAGATAGGTGTAGGGTGCATTGCCCAGTTTCAGGAAGATCGACAGCGGTGTGTCGAGGTCGGCGAGCACTTCGCGTACCAGTGGGATGCGGTTGTAGCCCTCTTCCACGAGCCGATCGAATTGACCGGGGCTCATCATTGCCTGCCTGGAAATCGCGGAACCCCGGAAGCCGATCGTTCCGAAGTCCGCTGCCCGGCCAGTGTTGCGACGACCCTGACCAGCGCCCCCGATCGGGTGCTCACGGCCGCCTGACGCGCGCTCATGCGACTTTTGCCTGCAAAAGGCCCGGCAGTTCGTCGAGACGATCCAGCACCGCGTCGGGGTTCTCGCCCCGGATGTCCGCACCGTGATTGTAGCCGTAGCTCATGCAGACGATTCGAAAACCCGCGGCCCGGGCAGCCTTCACATCGCTGCGCGAGTCGCCAACCATCAGTGAATCACCGGGATTCACGCCCAATTCGGCAGCCGCATGCAGCAACGGCGCCGGATCGGGTTTTTTCTGCGGCAGCGTATCGCCGGAAATCACCACGGCAAAGTATTCCAGAATTCCCTTGTCCCGCAGTAGCGGCAGGGTGAACTGCGCTGCCTTGTTGGTCACACAGCCCAACCGGAAGCCCGCGGCCTGAAGCTGATCCAGACCAGCGCGCACGCCGGGGTAAAGGCGGCTCCGCTGGGACGTGTTTTCCAGATAGATCCGCATGAACACGGGCAGCGCCCGGGCGAAAAGAACGGCATCCGGCTCGCCGTCCAGGTCATTCGCCAAAGCCCGCTGCACCAGGCGCTCCACGCCGTTGCCAACCCAGTTTCGAACCGCGGGTTCTCCGCGCCGAGGGAGCCCGAGTTCGTCCATCATGGCATCGACGCTGAACGCCAGATCCGGAACGCTGTCGACCAGCGTGCCATCGAGATCGATCAGGATCATCCGGGGACGGGGGAGATTCACGACCGGCATCCTGGTATCAGGCCTTCGCCAGTTCGTCGCGCATCTTCTGCACGATGCTGTCGTAATGGTTCGGGTCGGTATCGCTCGCGGCACCGAAGATTGCGGACCCGGCAACGAAGGTATCCGCGCCGGCGGCCTTGATCTCGCGGATATTGTTCGCCTTCACTCCACCGTCGATCTCGAGCCGGATTTCGCGCCCCGAATCATTGATCCGCTGGCGCGCCTCGCGCAGCTTGTCGAGTGTCGCAGGTATGAAGGACTGGCCGCCGAAGCCCGGGTTGACCGACATCAGCAGGATCATGTCGATCTTGTCCATCACGTAGTCGAGATGCGACAAGGGGGTTGCGGGATTGAATACCAGCCCGGCCTTGCAACCCTCGTTCTTGATCAACTGCAGGGTGCGGTCGATGTGCTCCGAAGCTTCGGGATGGAAGGTAATGTAACTCGCTCCCGCCTGGGCGAAATCGGGAATGATCCGGTCGACCGGCTTGACCATCAGGTGCACATCGATGGGTGCGGTGACACCGTGCTTGCGCAGAGCCTCGCAGACCAGGGGACCAATGGTCAGATTGGGTACGTAGTGATTGTCCATGACGTCGAAATGCACGATGTCAGCTCCGGCGCGCAGGACGTTATCGACCTCTTCGCCCAGGCGTGCGAAATCGGCGGAGAGGATGGACGGAGCAATCAGGTCAGGAAGGGCCATGAGAAACCTCGAAGTCAGAGCCGGTTTTTACGCACCCAGCCGTGGGCGGAAAGGATAGCCGCAAGACTTTACCGGAAGGCCCGTCACGAGGCAAAACGCAATCCAGGCGATACGAAAAAGCAAAGCCGCCACGAGCAACGCTCGGACGGCTTCACGCTGGGTGGAAAACCCCGATGATCAGGGTTTTCCACCCGGGACATCAACCTCTCGGGTCAGTCCAACGAGGCCATATAGGCGGCCAGGTTGTCGATATCCGCGTCACTCAGGTTCATCGCATGCGGCATCATCAGTGCGCTGTTCGGTCCAACCGCCTCACCCGCGCGGTACTTCCCCAGGGTTTCCGCGAGATATTCCGCATCCTTTCCGGCAACCTTCGGGAAGATGGCCTGTCCCTGCCCGGTCGGGCCATGGCAGCCCATGCAGCCAGACGATGCATACTTGTCCTTGCCGACGTCTGCATCGCCGGCATGGGCGGTCGCCATGCCAGCCGCCATCATGATCCCGGCTGCGATCAACATGAACTTCTTCATTTTCATCCTCCTTCAAGGAATGAGCGGTGGAAACTTCGGTTTCTGTGTTTTTCCGCCTGCAGATTAGTGCAGGCTGGCTGAACCGCGCATTAACGACCATCGACATACCGAGCATCCGAATAGGTGATCACCCATTCGGGCCGGAACATGACCAGGCCGGTGATGATCATGCCGTTCAGTACCCCCTCCGGTAGTACCAGCAACGGTGTATATTGCAGATACTCCCTCAAGATAGACTCCCAGGGCACATCCGTAAAGAGACCGTAGACCAGCGAATTGCCGGCCATCACCACCAGCACCGACAGCACACCCCCGAAGAAGCCAACCACGTAGAGGTAGATGAACATGTGTGGCGGCAGGCGGCGCTCGCTCAGTTGCAACAACCCCCATGTCGCAAGCACCGGCGCCACCCCGGAAACCAGGACGGTCAGCGGCACCTGCATCGGCTCCAGTACTCCGATGAACGCGAGCACGACGTTGACCAGGAAGACCATCAGGATTGCCAGACGCCAGCCGAAGATCAGCGTGATGGCGACCACGCCCAGGAAATGCATCGGCAGGCCGTCGACCGCCTCCGCGCGCATGCTCCAGATCACCACGAGCACGAGCGCGGCAAGCAGGAAATGCTGAATGCGACCAGGAACGAACACCTCGTCCCAGGTCATGCCGCGCAACATCCAGACCAGCAGGACAGCCAGTCCGATGGTGCCCACGACCTGCAGCCAGATGGGAAAAAGGACATCGATATGATGCATGGATCGATCCCTGTTGGGGACGGCCGGCCGGCGCGGGCCGGGTAGGCCGTAAGGTCAGTCCCGCTCGCGTCGCGCCAGTGCGACCGTATAGTCCCGCCCCTGCTTCAGCTTTTCGTAATTCCCGAAGACTTCCTTGAACCCCTTCTCGATGAAACGTCGCAGGCCGGTGATGGTTACGACATAGAGGCGACCGTCCGCGTTCAACTGGTCCCAGGCATCGAGCAGGTAGGTGTACAGCAGTTCCCGCCCCACTTTCGCAGGAAGATTCGACGCGATCACATCGAAATCACGTCCTGCGATCTGGGCGAAACCATTGCTCAGCAGACAGTCGACATTGCCCAGACGATTCAGCTCGGCATTCCGGCGGCTGTACTCGACCGCCACGAAATCCTTGTCGATCAGCGTGCAGTGACCGGCATGAGCCTTGCGCGCGAAGGCAAGACCGATCGGACCGTACCCGCAACCGAGATCCAGACAGCGGTCCGTCGCGGCAATTTCGGTGTGATCGAGCAGCAACCGTGTTCCGTCGTCGATGCGGCGCGGGGAAAACAGACCCCAGGTGGTCACGAATTCCAGGCGCTCACCATTCAGGACCTCGCTGAACCGAAGGTCGGCCTTCAGTTCGCGCTTGAGCCGTTCGCGTTGCCCGCGGTCCCGAAGATCGACCCCCGAAAGACTCATGGCACCCCCCCCTGAGACAGTTGCGACCAGAGGGACTCGGCAAGCTGCACGGATTCGGTCGCATCTCGTTCGCCCGCAACCCCGAGAACATTCACATGCCCCATCTTGCGCCCCGCCCGTGCCACGCGCTTGCCATACAGATGCAGTCTCGCCCTTCCCTGGTTGAGAAGACCCGACAAATCGGGCAACTCCCGGCCAGCCGGCCACAGATCACCGAGAAGGTTGATCATCGCCACCGGTGTGGTCAATTCGGCCGGGGCAAGAGCGAGTCCGCAGACCGCGCGGACCTGTTGCTCGAACTGGGAGACGGTCACGGCATCCAGTGTGTAATGACCGGAGTTGTGTGGCCGAGGGGCGATCTCGTTGACCAGGAGTTCCCCCGAACGGGTCAGAAAGAACTCGACCGCGAGCACCCCGCAGTAATCGAGATGTTCAGCCACCCGCTGTGCGATGGCCTCGGCGCGAATCCGGACTGCGGCGTCGACCCTGGCCGGCACTCGGGTCAGATGCAGCACCCCATTGCGATGCAGGTTTTCCGCAACGGGGAAGGAGCGGCAATGGCCCGCCGGATCGCGCGCCAGAACCACCGAGATCTCGCGCTCGAGTTCGATCCGCTGCTCCAGGACACAGGGCACCCCGCCCAACTGCAGGTACGCCTCGGCAACCACTTCCGCCCCCGGCACGGGCACCTGCCCCTTGCCGTCATAACCCAGCCGCGCAGTCTTCAGGATTGCTGGAAACCGCCAATCCCGGGGAACGGCCTCGGCCGCGGCGATGGTGTCCACCGCCAACCAGTCAGCGAC
>JAABSN010000177.1 GCA_011390385.1 Thioalkalivibrio nitratireducens | reverse complement strand
GCTTTGCCGAGGCGGTGTTCGACACCGATGAGCACGGTCGATCGCTCAAGGGGCTCGTCGTGCGCGCAGGGCTGCTGGTCAGCTGCATCCTGCACTTGTTGCTGGCGTTGGTCATGTTCGACATCGTCTTCACACTGGGTATCTTCATCGGTGACGCCAGCGGCGCCAACGGTTCGGGCACCTGGGTCGGCTGGCTGATGTCGCAACCGGCCGGCCGCTGGGCGGTAGCGGTCGTTGGCATTACGGTGCTGGGTGCGGGGGTGATGCACCTTGTCAAGGGCTATCGGAAGATGTACGACCGGTTTCTGAAGATTCCGGCCGACAAGCAGCGCTGGACCGATCCGGTTTGTCGCACGGGCCTCTACGCTCGCGGTATTGTCTTCCTCATCATTGGCTATCTTCTGATTCTGTCCGCCTGGCGCGTGAACCCAGACGAGACGCAAGGACTCGAGGGCGCGCTGGACTGGTTGCTCGCGCACACCCACGGTCGGATCCTGCTGGGCGCAATGGGTCTCGGACTGCTGGCGTTCTCCGCTTACAGCGCCCTTCAAGCGGGTTTCAGATCGATCAATCCACCTTAAGAAGATCAGACTGGAGCAACCATACTCCGGCCATGTTCCGGGAGGAAGCGCCATATTTTTGGGCGCGCCTCAGGTGCCGCGTACGCGAAATCGGGCAGGGCTCTCGTCAGATTTCGTCGGGATATGACTACTCGCGAAAACCACTAGGGCTTGGGCGAGTGGGGCAGCCAGAACCTGGCGATAACGGGCTTGACGGTCACTCCGTGTATCAAGATCGACAATGCAACCGTCACCAGTACCAGGTGAAGCAGCTCCAGCGCAAGGTCCTCCGGGAGACCATGTTGAATGGCATACATCAGATAGTACAGCGAGCCGATTCCGCGAATACCAAGCCAGCCGGCAAGATGGCGAATACGCAGGGGTGTCTTGCTCACCAACAGCCCCAGGTGAACGCTTAACGGTCGGGCGACAAAGAACAGGAATGCCGCGAAGCCAAGCGCTCGCCAGCTCCAGGAGTCCCAGAACAGGGAGCCCCCGATCAACAGAACAAGGACGATTTCGGCTAACTTTTCGAGGTGGGCGTTGAATACCAGCGAACTTTCGCTGATATGCGAATGGATCTCGTCCCCGGTCGTGTCGTCTCCGGCTGATTCCTTGAAGGGCGGATATTCGTCATCCTCCTCGGCCAGTCCCAGCTCAGTGTGGCGAAGTGCCACGGCCGCGCTGAAAACGCCCAGAAATCCCCAGGCATCCACCAGCAGGCAGATGCCATAGGCCAGCGCAATAAGCCCCAGTCCGATAAAACTTTCCAGGAAAAACGTGCCCAGGAAGAGCGTGCGCAGCCGATAGACGAGCCAACCGGCGGCATAGCCCATCAGGATACCGATGCCGATAGCAGCACCGCAAGCCCAGAGGACATCCATGACCATCCAGCGGGCCCCGTTGTTGCCAAGATCATGCAGTCCCAGCAATCCGAGCCCGAGCATGATGAACGGAAAGGCGCTGCCATCATTGATTCCGGCCTCGCAGGTCAGGGCGAAGCGAAACTCGTCGGGATCATCGGCATGACGGACCTGAACGGCGGTTGCCAGGACCGGGTCGGTCGGTGCGACCACAGCCCCGAGCAATACCGCCGCCCCCAGCGGCAGCGCAAGCACGTAGTACCCGAACAAAGTGACCAGCCCGACGGTGACAGCCATCGATAGCGTGGCCAATTGCAAGGGGCTGCGCCAGTGCTTGAAAGTGACCGGCGCCGGCATTTGCACTCCGGCGCAATACAGGGAGACAAGAACTGCGATTTCGGTCAGGACTTCGAGCAACCCCGATTCTTTCAACGGATTGAAATGAAACAGGCCGAACCCCATGGGCCCGATCAGGATTCCGACCAGAAGATACACAATGGCAGAGGTAATGGGAACGCTCTTGAGATAAGAGAAGGTGAAGCCCACCACCAGGAGCAGCGTCCCGATCAATATGAACCAAGTTGCAAGCGTCATCCTCAGGCAGACTCAGAGCGGGCGGGCCAAAGGCACGACTACGGAGCCTTTGGACATGCGGCTGGTCTTTCGGGTTGGGGCATTTATCAGGCTTGCACAGATCACAAGCCTAGCAAAAGATGACTTTGGGCGCAGAGACTGCTTAATGAGTACGTTCATATGAGCGCCATGCTGAGCGTGGGTTCTGAGCGAGGCGATCTGTCACGGCCGCAGGCATATCGCAGTTCAGCGTGCACCACGCAGGATCGTTCATGCTGACAGCAGATCTGCCAGGCGACCACCCCAAACGGTGGGCTGTAGATCGAGGTGGTTCGTATCAATGGCGGTGCGCGCAGGCGCCGGCTCAGTGCCTTGTCGAGCGGGCAGTTCATAAGCTAGTCTCCGATTGGCTATGCAGTTTCACGAACGGAATGCTCAGGACCCATGTGGCGATGATCGCCACGGGGCGCGGTCCTGTCTGTTCGATTGCCCACCTGGCGAGGAGCATGCGATCCGCTCGGTCTAGCAGCGTATCGACGAGCTCATGTCGCTTCCTAGACTGGTGGATATCAAGCGAATTGGCCTGTATTCCAGAACCCCAGCAGACTCGCTTTAGTTCGCGCTCCGGTCTCGGGTGAGCTATGGACCGGCAATGGCTGAGACAACACGACCGCACCGGCCATTGACGATGTCCAGCCCATGGGTCATAGAAGCCCCGTCGATGATTTCAGAAGGAGCTGCCACGCCAATGTTGGGCTGTGGCGTTGCGTACCCGGAACTGTTCAGACACATCGCTATGAAAGTTGATCAGCAGATCCGCCTCGGCGGAGTTTTCGACGTAGGTAAACCCACGCACCCCCATCTCGCGCCGCGTGGATGAGACCAGTTGGCGCGACACGATGGTATGAAACCCGACGCGGTCGGTGCTCAACTCCGGAAAAAAGCCCACGATTCGAAAATCATCGGCAAGATCGACATCCGGCGCCGTAGCGGAACGAACCTGTGGACCGTAGGCGCAGCCGGTGACAAAGGCCGCCAGGGTCAGGCAGATGATCAGGGTCAGCAGGGGGGGGAGCCAGCGGGAGGCTTGGCCATTCAATTTGGTGCTCATGCAATTTTGCCGCGTCGCGTCTGCATGTAGAAGGAGGCTGCAACGGATTGCGTGGGGCATTCCTGATCAACGACCAGGACATGCTCGATGCGACCGGCAGAATGAGCACGATGATGGGCTGCGCTGAGCCCCTGATGGCCGCGGACGCAGCGCTCGTGACATTGCTGTCCGACTCGGTGGAAACGGTGCTCGTCCCAGGCCCCGAACCCAGGCTGGGGTTGCTCGCTGCATCTGGCGAAACGCCCCGAACCTGATTTTACGTGGCGGTTTTTTCGTCGCCATTATGGTCTTTGCCTGGTTACTGGCGCGAGCCGTTCGATTGCTCTTGCGTTGGCTGCTTCAACTCCGGCAGTTGAACATTACCCAATTGTCAGTTGACGTAATGATCTCGGTGTCGGGCATCGTCACATTCCTGGTCGGCATTCTGGTGGCGCTGGCAACGCTGGGTGTCTCGGTAACGCCAATGCTTGCCGGACTCGGTGTGGCCGGGATCATTCTGGGCTTCGCGCTCCCGGATTTCCTGAGCAATCTGGCGTCTGGTGCAATGATTCTGTTCTACCAGCCATACGATGTGGATGACCATGTTTGTGTCGGTGGTGTAGAAGGTGTGGTTAAGAAGAGGAACCTGGTCGCCAGAACCATTACCACCTTTGATAATCAGGTGCTGGTGGTTCCGAACAAGAACATCCGGGGTGACAACATCATCAACCATACCGCTAGCCGATCAGCATGCGTTGAACTGTGCCGCATTGACCAACCGGCACTTTCACCACCACCCATTTCAAGCATCGTCCCCCGCGTGCCGCGTGGAAATTGGCCTTGCACCGCCGGCTTGGATGAGTATTATGTGATTAACTTCACGTTTCGCGCGCGGTGGCGAAACGCCTTGGGAAAGAGTTTCACACCATGAAGCGGATCGCGACACAGGCACATGCCATGGTCCCGCCAAGCGCGGCTGGCGTGACCGCGCACAACCAGGCCGTCGATCGGGCGGCAATTCTCACCCTGATCGAGCAGACGGCTACCGCGGTCGCCCCCGACGATTCGGAAGACTGGCGCGCCATGGAACGACAACATGTCGTGCGCCTTCTCGATGACATGCGCCGTTCGGCAACCGACCTAAAACGCTCGAATGACTGGGTATCGCGACAGGTGGCTGACCAACGTGTTCTGCTGAGCGCACTGAAGGCTTGCGAGGTCAACGAGAACCAACGGACAGCCGTTGCCCGAGGATTATGGGACCTGGGCAAGTTCGAATTTGCCGTGATTGATCGCCAGCTTATCAACCGGCTGCGCGCATCGGGCCAGTTCGGCATTATTAAAAACCCGGAGGTCCGAAGCCCCATCAACATCGTCGTGCAGTCGTCCGACAACCAAATGCGTGTCGAGCCGACTTTCGGTGCTGCTGTCCATCCATTGATTGCCTACGCTCGCCGCTTCTACTACTTCGATGTTCCCGAGACATCTAGCGCCTGCCGCTGGGACAACCTTCGGTTCGATATCAAGCAAGTCTGTCAGGACTTCGAATTGATCTCTGCAATTGGGACCACACGCCAAGCGACACGTAACCTCCATAATTGGAACGCAGCAATCCTGACCCAGGTGAAAGCGGCAGAAACGGCCTTGTTTCTGAATCTGCTCGATAGGTCCACTGGGCTTTACCGGGACAGCGCGCTGCTGGCCGACGAAGCAGATTCGTTCACCGAGGATCAATTCTTCCAGCCCGAAGCGCTCCGGAAAGCATTGGCCGAGGAGTTTCGACCATGAACCGTATGGTGTCCGTCACAATCTTTCTTGCGCTCCTGGTCTCGTGCGCTGCAAAACAGGCAACACACAGCTACGGCGCCAGCAACCCGCGAGCGCTTTTCTACTACAACGCAGGCTGGTCCTACATCATGGATGCCGGACGCTGGACGGAGTCCGAGGAGGCCTTCCGAGCCGCCCTAGAGGCCGAACCCGACTGGATCATGGGTGCTGCGCTCGTCGCCAGGATCACCCAGGACGTCGAGGAGCGCGAGCAACTTCTGGAACAGATCGAGAAAGGCCATGAACGTGTCGACCCGGACACGCGACTCCTGCTCGACGTCTTCATCATGAGCCTCAGGGTCGCCAACGCCAGGGATCGGGGTACGAAGCTCCCCGAGGGCCTCGCCGACGAGCGTACGGCGATCGCGCTGCGAAATTTCGCCGAGTTCGTACGCCGGCACCCCGGCGAGACTTACAGCCACGCCGAGCGTCTCGAGGTGATCCACCACGCCGAAGGCGTTGACGCGGCACTCGCGGCGATCGAGGACGAAGTGCCTGCCGCTGTACGCCAGGCGCCGTTTTTCGCCAGCTTCGCTGCCGGCCTGGAAGCTGAACGCGGCAACCACGAGCGAGCAGCACAGCTCGCCGCCGTCTACCGCGATCGACTCAACGACCCCGACGCCCCGGGGATCGACGCGCTCGAATCCGTGCTGCTTCAGCACCGGGGTGATCTGCGCGGCGCGCTCGAGGCCGCCGAGCGCGCTGTAAGCAAGGACCCGAAACACCTCATCGCCGTGCGCCGGGTGGATTGGCTTCGCAGCCAGCTCGACTGAAGTGGACCCGTCGGGACTCGGCCTTTGCGCACTCTGTAGTCCGCCGGCGGACAGATCCAAGAGGACTGAATAATGCTGTTGCGACGCATCATCGAGCACGTCAAGACCCAGAACTGGACGGCGATTGCGCTCGACTTTGTCATCGTCGTGGTCGGAGTATTCATCGGCATTCAGGTCTCCAACTGGAATGCTGCGCGGGGAGAGCGGGCGCTGGAACGCGTCTATCTGCAACGGCTTCACGACGAGGCATTGGCCGGCGTCAACGGCTTTCTGGGCTCCACCGACATTGTCTGGACCGCTCGGCGCAACGCGATGCAGGCGGCTTACGACATCGTTTTTGCCGACGATGGCGGCACGGCATCCTTGGGCCCTGCCCACTGCAGTGCGCTTGCAAGCACCCACACCATCATTGCCTTTCCGCATCAGTTTCCCAGCCTGGAGGAGCTGATTTCAAGCGGACGCTTCGGCATCATTCAGGATTCAGGCTTGCGAAAAAAATTGACTGACTATGTGCTGATGCAAGAGAACAGCCGCAATCTGGTCGATCACTATACCGCCAACAACTTCAATATGACCGTTGAATTCCCTGATTACTTTCAGACGCGCCTGGCCAACAGCGCAACACTCAGGTCTGAAGAACTTGGCGTGATCTGCCGTCCGGACTTGATGCGTGAAGACCAGCGCTTCATGAACAGCCTGACCGAGGCCGTGAGCCACTTCAACAGTTATTACGCTTATGTTTTGCGCCGGGAGATCGATAGCGTCCAAGCCATCCACGCCGCACTCGAAGAACACCTGCAAATTGACCACGGAGCCAATCAAAAATGATCCTGGGACGTATCGCATCGGCCTTGAAGGCTCAGCAGTGGACGACGGTCTTTATCGAGTTCATGCTTGTGGTTATTGGCGTTCTGGTCGCGCTTCAGTTGAATAACTGGAACGAAGTCCGGTCGACGAATCTCCAGGAACGGGCATTCATGAATCGGCTTGCACTGGACGTTGATACGGCGAGGAACCAGCTTGAAGATTTCATCGCGCGTCGTATCGAGCGCATGAATGCTTTGCACAGTATATCCGATATGTACTTTGGAACAGAAAGTCCACGTCCACTGACAAGACTGGAGTGCAGTTTTCTGTCCAATGCGCACATTATTTCTTATCCGCCCGGCGGCGGTGTTCCCAGTCTCTCGGAAGCTTTTGACGGCGGGCGCATCGATCTCCTTCGCGATGAAAGACTTGTCCGGGCCCTGATTGCGGTCAAACAAGAACAGACGCGCCTTGAAACCGCGCTCGAGGCGATAACTCGTGATCGCCGTCCCGCTTTGACTAGA
>JAABSN010000176.1 GCA_011390385.1 Thioalkalivibrio nitratireducens | reverse complement strand
AGGGCGACGTGATCCTGGACAATCCGCTGCACATCGTACTGATCGCCGTGCCACTGACCATCCAGACCTACCTCATCTTCTTTATCGCCTATCTGGCCGGAAAGAAGCTCTGCCTGCCGCACGATGTCGCGGCTCCGGGCGGGATGATCGGTGCCTCGAACTTCTTCGAGCTGTCGGTGGCGGTGGCGATTTCGCTCTTCGGTGCCTCCTCGCCGGTGGTGCTGGCCACCATCGTCGGTGTGCTCGTCGAAGTCCCCGTCATGCTCTCGCTCGTGAAGTTTGCCAATCGGACTACCGGATGGTTCCCGACCGCTCGTTAAAGGTGCGGGCTTGCATCGGGTCTCGATCTCGGCTAGAAATGAAGCTCTATGAGTGGTGACTAGGAGGTGGCGATGCTAGCGGCAAAGGTGCGCATGGGTACGGTTGGGGACCAGGACCGGTTCCGGCGTGAGGATATGCTGGCGATGACGCCCGCAGAACGCATCATGACCCTGATCCGGCTCCGCAATAGCCAATTCGGCGCGGTCTCCCGGCCCATTCGTGATTCCGGAATCGTCAGCTACCGGACCTTTGATCGGCATGTTGTACCCCGGAGACCCGCAACATGACCCTGGACGCAAAAATGCCGGATATCTCGCCGGATATGCGCGATTTTCTTGGGCTGCTGATCAAGCACGGTGCTCAATTCGCGCTTTGCGGCGGGTTTGCGGTAACGTATTACGGGTTTATCCGCACCACCATGGATATCGACATTCTGGTTTTTCCATCAGCGGCCAATGCAGCCCGCATCATGCAGGCGCTTGGGGAATTCGGGTTCGGTAATGCAGGGATCGCGCAGTCGGCCTTCGAAAGCCCCGGTGCGGTGATCACACTGGGGGCGCAGCCGAACCAGATCGACCTGCTGACCTCGATGTCGACAGAAGGTGCCGACGCGGTATTTTCCGACCTGCATATCACGGAAATCTGGGGCATGCGGATTCCGGTCGTCAGTCGCCGCTCGCTCTTGCAGGCAAAAAAAGAAGCGAACCGCCCCAAGGACCGGATCGACTACGCGGAACTGACTGCCCTCTCCGCTAGTCGGTCGCGCAAAATATGAGGGAAGGCGATTTCCGTTGATTGTGCCGAACGTGGAGGCTAAGCTTCCAATTCTTATGAGACCGACGTTCATGCGACTGGTTACGGGACTGATGCTGATGGGCAGCTTGCTGCTTTCCGGCACTTCCGGCATGGTGCTTTGCGTCGATGAGGGCGGACATTTCGCGATTGAGCCCGCCAGCCACGACCACGCCGGCTGCCCGCACGAGGAAGGTGCCTGCGGGCATGAGGATACCGATCCGTCCGGCGAGGACGTGACCTGGCAGTCGACTGGCGACTGTAACGATATCCCGCTGGACATCCAAATCGCCTCGCTGGTCACAAAGGATCTGCAAGCCAGACGCCTCCTGATGAGCGCGCCGGTCAGTCCGCTGCCGGCCGGATATGCGGTTGCATCGGCGTTTAACGCTGCCTACGGACGGCAACACCCACCGGATACGGCAATGCTCCGCATCGCGCCTTCCGTGCTTGAGAAGCGGACAATCGTCCTGCGCGTTTGATTTACACCCTTGGACCGGGACGTGCGTCCTGTGCGTCCATTCCTGGCGTCGCGTGATGCCTGATCCCCTTGGCGGACTCTGCCGTGCACACGTCACCACCCTCTTTCCCTGGCTGCAACTCTCATAATGGAGGAACCTTATGGAATCATCTTACTTCAAAATGCTGCCGCTGGCAGGGCTGGCGGCGCTTCTGGCCGGGTGTGCGTCCAGCGGGGGCTACTCGGCGATGCCGACGCCCCGGCCGCTGGGCAGCGCGTATACCCCGGGCGATGCGGCGGCAGATGTCACGGTGACGGCAACGAATCCCGCCATCCCTGATGTCTTGCAACTCACGGATGCGCTGGCACTCGCGCTGCGGGGCAATCCCGAACTGGCGGCCTTCGCTTACGAGGTACGGGCGGCGGAAGCCCGTGTGCTGCAGGCCGGTCTGCTGCCGAATCCCGAACTGGAGCTGGCGGTCGATGAAGTCGACCGGGACGGCGCGGGCTTCGATTCGGCGGAGACAGGAGTCACGCTCGGGCAGTTGTTCGAGCTGGGCGGCAAGCGCCGCTGGCGCAAGCGTATCGCCGAGGCGGAAGGCGAACTGGCGGGATGGGACTTCGAGGCCAAGCGCCTGGATGTCTACGCCGGGACGGCGCAGCGGTTTACGGCGGTATTGACGGCGCAGGAGCGTCTCGAACTCGCCCGTTCGGGGGTGGCGTTGGCCGAGCAGGTCAACCGGGCGGTGAGCCAGCGCGTGGAGGCAGGCAAGGAACCACCGCTCCAGGCGTCCAAGAGCGCGGCGGAACTGGAGCTGGCGCGTCTGGAGGCGAACGAAGCGGGGAATGCGCTGGGAAACGCGCGCCGGAAGCTGGCGGCCATGTGGGGCGCGCAGCAGGCCGACTTTGCAAGCGTTAACGGCAAGCTCAGCGAGGTCATGCCGACGGTGCCGACGCTGGACACCTTGCGTCCGCATCTGGCAGAAAACCCTGACCTGGCGCGCTGGGAGACGGAATTGCGTTTAGGCCAGGCGGCACTGTCAGCCGAGAAAGCGGCGCGCATCCCGGATATCGAGGGATCGGTCGGTTTTGTCCAGTACGAGGAGGACGGCACGGAGGCGCTGGCGTTCGGTGTGGGACTGCCGCTGCCCCTGTTTGACCGCAACCAGGGCAACATCGCCGCGGCTAAACATGGCCTCGCCAAGGCCGAGGCAGAACGAGCGGCGGCAGAAATCTCCCTGTCAACCGAACTGGCTGAAGCCCACGCCCTGTTGATCGGGGCGCACCAACGGGTGACGGCCCTGCGGGACAAGGTGGTGCCCGCCATGGAAGCGGCCTTCCAGGCCGCACACGCGGGATACCAGCAAGGCAAATTCGGTTTTCTCGATATGCTTGATGCCCAACGGGGACTTTTCGAGGCGAAAGCCGCGCTGCTGGACGCGCAGGGCGGCTACCAGGCCGCCTTGATCGATATCCAGAGACTGACCGGAACCGATATTGAAACACTGAAGAAAACGGAGGAATAGAAAATGATACCGATGAAAGACTCACTGAAGAAACGACTGGCACGGTCTACCGCACTTGGGCTGGTCCTGCTGGGATGGATTGCCTGGACCGCGCAAGCGATCGCGCAGGACGATCATGCCGGGCATGACCATGCCGCACATGCCGGTCAACCCCATGTCGATAGCGAGGCCGAGGCACACGCTGAAGTGGCGGATCATGACGAACATGAAGCCGATCAAGACCACGCGGCTCTGCAAGCTGAGGCGGATCATGACGATGATGACAACCACGGCGACGAGGCGGTCACGGATGAGCACGGCGACGAGGAAGAGGAGGAAGGCCTGCGCCTGACGCCGGAACAGCACAAACGTTTCGGGATTGTGCTGCAAACCGCCGGCCCGGGAAGCCTTAAGACTGAAATCAGCCTGCCGGGTGAGATTACGTTCAACCAGGATCGCGTGGCCCACATCGTGCCGCGCGTGGCCGGGATCGCCCGCGAGGTCTTCAAAAGCACGGGCGATACGGTAACGACCGGGGAGCTGCTAGCCGTGATTGAAAGCCGCGAATTGGCCGATGCGAAATCGGAGTACCTCGCCGCCAAGGCGCGTGCAGGACTCACGGAGAAGACGTTCGCCCGCGAAAAGGCGTTGCGCGAGCAGAAGGTCTCCTCGGAGCAGGACTTCCTCGAAGCGGAACAAGCGCAGGCGGAGAGCCGGATCGAATTGCGCTCGGCCGAGCAGAAACTGCATGCGCTGGGACTGCCGGAAGCCGACATCCAGGCGCTCGACCCCGAGCATGACGCGGTGATCACACGCTACGAGATCCGATCCCCCATCGACGGGACCATCATCGAAAGGCACATCTCGCTGGGCGAGAGCCTGGCGGCGGATGCGGATATCTTCACCGTGGCGGATCTGGCCAGCGTGTGGGTGGACCTGACCGTCTACACGAAAAACATCGGCACGGTACGCCCGCACCAGGACGTCACCTTGCGGGTGGATCATAGCGGCGTCCAGGCCCGCGGCGAAGTGGCGATGGTGACCCCCTTCGCGGATGCCTCGACGCGTTCGGCCACGGCGCGCGTCGTGCTCGACAACCGTGACGGCCAGTGGGTTCCCGGAACGTTCGCCACCGGCTTTATCAGTACCGACGTTGAGAATCTGCCAGTCGTTGTGCCGCGCGGTGCGGTCCAGAATATCGAGGGGCGCGATGTCGTGTTTATCTCGCACAAGGGGGCCTATGAAATGCAGCCCGTGACCGTCGGACGGACAGACCGCACCCAGGTCGAGATTGTCGCCGGCCTGCAGCCGGGAACGTCCTACGTGACGGATGGTGCCTACCAACTCAAGGCCACGGTGATTACCAGTGATCTGGATTCACACGCCGGACACGGACATTGAGAAACATACTAAAAACCGAGAGAGAAACCCATGATTGATAAACTGACCCAAACTGCATTGAAAATGCCGGGACTGGTGTTGCTGGCCGTTCTGGCGGTGCTGGGGATCGGCGTGTACCAGTATCGGCAGATGCCGGTCGACGCCTTCCCCGACATATCGCCCATCATGGTGCCGGTATTCGCCGAAGGCCACGGCATGGCGCCGGAAGAGATTGAACGGCTGATCACGTATCCGATCGAGTCGGCCATGAACGGACTGCCGGGGGTGACACAGATCAAATCCACCTCCGCCTTCGGGATGGCCGTGATTTATATCTACTTCAAAGACAGCATGGACATTTATTTTGCCCGGCAGCTTGTGGGGGAGCGCTTGACAAGCGTCATGGCGCAACTGCCGGAGACCGACGAACCCCCAAGCCTGGGGCCGATTTCAACGGGGCTGGGGCAGATTTTTCTCTACTACCTGGAGGCCGATCCGGACGTGGTGGACACCGAAGGCAAACCGTTGGACACCTGGCTGCGGGAGCTGAACGACTGGGTCGTGAAGTTCCAGTTGCAGACCGTACCCGGCGTCACCGATATCCTCTCGATTGGCGGGCACGTGCTGCAGTACCAGATCCGCGTGAATCCGAACGCATTGGTCAAGTACGGCTTGACGCTCGAAGGGCTTGTCGAGGCCGTCAATGCCAACAACCGCAACGTCGGTGGACAATTCCTGGTGACCGGAGCGGAAGAGCAGCTCGTGCGTGGGGTCGGGCTGGTGGAGAGTCTGGACGACATTCGCAACATCGCCGTCAAGGACGTGGACGGACGCGCCATCCTGGTTGCCGATGTGGCGGAGGTGGACTATGGCAACGAGATCCGTCGCGGTGTCGTCACCCGCAATGGCGAGCGCGAGGTGGTCTCGGGCATGGTGCTGAAGCTCTTCGGCGAGAACACCTCGCAGGTGATCGGGCGACTCTATGATAAGGTGGAAGACGTCAAGCGCGCGTTGCCGGCGGGGGTGACGCTTGTGCCCTATTACGAGCAAGCCGAGTTGGTGCAGAATGCCACGTGGACGGTTAAGAAGTCGCTGCTGATCGGCGGCCTGCTGGTGATCGTCACGCTGGGGCTTTTCCTCGGCAACTTCCGTACAGCCTTTATTGTCGCGATGTCGCTGCCGATCTGCGCGTTGATCGCGGTGCTGTGCATGGGCGGGCAGGGCATCTCGGCCAATCTGATGTCACTGGGCGGCATCGCCATCGCGATCGGGATGCTGGGTGACGGGGCCATCGTGATGGTCGAGAACCTGTTCAGGCATCTCGGCGAACTGCATGGACGCGGCAGACCGAAAGCCACGATCATCCTGGATGCGGCGAGGGAGGTGAACCGGCCGATCGTGTTCTCGATCGCGATCATCATCGTCGTGTTCCTGCCGCTCTTCACGCTCGAGGGGGTGGAAGGCAAGATGTTTGCCCCGATGGCGTTCACGATCGCCTTCGCGCTGGCCGGCTCGCTACTGGTCGCCCTCGTCGTGGCCCCGGTGCTCTCGCTCTACCTGCTGAAACAGGTGCCGCACAAGGAGCTGGCACTGGTTCGGGGGCTCAAGGCGGTGTACCGTCCCTTGCTGGCCGGGGCGCTGCGGTTCAAGTTCGTGGTGATGGGCGTATCGGTCGCCGCGCTGGTTGCCAGTCTGGCGCTGGTCCCGCGATTAGGCTCGGAGTTCATCCCGACCCTGGAGGAAGGCTCGATCCTGATCGGCGTCACCATGGCACCGTCCATCTCGCTGGAGGAAGGGACGAAGCTGATCATGGAGATGGAGCGCGAGATCGTGCAGTTCGGCCCGGTTGACGAGACCATCTCGCGCATCGGACGCCCCGAGGCGGGCAGTCATCCGCACCCAGTCAACTACGCCGAGGTCCATCTCGAACTGAAACCGTTCCGCGAATGGGGGGAATACGAGAGCAAGGCGGCACTGATCGAGGCTATTGGCGCAAGGCTCAAGCCGTTCCCCGGTGTGCAGTTGAACTTTACCCAGCCGATCCAGAACGCCTTCGACGAGCTGCTCTCCGGCATCAAGGCCCAGCTTGCGATCAAGATCTTCGGCGAGGATCTGGCCGTGCTGCGTGCGAAGGCCGAGGAGATCCGGGGCGCGATCGACAACATTCCGGGCCTGGTTGATCTTTCAACGGAGCAGAACTTCGGTCAGCCGCAGGTGCAGATCGTGGCCAACCGCGAGGCCTGCGCCCGGTTCGGGGTGACCGTCGGCGAGATCATGGAAATGGTCGAACTGGCCATCGGCGGCGAGGTTATCGACAACATCTATCTCAACACCCGCCGGTTCGGGATCCACCTGCGCTTCCAGGAGGCCTACCGGTCGGATCCCGAGACGATCCGGAATGTGCTGGTGCATACGCGCAGTGGTTCGGCGATCCCGCTTTCGCAGGTAGCTGACGTGCAGCAAGTCACCGGTCCGATCCAGATCAACCGCGAGAAGAATCAACGGCGCTGGATCGTGCAGGGCAACGTGCGCGGGCGCGACCTCGGCAGCGTGGATCGAAGAGCGCGGCGACACC
>JAABSN010000175.1 GCA_011390385.1 Thioalkalivibrio nitratireducens | reverse complement strand
CGTTCGAGCCCCGGGGCGTGGAGCCGAGGCCGGCGTGGTTTCGGTGCGGTTCGGCTTCGCCTCACGGCACCCTACGCGGGTTCTTTCACGCTAATATCTGCAGAAGCGTGGTGTCTGCGTGACTCTGACCAGAGGTGTGTGAGGAAATGGAGACCATGTTCGTTGCAATGAGCCGGTTTCGTGTGATTGCAGGCCAGGAAGGAATGGTTCGCGAGGCCTTTCAGCAAAGGCCGAGACTGGTGGATGCTCACCCGGGCTTCATTCGTCTTGAAGTGCTCAGTCCCGATGCGCGGACGAACGAATTCTGGTTGATGACCTTCTGGCGTGACCAGGGCAGCTTCGACCGCTGGCATGCGGACCATCTTCGTGCATCGCATGCCTGGATGCCGAGGGGATTGAAACTTGAACCCGGCAGCCGCAGTCTGACGTACATGGAACTGGTCGCCGAGTAATGGTTGCGAAATGAGTGAATTGCCCTCCGGAACCGAGCGAGCGATCGAAGCCCTTCGCGCCGAAGCACTGGAAGAGGGCACACGGTATATCTACGACCGGATGGGCGAGCAGTTGGCGCCGTGGGGCGAGGCGGGGCGAGCACATTGTCGCGCGGATCTGAACTGGCACCTGGACTTTCTTCTGGGCGCTGTCGCGGCGGGTGATCCCGGCCCGTTCGTGAATTATCTTTCCTGGCTGGTCGAGCTGATGCGGAACTACGAGGTTCCCGATGGTTCCGTCGAGCTTTCCGTCGATGGCATGGCCTCGATACTCCACGAACGGCTGGCCGCCGAACAGTGGGCGGAAGTGGCCCCGATCCTTGCCGCAGGGAAACAGGCGCTGGCCAAGGGAACCGTTGCAGCGGCGAGTGCAGCGGGCGCCGTCCCGCCCACGGACTCTGCCGGCAGCGATGTCGATCCTGCGACGCGTCAGCAACTCGTCTCCGCGCTGGTCGCTGGAGACTCGGCCCGATCGGCCGCGATCGTATCCGAAGTCACACGGGAACGTGGTTACATACGAATGGCGGAAGGGCTGGTGCAGCCGGTGATGGGTGCGATTGGTGAGATGTGGCAACGCCGCGAAATCAGTGTTGCCCAGGAACATCTGGCCAGCGCGATCATCCAGAAACTTCTGGTACGGGAGTTCGTGAATGCGCCGTTTGCGGATCCGATCCATCGCTCCGTATTGCTCGCGTGTGTGGCCAACAACCACCATCAACTGGGGTTGCGTATCCTCGCGGATGCGTTCGAGCTCAAGGGCTGGTCGGTGCAGTTCCTTGGCGCCGATACGCCGACGGAAGACCTGCTCCTGCAGGTGGAGAACACTCGTCCTGATGTGGTGGCATTGTCGCTGTCGCTCGGGCGACAGATTCCCGTGCTGAAGGAAGCTGTTGCCGGAATACGTGAACGACTGGCCCCGGAGCCTCCGCGCATCATTGCCGGAGGGCCCGGGCTTGCCGGTCTCGGTTTTCTGTGTTCTCGCTTCGGTCTGGACGGTTGCTATCCCAGCGTCACGTCGGTTCCGGACATCTGGCCGTGACTGCCCGCAGACCCGCGAGCGCAATCAAACCTCGTGCGCAGTTCCTGCACTTCTTCAACGATTCCACCAGCACGATACTGGCCGTGTTCGGCGCCGACGGCGCACTGGTGGAGGCGAATCGTGGATTTCTGGGCCTGTTGGAGCACATGCCCTTGACCTCGGATCCGGCGGCCTTGTTCGTGAATCCGGGAATTGCCGAACTGAACCGGATGGATGAAAACAACCGGACCGGTCTCGTGTACCGGGGACTGATGACCGTGGGCAATGTCGACTGTGACTCGGACACCTGGTTGGGAGTGGTGCACCGGGTGGAACACCAGCTGCTGGTGGCATGCGAGCGTGATATCGCAGCGGACCGGAATCTTCGGCAAGAGTTGTTCCGGCTTACCGAAGAGTATGCAGCGAAGGAACGTCTGCTCGCCAAGACCCATCGCGAGTTGGAG
Source organism: Thioalkalivibrio nitratireducens (assembly GCA_011390385.1). The sequence continues at coordinate 5,087 of JAABSN010000175.1, read as the reverse complement.
CGGCGCAACGCGGAGGTGGAACGACTGACCTTCACCGACTCCCTGACCGACCTCGCCAATCGGCGAGCCTTCGACCGAAACCTGGAACATGAAATCGAGCGTTCGGCGCGCTATGGTCAGGCACTTTCGTTACTGATCGTCGATCTGGACCATTTCAAGCGAGTCAACGACCGTTTCGGCCATGCTGTCGGTGATGAGGTGCTCAGGGCCGTTGCCGGGTCGCTACGTGCCGAGGCACGCAAGGTTGATACGGTCGCGCGATGGGGAGGCGAGGAGTTCGCCATCCTGGTGCCGGCCACCGGAACAGGTGCCGCCCGGTTGCTGGCCGAACGCATGCGCCTCCGCGTCGGGAAGACTCCAATGCCCGAGGGCGTCGCACCGATCACCGCCAGTGTGGGAGTCGCGGGCTGGCTCGGTCCGAAAGAGGACTCCGAAGGGCTGTTCAAACGGGCGGATCAAGCGCTTTATCAAGCCAAGCGCGATGGCCGTGACCTGGTCCGGGTTGCAGAGGAAGCCCCGGAACGGCAGGCCGGCCCGTGAGCGAAATGTGTCTGCGCCGATCTGCGTCGGATCGAGCCTTGACCGGGCGCTTTCGTCCTCATACGGTCATGTCGTAAAGACGGCGGCACCCGCTTCTTTCCGATTACGATTCCATCTCCGCGAGATCCCCGATGATGAACATGAAACCTCTTTTCGCCGGTCTTCTGGCGGTGATGCTCACGCCAATGACGGTTATCGCCTCGCCGTCGTTCGAGGCATGTGTCAGCGATATCCGTGCCCGGGCTGTGCAGGAGAATGTCGCCCCGGAAGTCGCCGACTACGTGCTCGCACGGGTTGAACATCTGGATCGTGTCATCGAACTGGACCAGCGCCAGCCGGAATTCACCACGCCTTTCGTCGACTATCTCAACCGTCGGGTCACGGCTCAGCGGATCCTCCAGGGGCGGGCGATGCTGCACAACCACCGTGAGTTGCTCGAAAGAGTACAGGCCGAAACCGGCGTCCCTCCTGCCTACCTTGTTGCGTTCTGGGGGCTGGAAACCAACTACGGCAGCTATTTCGGTCAGACATCGGTCCCCAGCGCGCTTGCCACGCTGGCGTGCAACCCGCGCCGGGCCGAGTTCTTCACCCGGGAACTGATCGCCGCGCTGCGCATCATCGAGGAGGGAGCCGTCTCGCTGGAACGGATGGAAGGTTCATGGGCTGGCGCGATGGGCCATGTTCAGTTCATGCCGTCGGTCTTTCTTCGTTATGCCGTTGACGGTGACGGTAATGGCAGACGCGACCTCTGGAACAGCATTCCGGATGCGATGATGTCCGCCGGCAACTTCCTGAACAGCCTCGGCTGGGATCCCGAACATCGTTGGGGGAGGGAAGTGCTGCTGCCCGATGGTTTCGATTACAGCCAGGCCGGGCGAACCGCACGAAAGCCGCTCAGCGAGTGGCGCAAAGCGGGCGTCACAGATATCGATGGCCACCCAGTGGCCGATTCGGACCTGCTTTCGGCATTGCTGGTGCCGGCAGGGCACGAGGGTCCGGCGTTCCTGGTTTATCCCAACTTCAACGTGATCATGGGTTGGAACCGTTCGGAGTTCTACGCCCTTTCAGTCGGCCACCTGGCCGACCGCATTGCCGGCGGTGGCCGGCTGCACACCCCCCCACCCGAGAATGCGCCGCGCATGTCCCGCGAACATGTAATGCGATTGCAGTCGATACTGAACGAAAAGGGCTTCGATAGCGGTGAGGCGGATGGCATCCTTGGACCTGCCACACGCAGCGCCATCAGCCGGTATCAACAGGCCACCGGCATGGTGGCGGACGGTTTCCCCAGCAGGACCCTGCTTGCCAGGCTTGGCATCGACCCGTGACCCGCGAGCATACAGGCACGAACCCCATTGGTCTCATGGTCGGGACGGCCGCTCGTCATGAACGTTGGCGTGAAAGCGTGTCTCGCAGGGTGCCGTGAGGCGCAGCCGAACCGCACCGATGCCACGCCGGCCCCGGCCCCAAGCCTCAAACGGTGCAATTCGCTGCGCTCATTGACACCCTACGCTGCTGGGTAACGAGCTTTCCGTATGGCTTGCCCACTATGGAAATGCCGATTAGTGTACTTGCCATTGCGAGCGAAGCGCGGCACTAATGCGCGAAGCGCGTTGAACAGCCGAAGGCTGGCCCGAAGGGCGAGCGCAGCGAGTAATCCAAGCCGCGCCTCTGAAAACAGCGTCTTATGGATCGCCGCGTCGCTCCGCTCCTCGCGATGACGAATTGATCAACACTTCCTTATGAAAGTGCTCGCGCAGGAAGGCCTCGTCAGCAGGCGACAGGTCGAAGCGGCGCGCGGCCTCCGTGATCGCAGCATGGTCGTGACGTCCCTGCTCGGAGAGCCATCGTATCGCCCGCCGAAGGGGCTCGCCCCTGGGCAACAATCCATCGCGCATCGGCACCGCGCCTCCTGACCCGTTACACTCGAGCCGGAGGTCATGGTAACGAATCCGGAGCTTTCGCGGCACGCGGGTCCTGGTGGCAGCAAGGCGCCCGTTGCAGCGACCCTTCTGATGGCTGCTCCGGCGCCCTGACTCGAGCCTCCACAATACCCAACCGCCGGACCCTCTGCCCCACATGCAGTTCAGAGAAACGGGCACAGTCCCTGCCATACCCCTGAACAACACTCCGAGGTCATGTTCTGAACCCCTCCCCCCGCAGCCCATTCCAGGAAGCCCGATGAACAGTTCGGTCGATCGGGACGCGCAACGTCCCGTGGGAAGGGACCTCCGTGTACTCGTGCCTCTGGCACGCTTTCTCCGTCCCTATCTGCGCACCCTGCTGCTGGGCGTGCTGGCGCTGTTGCTTGGCGCCGGGGCCATCCTGGCGTTCGGGTTCGTACTCCGACTTCTGATCGATGCTGGCCTCAGTGAGCAGGATCCCGCCGCGCTGAATCGGGCACTGCTGGCTTTGCTGGGAGCGGTGGCGGTGATGGCGGCGGGCGCGGGCTTGCGGATTTACCTGGTCACCTGGCTGGGTGAACGCGTGGTCGCCGATCTGCGGCGTGCAGTCTTCGCAAATGTGATCGAGATGGATCCCGGCTTTTTCGAGCGCACTCGCACCGGTGAAGTCGTCTCGCGACTCACGGCGGATACCACCGTCATTCAGGTCGTGGTGGGCGGCACACTGGCGATCGCTGCGCGCAATCTGATTCTGATTCTGGGCGGGCTCATCCTGATGTTTCTGACCAGCCCCACGCTCACCGCCTGGCTTCTGGTGGGTCTCCCCGTGGTCGCGCTGCCGGTGTGGTCCCTGGGCCGCAGGGTACGCCGCCTCTCGCGCGAATCCCAGGACCGGGTCGCGGCAGTCGGCGGACGCGTGGACGAGAGTCTGTACGCCATCCAGACCGTGCAGTCCCATGTGCAGGAGGCGGCGGAACGTGCCCGCTATGCCCTGGCCGTTGAATCGGCTTTCGGCGTCGCCATCCGCCGAGCTGCGATGACAGCATTGCTGGCCGCATCGGTCGTCTTCCTGATGTTCATGCTGATCACCGGCGTGCTCTGGGTCGGGGGTCACAGCGTTCTGGCTGGCGACATCACTCCGGGCGAGCTTGCGGCATTTCTGTTCTATGCGGTACTGGTTGCCGGCTCCGTCGCCGCACTCAGCGAAGTCGCCAATGAGTTGCTGCGCGCTGCCGGTGCGGCCGAACGGCTGTTGGTGCTACTGCAGACGCGTTCCGGGCCGCCGCCGCCAAGGCACCCGACGCGTCTTCCCGAGCCCGCGACGGGCGCGATCCGATTCGAGGGCGTGTGTTTTGCCTACCCCTCGCGCCCGGAGCCACCGGCTCTGCAGGGCATCGATCTGGAGATTTCGGCAGGGGCTTCGGTGGCGCTGGTCGGGCCTTCCGGAGCTGGCAAATCGACTCTGTTTCAGTTGCTGCTCCGCTTCTATGATCCGGATGCCGGTCGCATCCGGATCGATGGTGTCGACATTCGTGAGGTGGAGACCGCGGCGCTTCGGGGTCGAATCGCGCTGGTGCCGCAACAGCCGGTGCTGTTCGCGGCGAGCGTCCGGGAAAACATCGCCTATGGGGCACCACACGCGTCTGAAGCCAGCATCCGCGAGGCCGCCGAGGCAGCCTATGCAATGGACTTTATCGGCGCGCTTCCGGAGGGCATGAATACTCACCTCGGAGAGCGCGGGGTCCGGCTCTCGGGAGGCCAGCGTGCTCGCATCGCACTGGCGCGCGCGATCCTTCGGGACCCGGCGATCCTGCTCCTCGATGAAGCCACCAGCGCGCTGGATGCCGAGAGCGAGCGGCTGGTGCAGGCGGCACTGCAGCGGATCAGTCGTGGACGAACCACACTGACGATCGCGCATCGGCTGGCAACGGTGCAGGCGGCCGACAGCATCGTGGTACTGGATCGCGGCAGAATCGTGGCCCAGGGGTCGCACACGCAGCTGCTGGAAGAGGAGGGAATTTATGCACGCTTGGCAGCCCTTCAATTCACGTCGGCCTGACCCGTGGCCCTGGGGCTGACGTGAACGAACGTTACGCCTCATCCGTGCAACCGGCTCCGTGATCGTTCGCATCAGACTCCCGGCCGCCGGTAGAGAATCCGCATAACCGTTTTAACCGGAACGCGAAGGGGAAGATGACCTGTGCGCCGCCGCAAACCATCCCCCCACGCCAAGAGTGTCCCACCGGATCCCCGCAAACCGGTTCAACCGCCGCACGTGATCTGCCGTGCCGGTTCACGGCTCAAAAAACGGCGGAACGATGACAGAGATGTAATTTCGCGGTCAGGTTACGGTCCGGTCCCCTGAGGCATACTGGGGTCTTGGCCAAACTGCCATGGCGCTGGCGGCCACCCCTGATATCGTTGGGAGGACACAAGGTATGGGAGAAGGATTCGGACACGGGTTTGGCTTTGGTGGCGGAGGGCTATGGATGCTCCTTCTCTGGCTGATCCCCATTTTGCTGGTGGTCTGGGGTCTTGCCGCGTTTCGGGGTGGATCCCGTGGCGGCAGTGACGGCAGCACCAAAAGCGCACTTGAACTGCTCGACGAGGAGTATGCGCGAGGTCGTATCGACCGCGAGGAGT
>JAABSN010000174.1 GCA_011390385.1 Thioalkalivibrio nitratireducens | reverse complement strand
GGCGTCGGCCTGGGTAGCTGGTGGGCCTACCGCGAGCTGGGCTGGGGGGGATGGTGGTTCTGGGATCCGACCGAAAACGCCTCACTGATGCCGTGGCTTGCCGGTACCGCCTTGATTCACGCGCTCGCGGCGACCGAGAAACGCGGTGTCTTCGGTAACTGGACCGTGCTGCTGGCGATCGCGACCTTCTCGCTGTCGCTGCTGGGTACTTTCCTGGTGCGGTCCGGGGTGCTGTCGTCGGTACACGCGTTTGCCACCGATCCGACCCGGGGGCTGTTCATCCTCGTCTTTCTCGGCCTGGTGATCGGCGGCTCGCTCACGCTGTACGCGCTGCGCGCGCCGCGCATGATGGCTGGTGGTTCCTTCGGCTGGTTTTCGCGCGAGTCGCTGCTTCTCGCCAACAATGTGTTTCTGGTCGCCGCCCTGGGTGCGGTGCTGCTCGGGACGCTGTATCCCCTGTTTCTCGATGCGTTGGGGCTCGGCAAGATTTCCGTGGGTCCTCCGTACTTCAATGCGGTCTTCGTGCCGTTGGTGGCGCCGGTGCTGTTTCTGGTCGGGGTCGGTCCGCTGGCACGATGGAAGCAGGCCGATCTGCCCGACTTGATGTGGCGCCTGAAGTGGGCGTTTGCGGTGGCGCTGATTACAGCGGCGCTGTTGCCGCTGACCCTGGATGGCATGAACCTGCAGGTGACACTCGGCCTGTTTCTCGCACTCTGGATCATGTTCACTGTGCTGAAGGGCTTTGCCGTTCGTCTGCAGCACCACCGCGGCAGCCGGTTCCGGCACCTTGCGCGATTGCCGCGGGCTTTCTGGGGCATGCAGCTTGCCCATGCCGGCCTGGCACTGCTGGTGGTCGGAGTAACCGTCGTCTCCAACTACGAGACCGAGCGTGATGTGCGCATGCCGATCGGCAGTCACCTGGAACTCGCCGGGTACCGATTCGTGTTCCAGGGGGTTGAGGAACTGCCGGGCCCGAACTATCTGGCCGGGCGGGGCACGATGGAAGTGACCGGCCCCTGGGGCCGCGCGTTCACGCTGTACCCCGAGAAGCGCAATTACAATGCCTCGGGCATGATCATGACTCAGGCTGCCGTGAACTACGGTCTGTTCCGGGATGTGTACGTGTCCCTTGGTGACCCGTTGGGCGATGGCGCCTGGACCGTGCGCGTCTATCACAAGCCATTCGTCGGGTGGCTCTGGGCGGGCACGCTGCTGTTGGCGCTGGGCGGCGCGTTTGCTGCCGCCGACAAGCGTTATCGGATCGGGTTGCGTCGGCGGGTGACCGTGCCATCGAAGCCCACCACGCTGCGTTCCGCGGCCGAAGAGGGGGCGGCATGAAACGCTGGATCCCGTTGCTGGTGTTCGCCGCGCTCGGGGTGTTCCTGTACTTCGGGCTCTATTTGAACCCCAAGGAGGTTCCCTCGCCGCTGGTGGGCCGGCCAGCGCCTGACTTCACGCTGCCGGTAGTCGGACGAACCGGGGAGACCTTCTCGCCGGCCGATGTGCGCGGCGAGGTCTGGCTGCTGAACATCTGGGCACCCTGGTGCAGTGTCTGCCTCGAGGAACACGAGCATTTGCCACGCATGGTCGCCGGGCGCGTGCCCGTCTACGGCCTGACCTGGAAGGATCTGGATCGTGAAGCCGCGCCGCTACTGGCGCGCAACGGCAGCCCCTACGTCGCCGCGGTCGACGACCGCGACGGGCGTATCGCGATCCGCTACGGCGTCACCGTGACGCCGGAGACCTTCGTGATCGACCGCGATGGGATGATCCGCATGAAGCACGTGGGTCCGATCACGCCGGCTGTGTGGCAAGCGAAATTCCAGCCGTTGCTGGCGGAGTTGGGCGCGTGAACCGTTACCTCGTCCCGATCATGCTGTTCCTTTTCCTGTTTCCGGCGACAGGGGCCGGCAGTGTGCCCGCTGCCCCCAATGCCGATGACCCGATGCTGGAGGCCCGTTTGAACCACCTGGCGGAAGATCTGCGCTGCGTCGTCTGCCAGAACGAATCGCTGGCCGAATCCCGGGCGTCGCTCGCGCTCGATCTGCGCGAGGAGATTCGGGAAATGATGCGGGCCGGAATGAACGACGATGCAGTGGTCGAGTCGCTGGTTGCGCGTTACGGTGATTTCGTCCTCTACCGTCCGCCGCTGAAGCCTCTGACCTATGCGCTATGGGGCGGTCCGCTGGCGTTTCTGCTCCTCGGTGGTGGACTGGCCCTGGCAACGCTGTACCGACGTCAGAATCCAGGCGCGCAGGGCGACTTGAGTCCCGACGCCCTGCGTCAGGCGGCGCAATTGCTTCGGAACGACGATTTCAACGACGCCGGGCCACCGTCCGACTCCGGAACGGTTTCCCGGCCTCAGCACAAAGAAGAGGGGTAATTTCCTTGAATACCATTGCTACCGTTGCGCCTTTCTGGATCCTGGTTCTGCTGATTCTTGTTTTCGTTCTCGCGTGGGTGTTACCGCCCCTGTTTCGGCGGCCCTCGGCCGAGCGGAATTTGGACCGGCGTGCGCTGAATATCGCCGTGTACCGGGACCAGTACCGGGAGCTGGAGGAAGACCACCGGAATGGTGTGCTCAGTGAAAACCAGCTTGACACGGCGCGTGCCGATCTGGAGGCGCGGCTGGCACAGGATGCGTTGATCCCGGAGATTCCGTCCGCCAATGCGATGCCGGAACGCCGCCGCCTTGGCGGTGTTCTGGCTGCGGTGATTCCCGCCCTGGCATTGGGCTTGTATCTCCTGGCCGGTGAACCCGGATTCATCGTGAAAGTCGCTGTCGCCGAGCAGGCCGAGGAAGACCGGGAACGCAAGGTGCAGGAGGCACTGGCCCGGCTCGAGGAACAGGTGGACGAGGCCCTTTCAACCCTGGAAGAGAACGTGCGAAAGGACCCGGAGGATGGGATCAGTTGGGTGTTTCTGGCCAACGCCTATATTGCGCGAGACCGTTGGGAGGATGCCGAATCCGCGTATGAACGAGCCTATGCGCTGATGCCCGATATGGCGGTGGTGATGTCCGGATATGCCGAGGCCATGGCCGTGAACGCGGGCCGCGATCTGAGCGGCCGGCCGATTCAATTGGTGCGTGAAGCGCTGGTCCTCGATCCCGAGGATCCGAAGGCGTTGGAAATGTCTGGCATCCATGCCTACCAGAATCAGGAGTACACGACCGCTGGCTACTACTGGAACCAGCTTCTGGCACAGACGCCGGAGGGCACGCCGGCGCATGCGGAGTTGGCCGCCATGGTGCGGCAGGCACGCGGGCTCGGGCATGCCGAGGCGTTCGGGGAGCAGGGGGCGGATGCCACTGCGCTGGGCACCATCGGCGGTCGGGTCGAACTGGCGCCGGAACTGGCCGGGCAGGCCGATCCTGGCGACACGGTCTATCTGTTCGCGCGCACGGCAACCGGTGGCGGCCCGCCCCTGGCTGCGCTGCGCACAAGGCTGGACCAGTTGCCGGTCGCGTTCACGCTCGATGATACGCTGGCCCTGAGCCCCGACCACGTTCTGTCGAACCACGAGAGCATCACGCTGGTGGCGAGGGTGACGCGGCACGGCGATGCGCAGGCGCGACCGGGCGACCTCGAGGGCACTCTGGAAGGTGTGGCGGTGGGCCGTGGCGATGTGCTTCTTACCATTGATACCGTTCGGCCCTGAGTGCGGTCCGTGAGCAAGGACCTGTTGAGCATCCTGCCGCTCTCGGTTGAGAAACGGTGCCGGCGGGTTATCGGGACGGGGTGAATCATGCGTACGCGGGTGCTGCTGACATTCATCCCGGTCCTGTTGCTGGTCGTGCTGGTCGGTGCCCTTGCGGCGGGGCTCGTCTGGAACATCGTCAACGTGCCGGAGCCGTTGGTCGGCCGAGAAGCCCCGGACTTCGACCTGCCGACATTGCACGACCCGGAAGCGCGATTGGCCAGGGCCGACATGCTGGGTTCGCCGGCGCTGGTCAACGTATGGGCGTCGTGGTGCACAACGTGTCGTCAGGAACGTCCCACGCTGGAAGGGCTGCGCCGGATGGGAGTCCTGGTGTTCGGGCTCAATTTTCGCGACGAGCGGGATCAGGCCCTGGCGTACCTGCAACGTGGTGGCGACCCGTTCCACGCGGTGGGATATGACCCCGATGGCCGCGTCAGCGGGCAATGGGGCGCCCATGCAACACCTGTGACCTTCCTGGTCGACCGGAACGGGATCGTGCGCTTCAAGCATGTGGGTCCGCTGCGTGATGATGTGGTGCACCGGCAGCTGATCCCGTTGTACCGACAACTGCAGATCGAATCGTGATCGTCCCTGCCCTGGATCCTGAGCGTGAAAGCGCAGCCACGGAAGAACACGGAAATCACGGAACATGAAACCGATCAAACCCTTTTCGGTGTCTGTCCGTGCTTTCCGTGGCTCATCGTTTCATGTTCCGGGGAGCACCTCATGAGAATGACTGATGGAAACGGGATCTTCGGGACGCCGGAAAGCCGTTGTTCCCTGTCCGATAGCTGGAGTCTTGCATGACCGCTTTTATCTTCCTGGCCGCGGTGCTGACAGCGGTTGCCCTGGCCTTCGTCTTTCTTCCCCTGGTGACCAGGCGGCAGCCCGGCGCTCCGGTACCGGCATCGGGAAGCGGCCCCACCGGGTTGTCCATCTACCGGAGCCAGATGGCCGAGCTGGACGCCGACCGTCAGAACGGCGTGCTCTCGGAAAGCCAATACAACGCAGCCCGGCTCGATCTGCAACGCAGCCTGCTGGAAATGTCGAACAACGAGGTGGCGCGTGCCAGCGCCGGCAACTCCTGGCGCTGGCACGCGCTGGTGACGACACTGGTGCTGATCCCCGGTCTGGCCGCGTTGATCTACCAGGGCTATGGCGGCGGACCCCAGGCGCTGGATCCACCCCAGCAGGTTGCCGCGCAAGCGCCGGTGACCGATGCCTCGGGTGATATCGACATGGTCATCACCACCTTGCGTGATCGGCTGGAGAAATCCCCCGACGATCCGGTTGGCTGGGCGTTGCTCGGTCGTGCCTACGCGGCGATCGGCCAGAACCGGGCAGCGGTACAGGCGTACGCGCAGTCACTCGAACATGGCGGTAACCAGGACGCTGATATCCTCGTCGACTATGCCGATCTGCTTGGGACCGTCACCGGAGGTAGCCTCGAAGGTCGGCCCCGCGACCTGATCCAGCGCGCACTCGAGATTGAACCGAACCATGTCGTCGGGCTCTGGCTGGCCGGAACCGCGGACTTTCGCGCGGGCCACTATCGCGGTGCCCGTGATCACTGGGAGCGGCTTGCGCGTCTGCTTCCGGCTGAATCCGAAAACGCCGCAGTGATCCGGGCCAACCTGATCGAGGTGGAATCACGCCTCGCCGCGAGAGAATGAACGCAGGTTTGCGGCGGATCGTTCACAAAGCACGACTACCACTGAAATAACCATCTATGCTTAGGTGTTGAATACCTCGTTTGGACAGGTTGGGCGCTCAAGGATGGCCCGGCCATGCTCGAGGAACCTTATGCTCGGTGGTATCAAACGGTCTCTTCTCTGGCGCATGGGTCTGGCGTTGTCGCTGGTTGCGGCCATGGGTCTTTTCGGGATTGTCTCGTCGGTGCTGATTGCCGAGCAGATCCGGGGGGCGGCGACCGCGATCAACCTCGCGGGTACCTTGCGCTATTCCACCTATGATGCAAGCACGACGGTGCTCAAGCCGCAGGTCAACGACCGCCAGGCGCACCGGCGCGAACTGGAGATGGCGCTCGATCGGTTCGAGCGGCACTATGGTGAGCAGCCGCTGTCTCGCATCGTGCCCGACAGCCCTTCGCATCCCGCGCGCACCGCCTACGACGACGTCGGGCGTATCTGGGCCAGCGAAATCCGCCCGACCCTGTTGCGTGCCCTGGATCGGCCGCTTGACGCCGAATCGTACGTTGAGTTGCGTGGACTGGTCGATGGTTTTGTCCAGAAGGTCGATCGCATGGTCTTTCTGCTGGAACAGCGTACCGAGGCGCAGGTGCAGTTGCTGCGCCTGATTCAGGGTGTCTGCCTGTTTCTGACGCTGCTGATCATCGTGTTTACCGTCTGGTTCCTGCGCCGGGGCGTGATGAACCCGTTGCAGGAACTCCTGGCCGGGGCACAGGCGGTGCGCGAGGGCGATTTCAGCCGGCGCATCCGGCACGCCGGCGAGGATGAACTGGGCCAGCTCGGTGCTGCGTTCAACCTGATGGCGCACGATCTCTCCCGGTCTTACGAGGACCTGGAACAGCGTGTCCGGGACAAGACCCGGGCGCTGGAATACAGCAACCGCTCGCTGGAACTGATGTACCGTTCCCTGAGCCATCTCCACGACGGTACCCTGTCGCGGGCCAACTACACCGAGACCCTGAGCGAGATGGAGAAGCTGCTCGGGTTCGGCAGTGGCAGTCTTTGCCTGCTCGAGGCGGATGGACGCAAGGGATTCCGTCTGGCGGATTCGGATCACGATCCGGGTTTCATCGGTCCGCTGTGCACGCAGCATACCTGCATGGATTGCGTGGGGCGCACGCATGGCAAGGTCCATCTCGACGCGGAGGACGAAGACGGCGGACCGAGACTCCTGTCGATTCCCCTGTACGACGGTGCCGAGATCCATGCGTTACTGCGGATGCAGATCCCACCCGGGATGACGCCCGAGCCCTGGCAGTTGCAGTTGGTCGAAGCCATTGCACGGCATCTCGGGATCGCAATCGCGAGTCAGCGTCGCGCCATCGAGAGCCGCCGGCTGGCACTGCTCGAGGAACGCACGGCGATCGCCCGGGAACTGCACGATTCGCTGGCGCAGGCATTGAGTTACCTGAAAATTCAGGTCGCGCGCGTGCATGCGGCCGTGAAGGGCTCGGGCGGAAAGTCCGACATCGATGCAGCACTGAACGAGTTACGGCAGGGGCTCAATGACGCCTACCGGCAGTTGCGTGAACTGCTCACCACCTTCCGTATCGGTATCGACGCGGCCGGGCTGGGGTCTGCGCTGGAAGAGACCGTTGCCGGGGTCACCGCGCGGGGCGGACAATATGTCGAACTGGACAACAAGCTCTCCGATGGCGAACTTGGC
>JAABSN010000173.1 GCA_011390385.1 Thioalkalivibrio nitratireducens | reverse complement strand
ATCACGTCGGGACGGTCCGGGAACCAGGTGATCTTGCGAAACCCCTCGGGTTCGCACTGGCTCAGGAGCATGTTGCCGGCGGCATACAGGCCTTCCAGCGCGGTGTTGGCGCTAGGCGCGATCTCGACCTCGGTTTCCACCTCGGCCTGGTCGGGGACCGAGCCGATGATCATCTCCTCGCCCTCGTGTCGGCGCTGCGCGTGGCTCACGGGCTTGCCGTCGACGCGCACCGCACGCGTGGTCAGGCCCACGCCGGCCAGGGCCAGCGGCGCGCGCGCGGCGTTGCAGTCGGGATTGCGACGCACCTGCAGGCGGGCATGAACCCGGGTCGTGTCCGCATCCAGCTTCAAGGTCAGTTCTACCCGGTCGACGAGCCAGGCCGGCGGTTGATAGTCGCGGCGAAGCGTTGGCTTGCTACCCTGGTCGGCACGTAAGGCCATCAGCGATTCCGTCATCTGGAGGGGGCTGTAGTATACGGATTGGAGATCGGGAAACGCACGGACGCATGAAACTCTGGCTGCTTCGACATGCCACTGCGGAAGATCGCGCGCCTTCGGGGCGCGACGAGGATCGGCGCCTGACAGGCTCGGGTCGCAGCACCTGCCATGACCTGCAGGCCTGGATTCGCGACTGCAAGGAGCCCGTGCCGCTGCGGCTACTGGTGTCGCCGGCCCAGCGCACGCTGGAAACCGCCCGCACCGCGCTGGGCCACATGGAATTTCCCGAGCCGATCATCGAGCCCGGCTTGTGGAACGCTTCGGTCGGCGATCTGGTGGCGGTCGTGGATCACCGAAACGACAATCCCGACTCGCTGATGCTGATCGGCCACAACCCCGGCCTGGAGGGACTGGTTCGCTGGCTCGGAGCCGAGCTGCCGGTAAGCGGCATGAAAGCGGGCACCCTGGTCATCCTCGAATCGCCCTGGCCACTGGCGCCCGGCAGGGCACGGACGATCGCGACATTTCAGCCCAGCGATTCGAGGTAGACCCTTGCCAGGGCCTCGATGCCGGCCTGATCGGCTGCATCGAATCGATCCGGCAGTGGACTGTCGATATCCAGCACACCAACAACGGCATCGCCGATCGTCAGGGGCACCACGATTTCCGAGCGCGAAGCCGTGTCGCAGGCAATATGGCCATCGAAGGCATGGACATCGGCCACCCGCTGCGTCTGTCCCGTGGCCGCAGCCGTGCCGCACACCCCACGTCCCCAGGGGATGCTGACACATGCCGGCCGGCCCTGAAACGGCCCGAGCACCAGGGCGCCGTCTTCGCTGAAATAGAAGCCGACCCAGTTGAGATCCGGAACCTCCTGAAAGATCAGTGCGCTCAAATTGGCCGCGTTGGCCACGCGATGAGACTGCCCGCCGAGCAGCGCCCGAGCTTGTCGAACCAGCGTGTCGTAGATCGGATCGAGTCGAGTCATGGAAACCGTTCAGCTTTTGCGGAAAACCAGCATGCGATTGTTGGCCGGCAGCGCCAGATCGGCTTCGGGCTGTAATCCACGCTCAGCGGCCAGCATGGCAATCTCGGCGGCATCGCGCACCCCCATGGATGGATCGCGCTGCCGCAATGACCGATCGAATGCTGCGTTGCTGGTCGCCGTATGGACGCCGCCGTCGTGAAACGGCCCGTAGACGATCAGCCTGCCGCCGGATACCAGGCACTCGGCAACCCGATTGAGCAAGACCGGCGTGTGATCCCACGGCATGATGTGCAGGGTGTTGGCAGTGAACACGGCTTCAAACGGCCCGGCCGGCCAGTTCGACCCGATCACGTCCAGTTCGACGGCATCCGGCAGGCGTCCGGCACCGTGCTGGTCGATCCGGGCCTGGAGACCCGCCAAGTGCTCGCTCAGGTCCGAGCACTGCCACCGCAGATCGGGAAACCGCTGGCTGAAATAAACCGCATGCTGGCCCGTGCCACTGCCGATCTCTAGGACGCTGGCAGCCTCCGACAGCGTTCGCTTCAAAGCCTGGCCGATGACGAAACGATTGCGCTCGCACGCTTCCGAAAAAGGGAGAGATCGCACGGGGAATCCCGGTCAGCGCGCTGGCTGACCGGTCGCATTCCGGCCCGGGAACCGACCGATCGATTCGGCAAGCACGTTACAAGGCTTGGTTCTCAGTCGTAAGCCGCCCGGTCGTCCAGGATGGAAGGGGTGACGAAAATCAGCAACTCGCGTTTCTGATCTTCCGTCCCGCGCCGCCGAAACAGGTGACCGAGCACCGGTACATCACCCATGACGGGCACTTTGCTCGAACTGAAGTTGCGTTCCTCCTGGAAAATCCCGCCGAGGACGACCGTCTGACCATTGTCGACCAGGACATTCGTTCCCAGCTCGCGCGTATCGATGGAGGGCACCGACCCGCCCCGACCGGTCTCGAAGATTTCGCCGACGGTGTCCTGCTTGATGTTCAGATCCAGCTGCACCCGGTTGTCCGGCGTGATCAATGGCCGCACCCGCAGCTCGAGAACGGCTTCCTTGAACTCGACGTTCACGGCACCGGCCTGGTTACCACCTTGCAGGGATTCAAAGGGAATCTCGACACCCTGTTGAATGAAGGCTTCCTGCTGATTGGCTGTAATCAGCCTGGGCGTGGAAATCACCTCGCCACGTCCTTCGGTCTCCAGAGCACTCAACTCCAGGTCGAGCAGATAATCTGCGGCGAGTATCGAGATACCGAGCCGGCCGGCAGGATTGGAGACCGGCAGGTTGATATTCAGGCGATCATCGAGGCTCGGGACTTCGCCGGGCAAGCGCCGACCGCCACCGAGCCGGATGTCCGTCCTCCTAGGAATCGCGCCTTCATTGATGCCGTTGAGAGCCTCAGAGGATCCAGACGTCGAGTAGAGGGTTCCACCCGAACTCTCCCGCGCCGCGGTAACCCCGAAACGAACGCCGAGTTCATGGTTGAAGTCGTGCCGAGCGATCACGATCCGGGATTCGATCGAGACCTGGCGAACCGGACGGTCCAGCTCGGTGACCAGCCCCCGGATTTCATCGATGTTTTCCAGGGTGTCGGTCACCAGCAGGGTATTGGTGCGCTCATCAACCGAGACCGAACCCCGGTCTGAAAGCATCCCGCTCTCTTCGCCCGCGCTGGACTGCACGATGCCGGCCAGGTTGGAGGCATCGGCGTAGCTGATCGGGATCATTGCGGTGCGCAGCGGTTCCAGCGTCTGGCGATCGGCGCGGGCACGCAGGATCTGCTGCTCTCGGCTGACGATCTCCTCGATCGGAGCGATCCAGATGACGTTACCGGATCGGCGCATGTCCAGGTTCTTGGTTTCCAGGACGATGTCCAGCGCCTGATCCCACGGAACGTTGGTAAGGCGCAGCGTCAATGCACCCGACACGGAGTCCGACACCACGATGTTCAGATCGGAGACATCGGCGATCAACTGGAGTACCGAACGGACCTGAATGTCCTGGAAATTAAGCGTGATCCGACTGCCCTCGTACTCGCGCTCTTCGAAAAACTGCAGCTCACGATCCTGCTCGGCTTCGGCTTCGGGAGGTCTTTCGACTTCAATGACCAGCTGACTGTCGGTCTGATAGGCGAGATGTTCGTAAGCACCGGCGACATCGATCAACAAACGCACGTTGTCGTTGCGTTGCTCCGGCGTGATCATTTGCACCGGCGTCGCGAAATCAGCGACATCCAGCCGGCGATACATGTCTTCGGTCAGGGTCGTGTCGAACAGGTCGATCCTCAGCCCGCCGGAACGCTCGTCTACCGTGATGTCGACGCCCGGCCGGTCGAGATTGACGATGACCTGACCGCCACCGTCCGGTGTACGCCGGAAATCGAACGCGGTGATGGCATGGCGGTCGCCGCCTCTTGCGCCGGTCCGGGCCTGGGTCGGCGCGGCGCCCGCGGCAGTGGAGCTTGCTCCGGAAACAACCAACGCGAGTTCATTGCCCGCCATCTCCAGTTCATACGGAACCATGCGCGCCAGATCCACGACCAGACGGGTCCGCCCACCGGCGCTGAGCGCCTGGTAACTCCGGGCGGGTCCACTGGCAACCGATACGCGTTCGGCCGACAGGCTGGTGCTGGTGTCGGGCAGGTCGACCACGATCCGTGGCGGCTCCTCGGTCGCGAAAACCCGCGGCTCCGGGAAAGCGGAATCCGCCGTCATCACCAGGCGCACCTCGCCACCTGTCGTCTCGACCCGCACATCGGTCAGCTCAGCCGCCTGCGCAGTCGCCAACAGCGCCAGAAGCAGGATCATCAGCCCGGTCAGTCCGGCTTGTTTTGTCATCACGCTTCTCCCAGTCGTCCCCGAATCGGGTCTTGCATTGCCAAAAATCCTGCGACTCATCGTCTTCATCCCACTCATCAGGCTTCATCCATTGCGATCTGGACGCGCCGTTCGCTCCAGCCGCCGCGACCATCCTGAACCAGTTCGCGCAACTCCACCCGGTTTGCCGTTACCCGCTCGACCAGACCATGGTTGCGACCCAGGTAGTTGCCTTCCCTGATCCGGTGCACCACGTTTTCGTTATCCCGAATGAGGGCGTAATCCACGTCGTCAATGCGGAGGGTGCCGACCATGTCCAGGGTATCCAGCGGAAAACCTTCCAGAAACTCCCGGCGCCGATCGGGATCGGGTCTCGGCCCATCACCACTGCCAAAATCCGTGGGGTCCTCTTCCGCCCGCGACGCCTGACGCTGGAAGGGGTCGCGCATGTTCTCCGCCTCGTAGGCGACGACCTCGGCGGTCGCCACCGGCGGAATCGGGTCAATCGGTTCGCCCGGGCGCTGGCTTTCCTCGGCCACCCAACGCTGCAGGTCCCCGGTACCCCGCTCGCATCCGGTCAGCAAGACCACTGTCAGCAGCACCAGAAACAGATTTATCGCTTTCGTGCCCATCACGGCCCTCCCTGCGTACCTTGTGCGGCGGCCGTCTCGGTCTCATCGAGGTAACGATAGGTCGTGATCGCACCGTCCATGCGCAACCGACCTCCGGAACCTTCCACCGGCTGCAGCGATATGTCCTGAATGGTCAGGATGACCACCCGCGGCAAAGAAGCGACGGTACTGACGAATTCGCCGAACTCGTGGTAAGTGCCGACCATGCGCACGTTGATCGGCTGCTCGGCGTAGAAATCACGCGTGATCTCGGCGCGCGGTTCGAACAACTCGTTATCGATACCCGCACCCAATGCGGTCTGCGAGATATCGACCAGCAATTCGGCCATTTCCGTTTTCGACGGCAGCTGCCGAAGCATGGCTTCCAGCATTTCTTCCATTTCCACCAGCTGGCGCTCGTAGGCCGGAAGATTGGCCGCCTTTTGTTGCTTCTCACGAAACTCCTGCTTGAGCTGGACTTCCACCCGCTCCCGGCTTTCGAGGGTCTCGCGCTGATCCTTGATCAGGAACCAGTAGCCGGCCGCCAGAATCACCACCGCGATGAAGGCCAGGATGACGAACTTGGCGCCGCCGGACGCGCTACCCAGGTTGTTGAAGTCAAGATCCTTGAGTTCTGACAGTTCCATGATCAGACCTCCTCGGCCGGGTCGCGCGGTGGGCCGATGACCGCCTGCAGTTCAAACCGGAAAGGCTGGTCGGCGCGCCGCTCGCGCGACTCGATCTCGATGATGCGCAGCTGCGGATTGCGCAACCAGGTCGCGTCCGCGATGCGACGCATGTACTCCGATACCCGGGTTTCCGACTCCGTGGTACCCACGATGGTCAGTTCCGAGCCGGTCTGCCGGACCGAATTGAGCGTGATTCCTTCCGGCACCGTCTGGGCGATCTGGTTGAAAAGGTGCACCATCAGCGAACGGTTTTCCTGGAGACGTTCAATGACGTTCTTGCGTGAAATCAGGCTATCCCGGGTTCGTTCGAGATCCTCGATGCGGGCAATTTCCCGGTCGAGCGCCCGAATTTCGCCGCGCAGAAAATCATTTCGCGCTTCCTGCCCCTCGATGATGCTCCCCATCAACTGATTGGAACCGAAAACGGCGGCGGCGGCGGCAATGGCAACAGCCACGACAAGAATGACGAAATTACGCTGGCGTTCCTGACGCTGCGTTTCACGCCAGGGCAGCAGATTGATTCTGGACATCAGTCGACCCCCCTGAGCGCGAGTCCGCTGGCAATGGTCAGCGCCGGTCGCACCTGGTCGAGCTGACGGGCGTTGATCCGCGGCGACAAGCGAACGTTCTTGAGCGGATCACCAAGTTCGGTCGAAATGCCCACCTCGTCGCCAAGCGCCTCGGCAAGTCCCGGTATCAGAGCACCTCCACCGGTCAGGTAAAGCGTGCCCACGCTCATGTAATCGCTGGAAGAGGCATAGAACTGCAGAGCCCGGCTGATCTGCTGGATGATGTTCTGCCGGAAAGGCTCGAGCACCTCGTCTTCGAAGCCGGCCGGCGGCGCTTCACCGCGCTGCATGAATCGGGCCTGGTTGGCGTCCATGCCGTATCGACGCATGCACTCCTCGACCAGGAGATTGCCCCCGAACGAATGCTCGCGACTGTAGATGCTGCGATTTCCGCGCAACACGATCATGGTCGAAGATACCGAGCCGATATTGAGCACCGCCAGTGTTTCCGACTCATCGATACCCGAATGCTGACGCACGAGATCGAAGGCGTTGGAGACGGCGAATGATTCGACATCCACGACCTGTATGGTCAACCCGGCCAGCTCCGCGACCTCGCGGCGCATGTCGACGTGCTCGGTCTTGGATGCGGCCAGAAGGATTTCAAGCAGGTCCGCGTTTCTGGGAGAGGGTCCGAGCACCTCGAAGTCCAGACTGACTTCCTCGCGCGGATAGGGAATGTAATGACCGGCTTCAACCTCGATCTGGGCCTCGATATCGTCCTCGCTCAGATCGGCCGGCAAATTGATCATCTTGGTGATCACGGCGGAGCCGCTGACCGCCATGGCGCACCGCTTGGCGGTCACCCCCGACCGCTTTATGGCCTGACGCAGGGCCGCGGCAACGGGCTCCGGCTCGGTGATCACTCCCTCACTGACGGCGTTGTCGGGCAAAGGCTCGACCCCGAATGCCTCCAGCCGCATGGAGTTGTCGGAACCGGCCAGTTGTACCACCTTGATACTGCTGGTACCAATATCCACGCCGACCAGCGGTGGCGGGCCCTT
>JAABSN010000172.1 GCA_011390385.1 Thioalkalivibrio nitratireducens | reverse complement strand
GGAACATCAACAGATGGGTCGAGCCGCCGAAGTGGAACATGCCGAGCTGATCGCCCTTGGCAACGCGCTGGCCGGGATAGACAGTGATCTCGTTCGATGACACCTCGGCCATGCCGATGAAAACCGCCGCCATCAGGCCAATGTCCGGGTTATCGGCCTCGATCAGGACGATGCCGCGGGCAGCGACCTGGGCGAGATAGCCTTGGGACTCATTGGGACTGGCCGGATCGAATCCGGTCGACAACGCCTGCGCGTAATAGGAGCCATCCAACAGCCGGGTGTCCACAATGGTGCCGCTGACCGGGCTGTGCCAGCGGTGATAACTGAGCGCGCTCAAGAATGCCTGATAGACAGTGCCACCGGCGAAGGTATGGGCCAGGTCAACGTCGGCAAAGATGTGCACGAGCGAATAGGGCTGGGATTTGATCCAAAAGCGGTCGCGCAGGTTAACCTGGGTGGCGACCCGATAGGGCGCCGACTCACAGGCATTGGCGATCACGCTGTCATCCTCGGGTGAGGCTACCGGGCGGCGCCCATCACGGAAGCGACGAGTGAAGAAATCATCCCAAGAGGTGAAGCCATAATGAGGCTGATCAGGATCGCTGATAAAATCTTCGACGAAATTTGGCATCGCCGCCATCGCATCATGCCCTAACCAGCCACGCTCTGGATCATCGCTCAGCACAGTAGCAGACTCAGGGGCGTTCAGAAAAACGGCCCATTGATTGAGAATCTTTTTGAGCTGGCGATTAACCCTCTCGTCCAGGAAGACCGTCGCGCCGGCCGGCGTTCCCATCGGCCAATTGATGAGCGCATTGATTGGAAAGCCGACCAGCCCGGTCTGATTGAAGGTGGGCGCCTGGGTAAGGATCTGATCGAGCTTAACCAGCAGTTCTTGATAATCGCGGACTGGCGGCGCACCGGTCGGATCTTGGTGATAAGGGGGCTGATCCGGCAGCTGCTCGAACATTTGCGTAAATAGCATGAACAACTCCGGGTCGCCCTCGATCAGCGCGCGCAACTCCTCGACGACTGGGGCTAGCGAGCCTGCTTGGGTCGGTTGTTCCGCAAGCGCCAATGACCCGGCAATGGTCACTGACTCCGCCTGCACCACCGGTGCCACACTGGGCGCCAACGGCAGTAGCAAGAGAACGATCAGGGCGATTATCCCCTGAGGTTTTGGAAAGATAGACATGGCGTTCTCCAAAATCGGGATAGGGGCGATCAGGATACCTGACTGCCCCTCCCACACAATCCGGTATGCGGGTCCGCACTGGGCGGTTTATGGCGGCACCGAGGACTTCCTGATGCGAGATCGGCGATTGACTCAGGCCGCAAGAGGCGAAGATACTCCCGGATGTCGCGTTCGATTTCCTATCCTTCCCGATATTTGGCCGTTCGCCGGCCTTTAGCCAACCGCATCTTTACTCAGACGCAGAGGAGCTATTCGCCATGTCCACCGCATCGCCTTGCTGTCGTACCGCTTGGGTCGCCATCGCTGTCCTGTTTCTGGCGATAGCCGCCGCGCCGGTTACGGCTCAGGGGGCCGAGCCGGTGTTCGGGCAGCCAACCGTCGATAGCGCAGGGTCGCATGCGCCCATCACCCGTGCGCTGCAGCAGCTGATCGAAGAACAGCCCGAGGTCGGCGAGCTGCTGGCGCAGTCCATCGCCGCAGCCGCCAAGGTGAACCCGGACCTGGAGACCAACCCGGTCCAGACCCTGGCCGCGTACTATGCCTTCATCGACGAGTCCAGCAAGCTGATCCCGCAGCAGATCGTTGACAACCCGCCCGAGCTGATCCGCGACCAGATCCTGCAGCTGATCTGCTACTTCCATTTTCTGGTGGACCAGCCGCTCGATGCGTTGGCCGACCAGGGCCTGTACAGGAACACCGTCCAGTACGCCCCGCCGTTCTCCAACTGGCTGCGGGACTTCACCATCACCTGGGGGCAGTTCCTGAACACCGAGGCGTCCTGGACCCAAGCCACCTATCAGCAGTTCCTTGCCGATCCGAGCTTCGGCCTGACGCGCGACTGGTACGAGTCACCCACCCGCTGGAGCACCTTCAACCAGTTCTTCGCCCGCTATCTGCGCGACCCGTCAGTGCGGCCCATCGCCGCCCCGGACGATCCACGCGTGGTCACGGCGCCGGCCGACTCGGTGCCTCAGGGCGTCTGGCCCATTGACGAGCAATCCAGGATCCAGGTCGAAGGTGGCCTCCGCGTCAAGCTCGCGCGCTTCTACAGCATCCCGGAGCTGCTCGGCCCGGATACTGCTTACGCAGACTCCTTCGCCGGTGGCGTGCTTACACACACCTTCCTCAATGTCAATGACTATCACCGCTACCATTTTCCGGTCGGCGGCACCGTCAAGGAGATCAGCAAGATCCAGCAGAACGTCGCACTGGAGGTCACCTGGAACGCCGAGACGGGGCGCTACGAGCCCGTCGTCTCCACCGGCTGGCAGTTCGCCCAGACCCGCGGGGTGGTCATCGTCGATACCGGCAACACCGGCTTGGTGGCGCTGATCCCGATGGGCATGGCCATGGTCTCCTCGGTGCAGTTCGAGGACGTCGTCAAGGCAGGCAGCAACCACGCGAAGGGTGCGATGCTCGGCAATTTCCTGTTCGGCGGCTCGGACTTCGTCATGGTCTTTCAGCAACAGGCGGACTTCACGCTGGCTGCGCCGCAGGAGCCAGACGGCGAGGGCTATGCACACCTGCTGATGGGCGCGGCCTACGGTACGATCGCGGGCGGCGGGCAGTGATGCACTGTGGCGCCTTAAAATGTCGGGCCACCTGAAAGCGTGGCCCGACGATCTACACCAAGGCGCGAGTCCGGATGACGTTATTCCGTATCAATGAACGACTGCGTGCTGAACTCACTACTCGCCGGTCGAGACAGCACCGGATTTTCGAGTGCGAATTGCAGGAATGAGTCGGCATAAGCGAGGAAGGTATCCTCGCGTCTATCGCCATCAATCGTTCCAAGAGTGACGTAGCCATCCTGCCCATCGGCGATGAAGTCGTTGGTAATCACCTGGTAGGTGGCGGCAAGATCCAGAGGCAACCAGATGTTACCCAGCCCCCTGATCTCGAGGGTGGTGACGCGACTGTTGCGCGGTTGGCGCAAATCGACATGCCAGCGAAGTCCGCCTGCATAAGGGTAGGATCCAGTGCTGCCGTTTACGACTGCCTCCATGGCGTCCTCGATCGCTGCCTTGACCTCGGTGCCGGACATGGTCAAGCGAACCAGCGTGTTCTTGAACGGGAGTACGGTGAAGATATCCCCGACGGTGATGTCCCCCGCGGGCAGGTCAACCCGCACGCCGCCGGCGTTTTGCAATGACACCTGCGCGACGCCAAAACGCTGACCCTGGCGGAGAAAGGCTTCGGCAACAATTTGCTGAACGTCGCCACCGTAAGCGATTACATGCGGATCATCGTTACACCCCGTCAGGTTTGAACGCGATACATCCCGCGTTGTGCCCGGAACGCGTCGCAGGCACAGATCATCGCTCGCCTGGGCCACCACCTCGCTGCCAAACGCCTCCAATGCCGTCCGGTAAGGTGCGATCGTCGCTTCGGCGACTGTGGACGCCTGAGTGATGCGTAATGCCGGTTGCGTTGCAATGTCAGCCAGTATTGCGGCTACTTCCTGGTCCGTACGACCCGCAAAGCTGTCGCCGATCAGGACATGAGGCTGCCCCTCGCAGGCCGTGACCCGGCCGCTTCTGTCGAAGCTCACCATCAACTCGCCGACCACCGCGCTGTATTGCCAGGCCTGGACGATGCACACCTGATCACCGTCGAGATTGCTTACCACCGTCGGGTAGGCACCGGCGGGTGAGAGGCCGTATGCGTTCAAACTGTCGTCACCCAGCAAGGAGTGGGAATCACCGCCGACGACCACATCGACACCGGACAATTGTTGCGCGAGTGCGGTTTCCGCTCCATAGCCGAGATGGCTGAGGAGAATGATCTTGTCGATTCCATCGGCGCGCAAGGCGTCTATCTCGCTTTGCGCAGATGTTAATTCATCGAGCAACGTGGTCCCATTGTCTGGGCGAGACGAGTTTTGAGTCTTGCCTGCGACGGTCAGACCAATGATTCCGATGCGTTGTCCACTGCGCTCTATAATGACGGATGGCTGAATGGTGTCGCTACCCAGCGGAGAGCCGGGCCGCGGCGACACATTGGCCGAGAGCAGGGGCGTGCGGCAGATTCCGTCGGCCCACAGAAAATCTGCGAAGGTTCGGAGTCCAGCATCGCCAGAATCGAATTCGTGGTTGCCGACGGCCATTGCGTCAAAGCAAACCGTGTTCATCAGGTCCGCGTCGGCGCGTCCCTCCTCGAGTGTGTAGTAAAGGGTGCCGGTAATTGCATCGCCGCCGTGCAGTTTGAGCACGTTTTCATGTTGCGCCGCAATTTCCTCAATCGCTTGAGTCACCCGCGGGAATCCACCCATGCTAACGGTTACGCGCTCGCGTTCGTCACTTGCCGCAGACGTCTTGAGCCGTAACGTCGCATTGGACGGATCCAGGTTGGAATGATGATCGTTGATATGCAGGATGGTGAGTTCAAGACCTTCGTCATCTGAGCTACCGGAACCGCCCGAACCACCACAGCCGCTCAAGGCTAACATGGCCGTGGCAGACAAAATAGCCATCTGTAGCGCGCTTCTCTTGAACATCGTTACCTCGCCTAGCTTGATTAGTGAACGCCGGACTATCCAACCTACGTGTTACCCGTCGGTGACGGAAACGTTAAATGAAGAAGATCAATGGCAGGGACGCGACTCATACGGGTGCTTCGTCGACTTCGATGCGACGCTGGTCGCTCCCGGGCAGGGTGCGCAGGCGCGGTCCGTTGAAGAAATCATGGGCCCTATCTTTCACGGTGGACACGAAGCGCCACTCGGCGATGCACTGATCGGTGCGTGCTTCGACCAGCATGAAACCGCGGTCGCCGGTGTTGGCGTACTGGAGGGGCTCGATCAGCTGTGTTACTCCCGCGGCCAGGACTAGCGGATTTTCATTGGTCAGAAACGCCTCCAGGCCCGGTGACGATACCGAAGGTGTCGCGAATTCGACCCCGACACGGTTGCCAGCCAGATCCAGCAAATCGTTGGCCCAGGCGTTATGGGTGTCGCCCGACAGCACGACGAGGTTCTTGTCGAGTTGTCGGGCGGTTCCCAGCAAGGTCTCGCGTGCGACGGCGTAACCATCCCAGGCGTCCAGATTGTAGGGAATCGACGGTTGGGCGAGCACGGCGCGGTCTTCGTCGGTGAGTGTTTCGGGTGCGCTCTGAGCACGACCGAGCAACTCGCCATATTCGGAGAAGCCGATGCTTTGCAGGGCAACTGGAGCGGGTAACGTCATCCGGCCGATCAATACCTGTTGGCCGAGCATTTGCCAGGTGGCGGTCGAGTTGGCCATCTGCATTTGTAGCCAGTTGCTCTGCTCGACACCGAGTAATTGCCGGCTGGGGTCGCCGATGGCCGTGGCGAAGCCGATTGCGTCGAAGCTGCCGTTCGCACCGAAGAAGTCGGCGTAGTCGAGTTGCTCGTCACGCGCAATTACGCGCGTATCGAGCATGTGCAGGGCAACCAGATCGCCGAAGTTGAAGCTGCGGTAGATCCGCTCGGGAAGCGCGGCGTTTGGCGCTCGAACCGGCAACCATTCGTACCACGCCTGAATCGCCGCATCGCGACGCGCGAGGAAGTCGCCTTCGGTTGCGGGGTCGTGGTTCTCTGCCCCACCGCGCCAGGTGTCGTTGGCGATCTCGTGATCGTCCCACACCGCAATCAGCGGGACGTTGGCGTGGAAGGCCTGCAGGTCGGGGTCAGTGCGGTATTGCGCATAGCGGATGCGATAGTCGGACAGCGTCAATAGCTCGTGCGCAGGATCGGAGACGCGCCCCAGCGCCGCAGCGTCGGCCGATGCGTAACCGTCGCGTTCGTACTCGTAGATGTAGTCGCCAAGGTGGATTGCAGCGTTCAGGTCTGCTGCAATGCGTGCGATTTCGGCATAGACATGAAAGTAACCCGCGGGATAATTGGAGCAACTCATCACCGCCAGACGGACCCGCTCGGTTGTGCCGGCAGGTAGACTGCGGGTGCGGCCCACGGGAGAGATCGTCTGGTCGGCGCGGAAGCGGTAGTAGTAGATGCGATCGGGAAGCAGGCCTGTCACATCGACCTTGACCGTATAGTCTCGGCTGGCGTCGGTCGCGAGCGTGCCGGAAGCGGTGAGCGTTGTGAAGTCTGAGTCTTCGGCCATTTCCCATTGCACCTCGATCTCGTCATTGCTGTTGCTCACGCGGGTCCAGATCACCACCCGGTCCTGCATGGGGTCACCACTGGCGACGCCATGCTCAAAACTGACAACGCGCGGATTAAAACTGGCGCTGTCAGAGCCTCCTGAACCACACGCATTCAGCCCCAAACTGCCGCTTACGGCGGCGCCGCCGATTATGATGTTGCGGATGAATTTGCGACGAGTCGGAACCTTGGGCAGCATGTATCTTCTCCATGAAGGTTGGTGAAGGAGGAAGGCTGCCGCCCTTTAATTACAGGGGCATGAAGGTACTATTGCGCGCGGTAGAGGGTTTGACAGCCAACGCCATGCTTGACTTCGATTCTGCTCTGACTAAGGCTGTTGGACGCTTGCGGGCATTTGGACTGCCGGTATGCTGGCCGGCCGTGAGCGGAACTCTTCAGACCCTCCTCAGGTCATCGAGGACCTTACCGACGTTGTCTGTGCTGCTTTTGGAATCATGATCGCTGGCCTTGATTGCATGGCTCGAATGCGAAAGACGGTTCCGAACCCTTTGACAGGAGATCCAAATGTGGCCTGAGTCATGTTCGAACACGAGGATCTGGCTGAGCGCTTGTTGCCGGGCTACGACTTCATCAGCGATCCGCGAGCGGCAGGCGACGGTTCCGGCCGGGATGCAGACGCAAGTGATGAGGGCGACTTTTTGACTACGCTCGATCTCCAGGATCCGTTTTTCTTCGGCTGCGGCGACGGTCCGGCGGGCAATTTCCCCACCACCAGTTCCTGGCATGGCACACGGGTGTCCGGCATCGTCGCGGCGACCGGCAACAACTCGCGCGGCATCGCCGGCGTGAGCTGGTCGGCACGCTTGCTG
>JAABSN010000171.1 GCA_011390385.1 Thioalkalivibrio nitratireducens | reverse complement strand
CTGCAGCGCATGGGCGCACCGCCCGGGGCACTGGTGCTCGACTTCGACGAAGCCGGCGACTACCGGGAACGTTATGTCGGAGCCAACGTGGATGACCGGCGGCGGATGTGGATTGCCCTCAACACCCCGGCGTTTCGAGACTGGTTCGATGCGTTGATCGAATGGCAGCAGCTCGAAGAGAGCGACCGCCACCCGATCCCACCGTATTCGATCAACGATCTCCCCGATCCCGGTATCGTCACGCGCGAAGATCTGCGCCAGGGCGTCTGGCTCACGGCCAACGTCTGGGACGGCTCCTCCGAGACCCGGGTGACCGCAACAGGCTCCGATGGACGCTGGTGGACCCTGGAACGCACCCAGAGCGGGACCGGCGAGGCGCCATTGATCGGCGCCGAATGGACCGACCCATTCGCCTCCCGGCGTCAGCTGTCGGTCGCCCGCCATGCCTATGTCAGCCGTCTCGGCGCGGCGCGCGCGCAGGGGTTCGAGTCCTTCCAGGGGCGCCGCTACGGCCCCGCTGCCCCGAAGCCGCAGCGCACGACACCGGATCGAAACATGCACCTCTGGCGTGTGCAACTTCCGGAATCGCTGGATCCCGGGGTCCACGTCATCGAGGTCTCGGCAACCGACCGCCACAACCGCACGAGTTCCGAAACGCTGATCTTCGAGATACGAGAGCAACGGCCGAGTCCGTTCTTCAGGACCGAACCCTGGATCAAGGACTGAAACGACCGCTCTTCCTGTCCTGCCGAATCCCCGCTCGTTCAACCGGCCGGCGCTGTCCGATTTGACCTGAATCAATCATCGACCCGTTCTCCATCGCTACGATGGATCGTGATTGAAACCCCGGGGGCAGGCATCCCGCAGCGCATCGCGATCGGCCTCGATGGCCGGCGCCGCTTTCCAGACGCGCTGCTCAATACCGCGAAATCATCATGCAGCGGCTGAAACATCATCTCAAGCGGGCCGGCCTCGAGACCTGGGCCGCATCATGAAGCTCGGCCAACTGCTGATGCTGATCGTCTTTGCCGTTCTTTCGGCGGCATTCACGATGACCAAGTTTGCCCACTATGACCTGACACGGGCGCAAGCCGAGTACCAGATGCTGCAGCGCGCGGAACACATTCGTGGTGTCCTGATGGCGACGCGCCGGGTCTACCAGCATCAGTTCCTCGAAAGCGGCATCGAAATCACCCCGAAGACGATCGGCTTTCTCCCTGCACATGCCATGAGCGAGATCTCGGCCGATTTTTCCAACTGGGAAGACTCGGGCGTGATGTTCGACAACGTCTCCGAAGAGCCACGAAACCTGCTCCACCAGGCCGATGAGGTCGAATTCCGGGCCATTAAATTCTTCCGTGAGAATCCGGACGAGCAGGTCCGGTTCGAACCGTTCCTCGATGAAGAGGGCGACGAGTTCTATCACTACGCCCGACCGATCTGGGTTGAATCGTCGTGCCTTGCTTGTCACGGTGCGAAAGCGGACGCTCCTGCGTCCATCCGGTCGCAGTACGACAACGCCTACAACCTCGAAGTCGGAGATCTGCGGGGGATTCTCAGCATCAAGATTCCGGCCAGACAGGTATTCAGCGAGCTCCAGCGGTCTTTCCTGACGCAGCTGGGCCTCGGGATCGGAATGCTGTTCATCATCGCCATCAGTCTTGGCTGGGCGATCCGACATTTCGTCAGCCAACCGCTCAAGACACTGGATTCCAGCGTCAGGAAGATCGCCGCCGGTGATCTTGATTTTCAGATTCAGCCGCTGCGCGGAGAATTTCGGCAGATTGCCGACTCGTTCAACCAGATGACCCGTTCGCTGCGTTCGACGCAAAGCGAGGTGGAAAACTCTGAACAACGATTCCGAAAGCTGATCGAGGCCGCGCAGGATGCGATTCTCGTGACCGACGGCAGCGGTCGGATCATCGTCTGGAATCCGGCCTGCGAGAGAGTTTTCGGCTACAGCGCATCCGAGATGTGCGGCGAAACGGTAGACCGCCTGGTCCCGGACTCGCTGCGGCAATCGCACCATGATCGCCTGCTGCAGATCAGCAACGAGGTGGAATCGCGCTACGACGGACGCGTCACCGAACTGACCGCAGTGCACCGGGAGCGCGGCCTCATTCCCATCGAAATCTCGATCAATTCCTGGGTCCACGAGGCGAGTTGCTACCACGTTGCGATCGTTCGGGATATTTCCGAACGCAAGGCAGCGATAGATCGTCTGCGCGAAAGCGAACAGCTGCGCAACGCCGTACTGGAGTCGATGCCGCTCCCGGTGTTCTACAAGGATGCCAAAGGGCTCTACCAGGGCGTCAACAAGGCTTTCGAGGGTTACTTCGGTCTGGAACGTTCGAAACTGGTCGGCAGGACCGTGTTCGACCTTCACCCGCCGGAGCTTGCCCAGACCTACAAGCAGAAAGACGACGAACTCCTGAGTCAAGTCGGCACTCAGGTCTACGAGTCCAAAGTCCGCAAACCCGACGGCGAGCTGCGTGACGTCGTTTTCAGCAAGGCAACGCTGACCGACGCATCCGGTGAGATCACCGGGCTCGTCGGCGCGATCTACGACGTCACGGAGCGCAAGCTGGCAGACGAAGCCATCTACCGGCTCGCCAACTTCGACCCGCTGACCCAGCTGCCCAACCGACGATCTATCGAGGAGCATCTCCGATTCGCCATGAAGGCCGGTGCCGATGGCAATCGCTATGGCGCCGTCATGTTGCTTGATATCGACCGCTTCAAGAACACCAATGACACGCAGGGACACGGTGCCGGTGATCGTCTTCTGCGAATCGTTGCCCGGCGAATCCAGCGCTCGGTGCGGGAGGACGATCTCGTTGGCCGATTCGGCGGGGACGAGTTCGTTGTTTTGATCGAAAGCCTATCGGCAGACGAGGGCGAAGCCGTTGCCGAGGCCGAGAGGATTGCAGAAACCATCCGCAGCACCGTTGCAGAACCTACCCAGCTGGAAGGAAACGAAGTTCCTCAACAGATCACGGTCAGTATCGGCATCGCATTGTTCCAGGGTCAAGAACGCGCTGCCGAGGAGTTGATCAAGCGAGCCGATGCGGCGATGTATACGGCCAAGGAACGCGGGCGTAATCTGGCCCGCTTCTTCAACCCCGCCATGCAGGAGCTGATGGAGCATCGCGTCGAACTCGAGAAGCGGCTTCGCGAAGCGTTGAAGCACGATGAGCTTGTCCTCCACTACCAGCCCCAGGTCGATGCCTCGGGTCATTGGCATGGCCTCGAAGCACTGGTCCGGTGGCAGGATCCGGAACGAGGAATGATCTGGCCCGCCGAGTTCATTCCATTGGCCGAGGACACGGGCCTGGTCACTCAGATCGGCCGCCAGGTGATCGACGGCGTCTGCCGCCAGCTGAGTCTATGGACCGATGCCCCCATCGCGAAGCACTGGACCGTTGCCGTCAACGTCAGCGCAAGCGAGTTCCACGAACCGGACTTTGTGGAATTCATCCTCGCAACGATAGAAAAACATGACGTGGACCCGGCGCGGCTGAAGCTGGAGGTCACCGAGAGCGTCGTCCTGCACGATCTCGACTCGGTCACCGCACGGATGAACGAGTTGATCGGGCACGGCGTACTCTTCGCACTGGATGATTTCGGGACCGGCTACTCATCGCTGGGCTACCTGAAATCGCTCCCGGTCCATGAACTCAAGATCGACCAGTCGTTCGTCCACAACATGGAAAGCCGGACGGCCGATGCCGCCGTGGTCTCCGCCGTCGTCGGCATCGCCCAGTCGCTCGATCTCGAGCTGATCGCCGAGGGCGTGGAAACCGAATCGCAGCTCGAATTCCTCAAGCAGCGCGACTGCGACCGTTTCCAGGGCTACCTGTTCAGCCGACCGCTTCCGGTGGATGAATTGTTGGCGGCCGCGGGAGTTCCGTCGAACGGGCGCCCCGGTCCGGACTGACCGGGGCCCCAAGATTCTCGTCGATGCCCGACGGCTTCCTTAGGCGTTTTGCGAACCGGTCCGCGCTACTCGCAGACCACGACATCCCCCGTGCCGATATCGGCCTGCACGCAGGTCTCGGTGCGGGTCAGACCAATGGAACCCGGACTCGGGAAGGCCAGCGCGGCGCCGATCCCTGCATCCAGGGTGACTCCCAGAAAGACGCTGTCCTCCCGGAGCGCACAAGCCGCCCCATCGGGATTGATCACGATGGCGCCGTCACCGGAGTTGCAGGAGAACCACAGCGTCATTCCTACGTCGGCGAGCTTGAGCGAAGCGCCGACGGATAATCCGATCGACCGCCCGGGATGTCCCTCCGGCGCCAGCTTCCATACGCCGAGTGCGTACGTCAGGCCCAGACTGAAGAGCCGGGGAGAAACCGAATAGCCCTCGCTGGTCGAGGAAAATGTGTCCAGGCCGGCGTCCTGTGCGTTCAGTCCCCAGATGAACCCGAGTTCACCACCTTCCTCGAACACGAGCAGCCCGGCTTCTCCACCGGCACCAAAGGACATGGTTCGATAACCGGTGTTGCAACCGCTGAAATTGAAACGGAGGTCGCCCTTGCTGAAAAGCGCTTGCTGCGCGCTGGAACGCTCCGGCGGCCAGCACCGTACGGACCCAGCCCCTGTGGTCCGATGAAGAACCCGATTGGAGTCAAGAACTGGCAACCTGCTGCAGGATTGCGTCATGCCCTCGCCAGAACCCGAACATGCAGCCTGTAACGGCTCATCTTCCCTGGTCTCCTTTGCCCTGCGGGGTCCAATCCCCCACCAGCCGGAACGTGCTTTTGCATCCTGTTGGTGTGGATGGACTGGCCGAACTTTGACCCAGGTCAAGGCAATCGAACAGAACATTCGCTACGGTGGAAGCTGGAAATTCATTGCAACCGTGCTGAGCGCAGCGCTTTCGAGGCGAAGACCCACCGCCAGCCTGACTGCCCCGAACTGCAGACGTGCATGACCCTTGGCGGCAGGAACCTCGGTTTCCGGGGTCCGGGAGAGTAGCCATGAGCAGTACGCGGCCCGCGGATGCAATCGAGTCCGAGCGGATTCATCCGGTGAATTTGCACACCCTCCGTCGTCTGGGCAAACCGCGCGGCAAGCCCCCGGTGCATCGGGATCCTGGGTCCATCAGGCGCGGCCTCTTCGTCGCGATCGTGCTAGTTATCCAGTGCGTCTCGGCCTGGGCTCAGACATCGATCTCCGGCCTGGTCATTGATCATGTCAGCAGCGAGCCGATCTCCGGCGTCAGGATCCAGGTCGTGGGCAAACCCGAAACCGCGGTCTTCACCGACAGCCAGGGGCGTTTCCTGCTGCAAGGCCTGATCGGAACCAGTGTCGATATCGGCGCGGCCCTGCCCTACGATGCGGCCCGGCCGCTGAACTACGAAACCACGGCGGTCAGCGCGAAAGTCGGCAGCGAAGTCGGAATTCAGCTGCTGCGGGCTCCCGGCGGTGCCAGCCTGCTCTACCAGCCGGCGCCGTCTTCTGCCTGTTCCGGCTGCCACAAGGAACAGCATGAAGACTGGGCCGGCAGCAATCACGCTCGCGCGGCACAGAACGTCCGGGTTCGTGACCTCTATTCGGGAGATGGCACGCTCGGAAACCCCTACAGTGCGCACGGATACGTCTTCACGCAGACGCACTCGGCCGACAACAGCGGACTTTGCGCAACCTGCCACTCACCGAACGAACAGCCGCTGGATCCCGCTGCCGTGAGATACAACGAAGTAACCACTACGGCCGGCATGGAAGGCGTGACGTGCACGAGCTGCCACCAGCTGCACGTGGTCAACGACCAGACCGATTCGATCCACCTGCTCGGCAATGCCGAGTTCTTTCTCCCCGAGGCGGGAAGCGAGGACCGTCATGTTTTCGGACCACTTCCCGATGTCGGCACCAACAAGATGAAACCGTTCTATTCAACGGTTTTCTCCGATTCGCGACTGTGCGCGAGCTGCCATGAATATGTGTCGCCCGGCACGGGTGCACCGGGCCAGGAAACCTACAGTGAATGGCTGGCTTCGCCGGCGGCCGCGAGCGGCGTCACTTGCCAGGCCTGCCACATGCCGGCCGCACTCGAGAGCGGAACCGTGGCATCCGGGGGCGTCACGCGACCACCCATCCAGCGGCGGGACCACAGCTTTGCGGGCGTTTTCTCCGGCATCCTGTCGGACCCGGTGTCGCTGGAGCTGTTCATCGGGGAAATCAACAGCGAAACCGTCAGCGTTCGCTCGGAAGTCACCAGCCTGATGCTGGGGCATCGATGGCCGACCGGCGTGGACCCGCGCAACGCATTGCTTGTGGTCGAAGCCTTTCTCAACGGAGAACCCCTCGCGTTCTCCAGCGGTGACGTCGTGCCGTTCTGGGGAAGCGCATCTCCGGAAGTCTCTCCCGGCCAGGGAGACTATGCAGGACGGGCTGGCAGAGGCTACGCCAAGGTCCTGGAGGGAAGAATCGGTGGCCAGGGAGAACTTGTCCGTCCGGTCAATTTCATCGATGCCGAAGGGCTTTATTCCAAGACCACGTTACTGCCCGGCGAGACCGACGTCGGGAACTACACGTTCAGCCTTCCATCCGATATTCCGCTCAACTCGGAGATCGAAGTCCGGGGTCGCGTGCTCTACCGTCGAATCTGGAGAGACTGGGCAGTGGCAAAGGGCTGGACGGAAATCGCCATGGACGAGCCCTGGGAGCGACTGGTTGCCGAGCAGACGATGAACCAGGTCGTCGAAGGACAAAGCAGCTACACCGTGACCAGCGCCGCCGGACCGGGCGGAACGATCGCACCGGCATCGCAAGTCGTGGAAGAAGGTTCGACGGCGACGATGACGATCACAGCGGACGAAGGCTACAGCATCGATGCAGTCACCGGCTGCGGCGGCACCTTGAATGCCGGCACCTACACCACGGCAGTGGTTACGACCGACTGCCAGGTCAGCGCCACGTTCGCGGTCAACCGCTACCCGGTGGCCGTCGCAGTCTCACCGACAGAGGGCGGAACATGGTCCGGCGGCGGTGAGTACGACTTCGGAACCGAGGTCACGGTCACGGCGACGCCGGCGAGCGGCTACACGTTCGTCAACTGGACCGAGGACCAGAGCTTGGTCTCCACGGCCAGCAGCTATGTCTTCACGATGCCGGCGACGGCTCGGAACCTGACCGCCACGTTCAGCCAGAACACACATACGGTC
>JAABSN010000170.1 GCA_011390385.1 Thioalkalivibrio nitratireducens | reverse complement strand
GGGACGGGCCTCCCACAGCAGACCTCAGACCTGTGGGACCGCCGTCCCGGCGGGATGACCCGGAATCGGCCCGGGACGGGCCTCCCACAGCAGACCTCAGACCTGTGGGACCGCCGTCCCGGCGGGATGACCCGGAATCGGCCCGGGACAGGCCTCCCACAGCAGAGCCCAGACCTGTGGGACCGCCGTCCCGGCGGGATGACCCGGAATCGGCCCGGGACGGGCTTCCTACAGCAGAGCCCAGACTTGTGGGGTCGCCGTCCCGACGAGAGTCGGTATCGCGACGAATCGAACCACGCACCCGCTCATCGGACGGCACACGAATGGTCCGGACCACGCCGTCCCGGGTCAGGATACGAATTTCATACATACGCTGACCACGCCGCTCGACCACTCGGGCCGAGACGACCTCGGCATCGTGCTGCCTCGCGATTCGCTGCGCGGCTTCGCGCAGGCTCTCGGCGAACGCCATCGGCGGAAGCGAAGCCGCAATCACCGCGGCGAGAACCAGCACGCCGATCGGTCGCCAGAATCGCGAAGAGATGAAGGAATTCCTGATCACATCAAGGATTCTACCGCCGGACGCTTAATCGCCGCTGAACCCGGCGTCGTGTGCAACGCGCGGATCGCCACCCCGAGCGCCAGACGCAGAAAGGCCGCCCGGAGGCGGCCTTTCCGAGGTACTGGCACACCGTTTCCGGCGCGCCGCTTTCTACAGAGGCAATCAGACCGTCATGCGACGAACCGCGTAGCCACCGGCCAGCAGCAGGCTGAGCATCAGCAGCAGCGTGCCGAAGTGGCTGAGGGTCGGGATCACCAGCGGACGACCCGCAACGGCAGCCGAAAGCGTGAACGCCGGCACCTGCGAATCCGTTTCGGTGCAGGCAAGCGTCGCCGAGTATGGCTCCACTGCGGGCGGAACGGCAGTGACTTGAATCTCCAGCGAGGCTCCGACCGCAATCGAAGTTGCACTCGGGACCGGTGTAAACGTAAACGCGTTGCTGGCATCCGTTTCGGTGCACGAAATCGAGAGAGCTTCGGTCAGACTGTTGTTCGTCAACGTGATGACAGCGGGACCCGCCTGGGTGCCTGGGCCGACCGTGCCGAGGTTGACCGCTCCGTCGGCGGGCGAAATCGTCAGGACGTCGCCAGTGCCTACGCATTCCAGCGGATAGGTGTAATTCGCCTGGTTCGGATCATTCGTAACAACGGTAAGCGTTCCGTTGACGGTTCCCACGCCGGTCGGGGTGCAGGTGACGGTGACGTCATCCGCTCCGTCCGCAGCCACGTTCGGAGCGAACGTGGTGTTCACCAATTCAACCGTGAATACATTGTTGTCCGCAGTGGCCGAGGAAATGACCAGATCATCGCCGTTGGGGTTCGTGTTTGCGTTGTTCACGTCAATACCGTCGGCCGCAGACTCAGTGCCGAACGGCGCAGTCACAGAGATCGTCGTCGCCGGAACCGGAGCCGAGTTGTACAGCGGTGCCGTATCATTGATCGTGCAGGTCACGTCGGCCGATCCGGTGCCTCCACCATCCCAGCTGAAATCGATGGTCCGAGTAAACGTGCCTTCGGCTGCGGTACTGCAGGAGACGACGAAATCGAAGCTGGCGTTGGCTGCGATATCCGTGGGCCCGGCCGTAGTCACCGTGATTTCAGCATCACCCACTCCAGCGGCCGCAGTCACGGCCGTTGCTTCGCTGGTGAAGCCGTCCTGCGGGTTGGTGACGGTGAATGTTCCCGTAGGAGCCATCGCGCCAACAATCCCATTGATCGAAATATCGCCCGGTACCGTGACGTTGGGAGCAAGTCCTGCGCATGTCAACGGATACACCGCGACCGGTTGATTGCTGGAATTATTCGAGAGATTGATCTGCGAAGTACGGGTTCCACGTGCAGAGGGAGTACAGGTCAGGTCAACATCAACTGCAGCACCATCATCAAGAATTGAAAAATCTGCCGTTAGCGATGCAAAATCTGCAGCATTTCCACCGGTGATCTGGGGAGTCCCGGAACTGACGTTCAGCGTCTGATCCCCGATTTCGGAAACTGTAATATCGGCCGCAGCGGCATTCACCGTTTGGCCAACCAGCGCCTGACCCAGATCGATTGTTTCTCCAACGTCCGGCGTTGAGGCATAGCCTGCTGAACCTGTAATCGCCAGTGTGACCGACCCATTGTTTGCCGTAAGCAAGTTGACATCGTTCACGGAACTTCCCGAAGCAAAAGCCTGAGTAATGTTGGTCTCTAAGTCATAAATACCCAGGCTCGCTCCATCCGCGATATCAAAAGTTATACCGCCGAAAGGCGCAGCTGTATCCAGCGCGGGTCCGTTCGGATTCACACCCGTCGACAGAGTGACAGTAATCACTCCGTTCTCCTGGTCTGTATTAACACATTGAGTAAATCCGTTATCCCAATTCGCTCCTGGTGAAGCAAGACAGCCATTAACGAGTTCTCCGAAAATTGCGTCGGTCGTCGTCTGCGGAGTCAAGACGGCCGGGTTGTAGCTGATTGCAACCTGAAGCGCTCGAATGTTGCTCTGAGCCGTGTAACTCAGGTTCACAACAGCAGTACCGGACGGCGAACCAGAAGAGGTCCCTACAGTGAACTGCGCTAACGCTACCTGCGACAACAGCACCATCAACAGTGCGAATTTCAATGCCAATTTCATTCCTATCACTCCAAAGTTAAATTATCTTTAGTGAGGCTTCGCTCGATCACTGCATCAAGCTATCCAGAACCAGCGCTTCTTTCTTTGCAAATGAACCCTGGAGATGCCGACCATCAGGTCCTGCGAGCCGGAGATCCTCGATCGTAATCTCCTCGTCAACGTCTTTGACGCTACCCACTTTCCTGAACGTGACCGATCCGAGAGGATCTGTGCCAATCGGACTGTTACCGCCGAGATCCATAATAAGGAACTGGACGATGCCGCGATCCGCAATGTTCCGGCATGTGGAAAATTCGCCACGGTGCGACTCAGGTACGCCGGCCAGGCAATTACTTAGATCTACGACCTGCAACTTCGCCGGATCATACTTCAACCGAAACTGCCCACCTGACAATCCTTCGAATTCTGAAAAGCGATAAGTCGTAGTGACTAGCCCGGATTCGATGGGGTCATTAAGATTCTCCCGACCATCATCAACGGGTTCTCGCAGCTGCTGGGCAGACACCGTGGCGAAGCAGGAAAAAAACAATACAAAAGCAATTAAAACGCGCATAACTCAATCTCCTGAAAAATTCGACCAGATGCTGACGCTTAAGAACAATTGCCTTGAGCGGTAGCAATCAGAACGAATACATCGCTAAGGTCTGCAAAATCGACGACGCCATCCCTGTTTGCATCCGGCGTTCCGTTAGCAGGCGAATTACCCGCAGTCGCCAACTCAACGAAAATCGCGCTCAAGTCTGAAAAGTCACGGACACCCGCGCTGAGGCCGGATTGATCGGCATCGCCGTCGCATAGCTGGCCAACCGCCGTTGTTCGCCGCGACTCATAGGAATCGAAGTTCATGGCCCCAGCAACGCCATCAAGATTTCCCAGTCGGATATAGCCAACGGCCGTGGGCGACCCAGCAGGTGCAAAATTCACGGGTGCATTTTCATTGACCGTCAGAGTCGCGCCACCGCCGGCAGGATCCCAGTCAATTTCAACCGAGTTCCAGGCACCTGCATTGGCATTCGAAGTCTGCGGTGAACCGCCCGAGGCACTGGACAGCGTGATGACGCCGGCCGCACTGGCGTCGACGGAAAAGACCGGGGCACCTCCGGCAGCGTAACCCTCGTAGATCGTGCCGTCGGCGTTGTTACCCAACAAGACATAAAAGCGTGCTCTTATGCGATTGATGCCCGCGGGAGTGTTGTCCTGCACATAGGACACTGCGCCGTCGGCTGTCTGCATCGCACACTGGCCGGAATACCGCGCAATCGCCGCCTTTCCGTCCGGTCCGGCCGGTCCGCTGGCGAGGACGTTTGCGGTTGTCTCGGACCAGGCTGCGGTCGTGCACGCCACGACCGGCTGGGAGATGGCCGCAGCACCCAAAAGGGCAGCAGCGAGAGTCAATTTCGAAGCATTGCGTAGGTTCATTTGCCGGAACTCCTGAAAATTTTCAAGGCGGATAGGTCGGACAGTCGGCCGAAAGCGGCTTGGCTGTGGCGCGTCACGAACCTCCCTCCGTGCGGCTTTTCACGCTCGCAGGGTCGGATCATACCGCACCGCGGACGGGGATTCCAGTTCGACAGGGGTCTCCTGTGCATGAATCCACCGCCGGCTGGCCGTTCCTTTTCGGGCCTTCTAAGGTCTGTTAAACGCAGAACGGGGCCGATCGCTGTCACCGGACAGTGAAATCGGCCGGATCGCGTCAGGGCGACCCGGCTGCCGAGTTGGTTTCAAACCCATCCGCAAACAGCACGGCCGTTGGCCAGCCGATGTCCCGGAACAGGTCGACGGTGAGATCGAGCCCGCCGAATTCCAGATCACGTGACAGCGACGGCTCCATCAGCAGGTCCGGTGACGCGTCGCTGGTCCAGTGCGAAATCGAACTCCCGTCGACAAGCGGGTCCGGTGCATGAAGGCGCAGGAATCCGGCGTTGAATGCGCCCGCCGCATCCACGACCGATGCGGCGCGAGCGGCAACGGCTTCGCCGGTCCAGACCACGTTCGGATCGTTGATCGCGGAAGCGGCGCGCTGCTCGTTGGTCATGTCCGGCCAGAACAGCGTCCCGGAAGACACGTCCGCGATATTGCGCATGAACACGTCATCCGAACCGCCCGCCTTCTCTCCCGTCTCGAGATCGACGAAATTGGAAAACCCGAGCCCATGGGCCAGTTCGTGGAGCATCAGCGGCACGATGTCCACCGTCCCATCAGGAGGATTGCCGTCAATGCCGTAATAGAAGGAAGTGCCCACACCGAGACAACCCTCATCAACATCTGAATTAATCGTTACATTGATATCGACTTCTTCAGGCCTCAAGTCTTCGGCAGCAAGCGCATTGGCCAGCGCAACGTGATGCCAGGTATCGGCAAACGTTGCGTTGCTAAAATTCGCGAGTATTCTCGCGGGACCCGCGAATCCAAGAACACCGCCGTCTGTTGTGCACTTGTTGTCCACATCGCCAATGGACTCAAAGGTGACCCCTACCCGGATCGTCACGTCACTGGCCAGTTCCGCACCCCAGAATTCAGTGATGGCCTGCAGCGCAAACAAGCGCTGCGCGCCCAGCGTCGTCTCCGGGTTGACGCCGACCGGGGCGACCTCGGTCGGGTCGTTCAGCCCGACGCCGGGATCGTCGTTGTTGACGATCTCGAATTCAGCAGCCTGGATCGATGAGAAGATCAGCAGGAGCGCAGTCGCGAGGATTCGCCCGCAGGCTCGAACTGGCTTCTGCCCCCTCCCTGGCCCTCCCCCGCCGCCGGGGGAGGGAATGGAAGTTGCATGATTCAGGCGCCTCGGTGCAAGTGCCGTGCTTGCGATTGCCGGTCGCGCCGAGCCCGTGAGCATCCGCTCAGTCCTCATGACTGTGGCTCCCGGTTGACTCCGTCAGCGCCTCGCCGCCACCGGCCAGGAACTTGGCCGCCGACTCCAGGTCACTGTGGCACTGCGTTTCGATTTCTCCGTCGGCATTGACGCGCACGAGCATGGCGTGCTGGAAACCGCCCTGCAGGTCCATCATCACGGTGCCGTCGGCGCCCTTGGACATGACCACGCGGTCGCCGGAACGGTCCAGCGCCTGGGACAGATAGGCGTCGCGCATGACGGACTGCACCCGCTCCCGGTAGGCCGCCCGTTCGGCGTCGGCGTCTCCGGACGGCGGCGTCTCGGCCCAGACCAGCGGTGAGGCCAGCAGCATGACCAGCGGGATCAGCCGGATTCTGCCGCCATTGCGGCCTGCATTCATCAACACCATGATCATTTTCCTCCCGAATCTGTTTGCTTCCCGCCCGCCGAACCTCGCCTGACGACTCGGAGCTTAGCAGAGCGCGAACTCACCCGAAGATCGTGCACCGAGCGATCCGGAGAACCTCAGAAGATTTCCGCCACGCAGCAGCGCACCGATCCGCCGGCCTTCTCGATCTCGTCCATGTCCACGACGTGCACGCGAAAGTCCCAGTCGTGCTCGATGATCCGGCGCTTCTCGGGTGCCAGCGCCCGCCAGCCGGTCGCCGAAATAAAGAGATCTCGGAAGGTCAGCGCAATGCAATTTCCGGCGAACGCTTCCTTCTCTTCCCGGCTGATCTCGAGCACGTGACCCGGATAGGCCGCGGCAATCGCGCTCGCGGCTTCCGGGTCCGCGAACGCATCCGGGCAGATCACCAGGGCGCGCGATGCCAATACGGACATGACCACGTTCGTGTGGTACTCGTCCGGCTTCAGGTCGAAACGGAAGGTCAGCGCCGATTCGAAGGCTTCATGCATGGCTTCGCAGCCAGCCTTGTCGACCCGACTGGTCATCCCGCAGAAGCCGATCCTTCGCGCGCGGTCGAGAACAACGGCACCGGTCAGTTCGGCGACCATGTCGCGGGTCAGCAAGTCCACTTCGCGATAACGCATCAGCTCGGAGAAGAATGCCCGGATGTCGGGGCGCTGCGCTTCCTGCCGGCGCTCCGGGTGGCGCATGGCCCCGACGATGAACTGCCCGGGGATCGTGGCAAATACGTTGTTCGGAAACAGGTCGTCCGGATTGTGCTGGCGCCCGGGAAACCGGATCACCGGAATGCCGCATTCGGCAATACGGTCGGTCAGCGCACGATGCTGATTCAGCGCCAGCGACGGATTCACGCCCACGCTCAGGTCCATGTAGCGGTTGTCGCGCGCGGCCTGCCGCGAAAGCTGGAAGTCGGTCGGCTCGACCAGAAATACCGCCCGCGGCACGGCCGGCGAATCGGCAATCAGCCAGTGCGCCTCGATCTGTCGACGGAACTCGGCCGGATCGGTGACGATCATTTCACGCCTCTTGCTACGACATGCATACCTGCTGCCTCATTCAGCGCCTCGGGCCTGCCTCGCAGTGCCGATGGACTGCATTGTCGGCACCCGATGAAGCCCCGGGACCGACTTGGCACCAGCGCGTTGCCACGTACGCCAGAAGAAAAGCGGAGTCTGGCAAAACTGGTGGATTTGGCAGTCCGCGTGGACAGCGGCGATTGTCGTGCCGGTTTCGCTCAGCGTCAATGCCCACCGCTGCGACGACCGACACCGGGTGTTGCCAGCAGGGGCACCAGCACGATGTAGCCGGTTGCGACCAAGGCCATCGAAGCCAGCGAAACGCCTCGATCCAGCAACCCGCCCAGCACGATCGGCCCGGCCGCTGTGCTGATCACCATCATCGCGGCGTAGACACCCCG
>JAABSN010000169.1 GCA_011390385.1 Thioalkalivibrio nitratireducens | reverse complement strand
GCAAGACCGGCACCCTGGACGATGGCAGACATGGGATGGCGCTGCACATCCAGCGCGACCGTCGCGCCGAGCATGCCCTCATGACCGATCATGCCCATCTCCAGCGGGGCGTGGTCATCGATCTTGACCGTGACCGAGATGACGGCCGTGGTCGGGAACAGCACCCGGTCAACCGGCGCGGTCGCTTCGGCAAGCGCCTGAGCGAAGTCCAGTTCAATCGGACGGCAGGCGTCGAGCAGGGGCCGGCGCACGGCGGGCGGCAGTCGATCGAGCAGCTGGTTGGTGGCGATGACTTCAGACGCCATGAGCATGGGGTATCCAGTGGGTGCAGTTTTTCTGCGTGGACCCATGCTCACCGCGTGGGGGAGCGCCCGTCTGTTCGCCACGGCACGTTCTTAAACCCCGGGCGGACCCGGTGAGTGTGAGCGGGCTGGTCGCCCGCTAGAGCGACCTGGCGTATGCCGCCAGCCGGTCGGTTTCCTGCTTGACCACGGCGTAGCACTCGCAGCTGCGCTCTTCGACCAGTGGACGGTCGAGCACGGTGATCCGTCCGCGCTGGTAGCGGATGGCGCCGAGCTTCTGCAGCTTTTGGGCCGCATCGGTCACGGTTTCGCGGCGCACCCCGAGCATGTTGGCGATCAACTCCTGGGTCATGATGAGCTGGTTGCTCGCCAAACGGTCCAGCGACAGCAACAGCCAGCGGCACAGCTGCTGGTCTATGGTGTGGTGCCGATTGCACACCGCGGTCTGGGCCATCTGGGTGATCAGGGCCTGGGTGAACCGCAGCAGCAACTCGCGCAGCAGCGGTTCGTTGTCGAACTGACGTTTGAGCTCGGAGGCCGGGAGCCGATAGGCCACACCGGCGCTCTGCACGATCGCCTCACTGGGCGTGCTCTCCCCGCCCATGAACACGGCGATGCCCATCACGCCCTCTTTTCCGACCACGGAAATCTCGGCCGAATGGCCGTCGAGCAGCACATACAGGATCGAGATGATGCAGTCGGCCGGAAAATACACGTATTTCGCGTTCTGACCGGAGGCGTACACTTCCGCGCCCAGCGGCAGTTTGACCTCCTGCAGCAGGGGAAACAGACGGTCCTTTACGGAGCGAGGCAACGCGGCGAGCAGTTCATTCTGATCCGGCCCCGTCTTCATCCACACCTCTTTCCGCACAAACCCTTCGGCAGGATATCACAAATGTGAGCAATTCCTATCCGGGAGCCCGGGGATTGTGCCGTGAGTCGCCTTGGCCAACTAGAGAAGGGCCGCGTTGATGGCCAGGCGTTCGGTTTCCTCTATGACCACGGCGTAGCACTCGCAGCTGCACTCGTTCAATCGATCCCGGTCAACCACGGTGATGCAGCCGCGCTCGTAGCGAACGACACCCTCATCGTGCAGCTTGGCGGCCACCTTGGCCATGTCCTCCCGAGGCAGCCCCAGCGTGTCTGCAACCCGGTCGGCCTTCAAGCTCAATTCATCGACCGACAGGCGGTCCAGCGAGAGCAGCAGCCAGCGACACAATTGCTGTTCAATGGAATGATGACGGCTGCACATCGCGGTCTGCGCCATCTGGGAAATCAGCGCCCTGGAGTAGCTCAGCATCAGCCATCGGAAGCTCGAATCGGTGCTGAACTGGCGCTTGAATTCAGACGCCGGCAAGCGGTAAGCCATGCCGGCCACCTGGACGACCGCCCGGGTGGGGGTGCTGTCTTCGCCAATGGACACGGCGATGCCGACGATGCCCTCGCGACCGACCACGGAGATCTCGGCCGGGTGGCCGTTGCGCCTGACGTAGAGCAGTGAGACCACGCTGTCGACCGGGAAATACACGTACCGCAGCTCCTGGTCGGCAGCAAATACCTCTTCGCCTTCGGCAAGAGCGACCTCGCTGAGCTTCGGAAAAATCCTGTCTTTCGATGCCTGGGGCAAGAGCGCCAGCAACTCGTTGCTTTCTGGAGCAGCCTTCATGGCTTATTCACACTTTCGATCAAGCCCTGAAGGATACCATCCCCCGAAAAGCAGAGAAGCGAGAAGTCAGAGTTGTTTTGCATATGTGGCAAGGCGATCGGTCTCCGTTTTGACCACTGCGTAGCACTCGCAGCTGAGTTTTTCCAGGCGCGGACGGTCGAGTACGGTAATGCGTCCACGCTGGTAGCGGATGACACCCAGATTCTGCAACCGGCAAGCCGCCTCGGTCACCCCCTCCCGGCGCACGCCCAGCATGTTGGCGATCAGCTCCTGGGTCATGGTCAGCTGGTTGGTCGGCAACCGGTCCAGCGACAGCAGCAGCCAGCGACACAGCTGCTGGTCGATGGTGTGGTGGCGATTGCACACTGCCGTTTGCGCCATCTGC
The DNA here is from genome assembly GCA_011390385.1 of Thioalkalivibrio nitratireducens. Next base: position 5,027 of record JAABSN010000169.1, on the reverse strand, counting down.
GTGATCAGGGCCTGGGTATAGCGCAGCATCAGTACGCGCAGGCCCTCGTCGTCGTTGAACTCGCGCTTTAATTCGGCGGCCGGCAGACGATAGGCCGTACCCGCACTCTGAACGACCGCCTGGCTGGGCGTACTCCCCCCGCCCATGAACACCGAGATACCGACGATGCCTTCGCGGCCGACGACCGAGATCTCAGCGGAATGACCGTCGAGCATCACGTAGAGCAGGGAAACGATGCAGTCGGCCGGAAAATACACGTGCTTCTCCTCCTGCCCGGCCGCATAGATTTCCTGGCCCAAGGGTAGATTCACCTCGCGCAAAAGCGGGAAAACGCGCTTTTTCACCCGCTCCGGCAGGAGCGCAAGCAGGTCATTTCGCTCCGGTCCAACGCCCACAGCAACCCTTCTCCGTCAAAATCCCAGCCTCATGTTCTCATTCTCCTGCCGACATTCATGTGCGGTAGCGAACACGGAGCCGTCGACAGACTGGTCTTCGGCCCGACCACCAAATACGACGGGATTCTCAGCGGCTTGAGTTTAAGCGCCCGAGCATGCCTTCGAGGGAACGTCTCATCTTCCGAACTGAACCTTCGACCGCCTGTTCCACCGTCGCCGACACATCGGTCACCGCGACGGGCTGGAAGCCTGCAAGCCTGGCCGCCAACAGACAGCGCATGTCGACGCCGCCGGACTTCTTGTTGCTGTTTTCGTCGCTGAGGTGAATCTCCACCCGGGTCAATTGATCCGCGAAGTGATCGAGGGCGGATTTCACGATGGTCCTGATGCTTTCTTTCAGTGCATCGGAATGATGGATGTTGTCATCTGTATTGATCTGAATCAGCATATCGCCATCCTGCATCCAAGTGATTGGCAAGCGCCCATCGATCCCCAGTTCACCGTGACTTTTTCAAAACCCGCCCGCTTGAGCACGCTGGCCGCAATGAGCGCCCGCTGGCCGGAGCCGCAAAACGTGACGATCTCGCTGCCTGGATCGAGTTCATCGAGACGCTCGGGCAACTCGCCAAGATAGATATGAAGCGCGTCCTCCAGGTGGCTTTCATCAAACTCCGGCTTGGCGCGCACATCAAGCAGGACGAATTCCGGCCCGCCGTCGTGACGCTGCTTGAAGGCCGGACCTTCGATGGCTGCAACTCGACCGACCGAACGCCCGGAAACCGCCCAGGCCGTGATCACGTCGTCGAGATATCCGCCCACCTGGTCGTAGCCGATGCGCGCCAGCTCGCGCGCCCCGCGCTCGGCCTGCATCGGACCGGCGGCAATCAGGCCGATCCGGCGCTTGTAAGGAACAAGCCAGCCGGCAAAGGTGGTCAGCATGTCGACCGGCAGGGCAAGCGATCCGGGCACGTGTCCGCCTGAAAAGCTCTCTGCCGTTCTGAGGTCGACCGCAATCAGGCCGTTTTCCAGCTCACCGGCGAAATCCTCCGCGCTCATCGGCGCCGGCTTTCTCAACTCGCGGTCCGGGCCGGGACCGATCGAGGCGTTGATCTGCTCCATTTTTCGGAAATACGGCGGATAGTCGTGATGCTCGGCGATCTTGGCCTGGATGAACTCGGCCCGAGCCAGCGATAGCCTTGGGCTGTGCCTTCTTTCGTAACCGATGGTGGAGAAATCCCGATTGGCCATTTTCTGCCCGCACACCGAGCCGGCTCCGTGCGCGGGATACACGATTGTTTGATCACCCAGCGGCAGGAGCTTGTGGTGCAGGCTGTCATGGAGCAGACCGGCGACCTCGTCGGCCCGATCGGGATAGAAATCGGTTCGTCCGACATCATTGATGAACAGCGCATCGCCGGTAAAAACGCAGAGCGGGCTGTCCCCGGTCTCGATGTGGCGCAAGACGATGGAAATCGAATCCAGCGTATGGCCGGGGGTCTCCAGCACCGTCAGGCTCGCCTCGCCCAGCTGGACCCGCTCGCCCTCGCGCACCGTTTGGGCGTAGGGCACCTGATACTCGTTGGTCGGACCGTGCAGCACCACCGCACCGGTGCGATCGGCCAGGCTTTCCGAGCCTGTCACGAGATCCTCGTTGCGATGGGTCTCGAAGACATGGGTAATGGCGACACCGTTCTTTTGCGCGATCTGTTGATAAATCGCCACATCGCGGCGCGGATCGATAACCGCAGCCACAATCCCGTCCCCGACCACATACGACAGATGGGCCAGGCCATCGGTCTTGATCGTTTCTATGAACATGCAGTCTTTCTCGCTTGAACGAGGCTGTTGCCGTGTCTGATTGTCATCGCGTTGCAATGATGTAGACGGCGTGGATGATGCCGGGGATGAACCCGAGTATCGTCAAGACGATGTTGATCCAGAAGTGCTTTCCCATGCCAACCTCGAGAAACACGCCCAGAGGCGGCAAAAGTATCGCCAGCAGGATCTTGAGTAGATCGCCGAGCATGCTGTCTTGTGTCCGGGCCAAAGGCATTTCCAGCTCCTTTAAGTGAAATTCCATCGTTCCAGTTCGATGAACAATCGGCTTTTCGGAAGGAAAAGGTCTGTGCGGCAGGCAACATAGCTGCAGCGTCACCGGCCAGCCGCCCGGGATGCAGGAAAAAGTCCGGTTCGTGCGGTATCGAACGGACGACCCGCGTCCGGATTAGGCACCATGGACCTGGCTGCTCAGAGAAGCAACCAAAACCACGCGCATTCATGCGCACACGCGCATGAATCGCATCGGGACCGGGGCCTCCCTCCCCCGCATCGATCGAAGCACGTGGCGCCCGCACTCGTCCCCCCCTAACGAGTGCGGGCTTTTCTATTGGCTCTTCGCCTCAGCGATCCCGGAGTGGACGAGCCCCAGACCGCCAGGCCGCCTGGGGCGCGGGATCAGTCAGACCCTGTCGATGACCCGTTGCAACCGTTTCCTGACCTGGTCTGCGACTTCGCCAAGTTCCGGGTTCTCCACGGCCTGCATGGAGGCTTGCGGATCCACCGCCGACACTTCAGCCTTGCCGTCTTCGAGCTCGCGCACGATCACGTTGCACGGCAGCATCATTCCGATTTTCGGTTCCCGATCCAGCGCCTTCCAGGCCATTTCGGGATCGCACGCGCCCAGGATCACGTAGTAGGGCATGTCGCGATCGAGCTTCTTCTTCATGGTTGCCTGAACATCGATCTCGGTCAGTACGCCGAAACCTTCGGCCGACAGCACCTCCACGACGCGTTCGCGTGCCTTCTCGGGCGTCGTTTCCAGTGTCTTGCTGATGTCGTAATCCATATCTGCGCCTCGGTTCGTGGGGAAAAGGATCGATCAATTCTGCATGGGAATGCCGTCATCCCATCGGAAGCCGACTCCGCCAGCCTGCCAGACGCCGTCCCCGAAAGGACTGGGCCCGCGAATATCGAGGTATTGCGGCAATCCAAAATGGGGCTTGAAATCCTCGACGCCGCGAACGGTGCTGCGGTGCATGATTCTCAGCCCCTGCTCCTCGGCGGGCCGGTGCGCCTCCGGGGAGGCGCGATGGGCGGCGGCCAGGTTATCGACAAAGATGCAGTCGTTTTCCCGGTATTCATAGGCGATGGCATAGCCGTCGGTCAGGCCGCGGTCGAGAAGATCATTGTATTCATGACACAGTTGCTTGAGCTGTTCGGCACCCAACAGACGAAAACCCTCCTCACCGTCAAGTTTTTCGATCACGGCCCCGGTCATGCCCAGATGCAGCCAGACGCTCATCCGCCCGGACAGGGGATGCCGATGCACCAGGGGGTGAACGACGCCCGAGGCCGAGTTGACCGAGGACAGGCGCCGCCAGAACGCCTGCCGCTCCCGGCAAAGCGCATCATGGGCCGCACCCTGGTGCGCAAAATAGGTTCCGCCGCCCTTCTCGGCCGGCCGGACGATGTGGTAGCCGGCGTGCGAAAAGGTGTCGGCGTTGAAACTGCCGTCGTTGTGCCATTGGGGGCCGACACCGGCAATGCCGTGGCGCCGATCGTTGGAGAGCCGAAAAATGTGCCGGTTGCCGCCGGGCGTGGCCGGATGGACACCGTGCGTGCTGTGCAACTCCTTGCCGCCCCACCAGCTGCTGGCGCGGAGAAAATCTTCCGGTTCCAGCGGCTTTTCGCTCTTGAAGACCAGAAAGCCCAGCCGGGCCATTTCCAGCTCGAGCGCGTCCACGACCTCCGACGGCGGCTTGCCGGCCGACAGGTCGATGCCGTGCACTACTCCGCCAATGGGATCGAGCGGGATGATTTCGCCGCCGTATTTCTCGATGAGGTCGACGCGCGCCGGTGTCTGGAGTGCTTGAACGTTCATGTTTCCACCCTAACGCTTCCGGCATGAAAACTAAAGGACGGCCCGGATCACGTCCTCTTCCTGATAGCCGGGGTTGTTGACGCGAGTGGTGACCCGATGGGCCGTGAGAGCGCCCTCCGGCGGCGCGGCGATGACGGCCTCGGCCTCTTGCGCCGATCCGTGCAGCCAGGCCGACCACTGCTCCGGACCCAGAATCACCGGCGCGCGGTGATGACCGATGTCGCGCAGCAGCTCGTTGGGTTCGGCGGTAACCAGGGTGAACGATCGAAACGGAGCCCCGGCCGGCGGCCTGGATTCGTCCCACAGCCCGGCCATGATCAGCATGGGCGCCGCGGCCGGCAGCACCCGCCAGGGCTGTTTCGGCCGCGTGCGCTGGTCCCACTCGTAGAACCAGGAAAACGGCACCAGGCAGCGCCGGCCCTGGTTCCAGGCGGCGCGAAAGGCCGGCTTGTTCGCCACCGTCTCGGAAAAGGCGATGCCGGGTTCGGAGCGGCAGTTGGCGGTGGAGAACTTCGGCAACTCGCCCTTCATCCAGCCGGGAACCAGCGGCCAGACCATGCGCACCAGCTCGGGCCCGCCCTCGCCGCCCGGCACCACGGCCGGCAAGTGCGTCCAGTCCACCCCGTCACCCCGCCGACTCGACGGCGCCACGTTCAGCCGCCGGAAATGCCCATCCGGCGGGGTGCCGGGAAGATTCAGGTAGTCGTGAACCTGCTTCCAGGAAAAATCGTGGCCGCCGCGTCCGCACATGG
>JAABSN010000168.1 GCA_011390385.1 Thioalkalivibrio nitratireducens | reverse complement strand
CCATTTTCAACCCGTACTTCGGCACGACTTTCCAGCGCCAGGCCACCGTGGTTGCTGCGGGTGATCACCGCGACTCCCGGATCCAGCTCCTGATACTGCTCCACGGTGCGGGCGCGGGACGGCAGCAATCTACGGCCATCATCGGTGACAATCCAGCTGTCGAGCGACCAGCCGTCAAGCAGTGGCGTCAACAGTCCGCGTGGGTCGACAATAGGCAGCTCTTCCCAGTCCGGCTGGCCAATCGCGGTCCAGTTCCGGTGAGTGAGATTGATGTGCGAAATCGAGAACGAACGAGGAATAAAGGATTCGTCTTTCGGATCGAACTGACGCTCGATCCAGTAGGGCCAAATCCAGTCCAGATTGTGTTGTATCACTTTGGTATTGATCAATCCGCGGGCGTGGAACACAAGCCCCGCACGCAACAATTCAATGGGTTCGCCGACCTCGGAGGGCTGCGCCAACTGCCGCATCCGCGCCATCAGTTCGATCGGATCCAGAAAACCCTGGCTACGTGCGGCCCGGCGAATAATAAACCGCCAGGGCAACCATCTCATCAAGTTCATTTTACCTCTCTGTCGATCTGGTTGGGGTGAGTGCTGCCGCCCTCAGCGGCGTAGCGCCCGAGGGCGCGCTGCGCAAGACGGTTGAAATATAGCACCGCAACCACCGTGGCGAGAAAACCAAAGCCGTAGAGCGCCCACTCCACCGGAGTGCGGCCCAGCTCACGCTGAGTCAGCGCGGTAAGGTCCCCGACAATAGAGCCAAGGTAGACATTGTGCACCGAGAACGGAATGAAACCGAGAAATGAACCCAGCAAATAGCCGCGGAAACGAAAAGTCGTCAATCCGAAAAAATAATTGGCCACCTTGCTCGGAAAAAACGGAATCAACCGTGTAAGCAAGACCACCTTCCACCCATGTTGCGCCATCTCCGCATTGATTACCCGCAAGCGCTCATGCTCAACAATGAAGCGCTTTGCACGGCTGCCGAGCAGATAGCGGGCGATCAAAAATGCAATCGCTGCTCCGAGTGTGGTACCTGCCACGACCAGTATCGAGCCCTCCACCACACCGAATACGAAGCCGGCCCCCATCGTGAGAAAAATGCCGGGCAACAACAGGAACACCGCCGCGGCCATGATCAGCACGAATAGCACCGCGGCCCACGCACCCTGCTGCTCGACCCACGCCAACACGTCCAGCAGTCTTTCATGCAGGTTGAAATAAACCAGGATACCCAACAGAACAGCGACAAAAACAATGCTTGCCGCGAGGGCCCAGAAGGGGGATTGGAATGGTCGTGAAGGCCTGACGCCGCTGTGTTCGCTCATGTCTCCCTGCATCGGTCAAGAAAATATTCAGTTCCGGGAAGCGGGGCCCCCATGCCGATCAGTAAGCGATGATGCCCGCCAATAAAACTGCTCCAACATCAACATACTACTACATGCCGCAAGAATCTGCTCGACGGAGCATGGATACGATGGTGGTCGCCACCCCATGCCACAATCTGGCGCCGTGTAGGCGAAAGGAATTAGAACTTGAAAAATCCCACATCCGGCCCAATGCTGTAGAGGAGATGTGGAGAGTGCTACCGGCCCGGCTGGAACTGCACGGGGAGGATGATTACTGTGTCAATTCGTTTTATTCACCGTGGAACACGTTCCGCGAGCAGGCTGGCATGGGGGCTGATACCGCTCGCGATGATCATCGGCCTTCTGCTGCTGCTACGACCACCGGCGAGTGATCCCGGCGCGACCGCTACCCGGCTCGAAACACGACCCGGCGCAACGTTGCTCGCGGTCAACGCCGATGAAAACGTGACAATTGCGGGGTCAGGTTTTGTGGCACCGGCCCCGGCGCGACGGGACCAGGTATTGCAGCGGCTCAGCCAGTTTCGGGCCGATTACAAACAGCTGGCACCGGCAATGACAGTACGCTACCCGCCGGATTCGCCGGGCAGCGCAAAGCTGGCAGACGAACTCAACCAGGCGTTGTCCCAATACGGACTGGATCGCGGTGCTGCCACCGCCGAGCCGTTACCGGAACCCGGTGCCGAGAACTGGAGCACGCCGATTGTTGTCCACACCGCGCAGGGTGACGAAGAGACGGTCCGTCGGCTGCTGGAGGCGTTGGCGCCCTATTTTTCTGCACAGGTACTGCTGGTGTTTGATGATACACGTATCAGCGAATTGACGCTGCGTATCAGAACCGCGCCGGAATTCACCAAAGACGGCCTTGCCGTCTTCCAATAGCCTCGCGGGTCCCGTGCCGAGGCACCCGGATTGCAGAGCCTGGATTTCTGGACTAGCTTTAACAAGCCACGCACGGCGACGGCCCGTTTGACGCCGGGCGTGGGTATTTACCCGGGAAGGAGAAACCTATAGTTGGGCTTCCGCCATGAATGACAGCCAGCAGGAAGACGCTGATCTTGCCACGAAACGCGAACGGATGGTCGAGCGCCAGATCGTGCAGCGCGGCATCAAGAACCCGCGCCTGCTTGAGGCAATGCGCCGGGTACCCCGCGAGGCGTTTCTCCCGAGTGACTTGCGGGAGTTCGCTTATGAAGACAGGCCACTGCCTATTGCCAGCGGCCAGACGATTTCCCAGCCCTATATCGTGGCACTGATGCTGGAGGCACTGGATCTCGATGCGTCTGCCCGGGTACTGGATGTCGGCACGGGATCCGGCTACGCAGCGGCATTGCTCGCCGAAATGGTGGAGGAAGTCTATAGCATCGAACGGATAGAAAAGCTCGCGGACAGAAGCCGCCGGCTACTGCACGAACTTGGCTATCACAACATCGAGGTGATCCACGGAGATGGCTCTGTGGGATGGCCACAGGCCCAGCCGTACAACGGAATCGTGGTGGCAGCCGGCGGTCCGCACGTACCCGAGGCGCTGAAACAGCAGTTGAAAGTAGGTGGCCACCTGATCATCCCCGTCGGAGAGTCAGGATCTCAGGGCCTGATGCGGATCACGCGCGTCGCTGAAGACGGATTCGATCAGGAGCAGCTCAGTAGAGTGCGTTTCGTTCCGCTGATCGGGAAAGCGGGCTGGGACGATCAGGGGCGTCGTGCGAGCACCTCGGGCCATCCAGATGGTACACGCGATGGTGGCAGCAGGGGCCAGAGCAGCAAGAACGACTGTCAGCGCGATACCGTCGCCCTGCTGGCCGACATAGCGGAGCCCATTGGCGCCGCCAGCAAACTCGATGCTCTGCTTGAGCGTATCGGCGACTCCCGCGTTGTACTGATCGGGGAAGCAAGTCACGGCACGTCTGAATTCTACCGGTTTCGAGCGCGCATCACCCAGCAACTGATCGAGCGCAAGGGCTTCAATATCGTCGCCACCGAATCGGACTGGCCGGATGCCGCACGCGTGGATCATTACGTGCGCGATCTGACGATGCCGCCGTCGGAATGGCGCGCCTTCGCCCGCTTTCCGGCCTGGATGTGGCGCAACACCGACGTACAGGAATTCGTCGAATGGCTACGACGCCACAACGCGGGCCTTTCCGATAGAGCGCCGCAGGTCGGTTTCTATGGATTGGACCTTTACAGCATGTATACCTCAATCGGTGAAGTGCTCAGCTACCTTGATGCGGTCGACCCCGAAGCCGCCAGGGATGCACGCGAGCGTTACAGCTGCCTGATGCCCTGGGAAAAAGATCCCGCCACTTATGGCCGCGCTGCCACCTCCGGCCGCTACCGGGAGTGCCAGGGGGATGTGGTCGATATCCTGATGGCCCTGATGCAGCGCCGGATGGAATACTCCGCCCATGACGGCGACAGTTTCCTTGATGCGCTGCAGAATGCACGTCTCGTCGCCAACGCGGAGGAGTACTACCGCAGCCTGTATGACGGCTACGCCGACTCCTGGAACCTGCGCGACACTCACATGTTCGACACCCTGAACTCGCTGCTGGACCATCACGGCGAAAAGGGCAAGATCGTGGTCTGGGAGCACAACTCGCATATCGGCAATGCCGCCGCGACTGACATGAGTGCACGCGGCCAGCACAACGTGGGCCAGCTGTGTCGGCAGGCTTTTGGCGACGATGCCTACCTGATAGGCATGGGCACACATACCGGTACCGTCGCTGCCGCCAACGACTGGGGCAGCGCGATGGAGGTCATGAACGTGGTGCCGTCACTCGCTGGCAGTTGGGAGCGATTGTTTCACGATACCGGCATCCCCGCGTTCATCACGCCTGTACGCCATCACGCACCTCGTGAGCTACATCGGCGGCTAATTGAGGAGCGCCCCGAGCGCGCGATTGGGGTCATCTACCGCCCCCACACGGAGCGAGCCAGTCATTATTTCCACGCCCGGCTCGGAGACCAGTTTGACGAGTATGTCTGGTTCGATGAGACCAATGCCGTAACGCCGCTGGGAGAACAGGAGCTGGAGGGAGCGCCGGATACGTATCCGTTCGGGCTGTAAGTCGACCATTCCGGGAGCGCTGCCGGACCATGGCAGAGGCCGACAACCTCCCTGTTTCAAAATTCAACGCAATGGAGAGTCCCATGTCCAGAGCCACAGACAACGAACCCGATACCAGAGCCGCCAGCCTCTTCCGCATGGTCATGCCCGATCACGTCTGCCCTTTCGGCTTGAAGTCCAAAAGCCTGCTGGAGCGCGAAGGCTACGAGGTTGAAGATCATCAACTGAACACCCGGGAGGACATCGATGCTTTCCTGCAGAAACACGACGTGGATACCACGCCGCAAACCTTCATCGGTGGCGAGCGTGTCGGCGGCTACGAGGAACTGAAGGTCTATTTCGGCAAGAAGAGCGCGGCAGAGGACGAGGACGCCACCAGCTACCAGCCGGTCATTGCCGTCTTCGCCATGGCGCTGTTGATGGCGCTGGCCGTCAGCTTCGCTGCCTTTGGCACGCCCTTCACGATACGCGGCGCGGAATGGTTTATCGCCATCTCCATTTCCATTCTCGCGATCCTGAAGCTGCAGGACCTTTCCAGCTTTTCCAACCAGTTCCTGGGCTACGACCTACTGGCGCAGCGCCAAGTGCGCTACGCCTATGTATACCCCTTCGCCGAGGCCCTGGCCGGGATCCTGATGATCGCCGGCACCCTTATCTGGATCGCCGCCCCCGTGGCTCTGTTCATCGGCACCATCGGCGCAGTTTCTGTCTTCAAAGCCGTTTATATGGACAAGCGCGAACTCAAATGCGCCTGTGTCGGTGGCGACAGCAATGTCCCGCTTGGGTTCATATCGTTGACGGAAAACCTGATGATGGTCGCGATGGCGGTCTGGATGGTGGTGAAGTAACGAAAGAGCTGCCACCCGGTGATCGTAAACGATGCATCACTTACAAGCTATCGTTGAACTCACGCAGCTTTTCCTCTGCTTTTTCCTTGGTCCAGCCGTAGCGCTCCTGCAGCTTTCCCGTTAGCAGATCAGCACGGCCGTCAATCACGTCAAGATCATCGTCGGTCAGCTTGCCCCAGCGCTCCTTGGCTTGACCGCGCAACTGCGTCCATTTCCCTTTCAGAATATTCTTGTCCATGACCTTTCTCCCTGTTTACTGAGCAATGGCCGGGAGGTAACGCCCTGCCGGTAAAACCAACGGGTTTGTCTCAATTGAGTTCAGACCCAAAACAGGTCTGCCCACTGCTTGCTTACCAATGCCTTTGACAACAGACCCTTTAGAAAGATCCCTGAACTTTAGTCCAGAGATAGACAGCCGCGAAGACCAGGTAGAAGAGTCCGGCCAGTGCCATGGCGCTTATGTAAAACAGACCGGGCCTGTGCTCCGCGGGAAGCCGCCGCAAGTTTACCAACAGGGCCGTCAGTACGATGAAAGGCGTATGAAATGCGGCAATAATCCCCGAAGCCGACATCATCTTCACCGGGTCCTCGAAGACCAGGATTATCAGCGCGGGCACCAGACCCGTAATGACAAGAATGAACAGGCATTTCAGGTTCCGCCGCTGGAATAGCGACCAGCCGGTGATTGCGGAAGCCCGGTGCAGCAACCAATAAGCCCAACCCCGGCGCAGCTTGCGCTGGTCACGGCTGAGAATGAGGGTCATGTCGGCGAAGCTGCGTCCCCAGCCATCCTGATTAGCCAAAATACTGCCACCAATCGCGACGATAATCGCAATCAGGATAAGATAGCGTCCTGCTTCTCCCCATACTTCCGAGAACAGCCGGGTCAGGTCTCGTGCAACGTCGGTTCCCTCCGGCACGATGCCCTCCGGACCCAGCAGTTCGGCCCCCAGAATCAGAAAGGCGATAATGACCATACCGCCACCAATCACCCCCAAGGCAGCTGCACCTGTCATGCTGCCAAGCCAGGACTGGATAGCGTCATGTCTGGTGGCGACGTCCTGTTCCTGATTCACCTGCTGTGGCCGCCGCGTCTCGTTCGGCTGCTCCTCATCCTCCTCACCTTGCCGGGGCTGCAGCCCTCCCCCGTAACCGCGGGTTGCGGTCCAGTAGGAGAACCACACGATTCCCATGGAGCCGGCCAGAATGGTACCCACCCAGGGAGCAATAATGTACAGGTCCGCATCCTCGGGCCATTGGGGCATCAGTCCCGATCCAATGGTCTGCCATGAGGGGAAGGCAACCACCGCCGAGATGACCGCAACAATCATGAGGGCAATGGCCATGTATCGCGACATTCGCTCGATACGAAGATACTGGCCAGTCGTGGTCAGCGCGACACATCCCAGCAGTATGAGTTCCGCGTATAGAACAGCCGGACCGGGTAAGAAGACGGAAAATGCGCTCCCAACCACTGCCGCCAGTCCGGCTATACCGACAGCAGCCGCTACCAACTGGGGAAGGAAGATCACCCAGATAGCCCAGCCCTTGGGACCTTCGAGCGTTGACATGCCATCGAGTATTGTGCGCCCGGTAACGATTGTGAAGCGCGCCATCTCACGAATCATTACCCACATGAAAAATATCACCAGCAGGAGCAGCCAGAACAACTCATAGCCGTAGACTGAGCCCACCCTGGGAGAAAAAAGAATCGAGCCAGTGCCAACCGCGGATAGCATCCACAACAAGCCTGGGCCATACCACCGGAGCCTCTCCCGGCCTTTGGGTGCTGCGGGAACGGTATCGCGTAACTGGATGACGCACGTTGTCTGCTGCCGGTTCATGTAACCTCCCTGTGTGCAAGTGATGGTAGCGTGACTGCCACGCTGTTGAAACGACTGGTTACCAGCCGTAATGTCTGCTTTTGTTGTTTTGCACCCAAAACTGACCCACTAAATAAAGTGGCGAAGATTTCAACCGAGTTTAGCGAAGCGTTGTCAGAGAGTGATCCGAGTAAGAACGAAGACTGGAAAATCCGCCTGGGCTTCCTGATACATGACTGCGCTCGCTTGCGCCGTATTGTTATCGATGAAATTTTCAAGCCTTTGAACGTAACGCGTTC
>JAABSN010000017.1 GCA_011390385.1 Thioalkalivibrio nitratireducens | reverse complement strand
GTTGCCCATTGCAGGCTTGGCACGGCTCACGGCGCTGCCGCCGCTGTCCCGCGATCCGGGCCCCCTGCCCCATATCTGGAGCCCACACATCGGAGGGCGGAAATGGCAGCAGATCGAGGCGTTCGCCGCTCATGTCGATGCGAAGTCCGGTCACCGGCAGGTGGACTGGTGCGCCGGAAAGGGACATCTGTCGCGGATGCTTGCACGACGCCATGAGGTCACCGTGGTCGCGCTGGAAATCCGGGAGAGCCTTTGTAGCGAGGGACTGCGGCTGGCTCAACGGCAGGACGCATCCGTCCAGATGGAGCAACAGGATGTACTGGCGCCAGGAGTTGAACACTGGCTTGAGCGCGGCGTCCATGTCAGCGCCCTGCACGCCTGCGGAGTGCTACATCAGCGCCTGCTTGAAGTGGCGGCTCAGACCGGCTGCGCCGTCACGCTGGCACCGTGTTGCTACCAGCGGATTCCGTCTCCGGAATATCGACCGATGTCCCGGCTGGGCGGTGACCTCGCGCGCAAACACCGTTTGCATCTGAACCGTGAGGATCTTTCCCTGGCGGTTCAGGAGACGGTCACCGCCCCCCGTTCCGACCGAATCGCCCGCGCACGGGCGAATGCATGGAGGCTGGGCTTTGACCAGTTGCAGCGCAAGCTCCGGGGTATCGATGACTACCTGCACCTTCCCAGCCTGTCGCACGGTCGCATTCCGTCCAGTTTCGAGTCATTCTGCCATTGGGCGGCTGCGCAAAAAGGGCTGGCGCTCCCCGCCCGGTGCGACTGGCCCGCACTGGAACAGGAGGGTTGGAGGCGCTATCGCGAGGTCAGCCGCCTGGAGCTCGCGAGGCATGTGTTTCGGCGTCCGCTGGAAGTCTGGCTGGTACTGGACCGCCTGCATTTTCTCGAAGAAGCCGGCTTCCAGGTGGAACTGGGCACCTTCTGCACGCGTGATGTCACGCCGCGCAACCTGCTCCTGCGTGCCAGACCACGCGCCGCCGTCCCGCTTGCAGCCGAACGCGTCTGAAACTGCAGCCTTACGGCGCGCGACTGTGTCCGGCTACACCTGCCCGCGCTCCTCGATCGGAACATAATCGGAAAGCGCAGGACCGGTATAGATCTGCCGTGGCCGCGCGATCCGCCCGCCCACAGTCTGATTCTGCTCCCACCAGTGGGCAATCCATCCGGGCAAGCGCCCTATTGCGAAGATCACCGTGAACATGTTGGTCGGGATGCCCATGGCGCGCAGCAGGATGCCGCTGTAGAAATCCACGTTGGGGTACAGGTTCCGCTCGATGAAGTAGGAATCGGACCGGGCGATGTCCTCGAGTTGGCGCGCAATGCCCAATAGCGGATCGTTGCCGCTCAACATCGGCACCAGTTCCTCCGCCACCTTCTGCAACATCAGCGCGCGCGGGTCGAAGTTCTTGTACACACGGTGACCGAAGCCCATCAGCCGCACCTTGCTGTCCTTGTTCTTGGCCTGCTTCACGTACTCCTCGGGCGTGATGTTCCCCTGATGAATCTGCTCCAGCATATTCAGCACGGCGACATTGGCGCCACCATGCAGGGGGCCCCATAGCGCCGAGACACCGGCCGCGCAGGACGCAAACAGGTTGGCACCGCTGGAACCCACCATTCGGACGGTCGAGGTGGAGCAGTTCTGTTCGTGATCCGCGTGCAGGATCAGGATCAGGTTCAAAGCCTTGCGCACGACATTCGGACACACGTATTGCTGGTAGGGAAGCGAGAACATCATGTGCAGGAGGTTCGGTACGTAGCGCATGCCCGGATCCGGGTAGATATAGGGCAGACCCCGGGAGTGCCGAAACGCATAGGCGGCGATCGTTCGGATCTTGCTGATCAGCCGCGCGGCCGCGTGGTGAAGTTCCACCTCGTCCTCGAGTTCATGCAGTTCGGGGTGATAACAGGACAGGGCGTTGATCATCGCCGACAGAATCGCCATCGGCGGTGCCGAGCGCGGGAAACCCTCGAACTGGTGTTTCATGCCCTCGTCGATGTTGGCAAAACGCGTCAGGTCTTCCGAAAAGCGCTCGTACTCCTCCTGACTCGGCAGGTGCCCGAAAATCAGCAGCATTGCCACCTCGATGAACGTCGGGCTATCGACGAACTGCTCGATGGGAATACCGCGGTAACGAAGGATGCCGGCGTCGCCGTCGATGAAGGTAATCGCACTCTCGCAACTGCCCGTGTTGCCGTAGCCGGGGTCGAGCGTGATATGCCCGGTGCGCGCACGGAGGCTGCCGATATCGATCGCGCGTTCGCCCTCGCTGCCCTCGATCACTGGCAGGCTGTAGCTTTGTCCATCCAGGGTCAGGCTGGCCGGCGCCAGGGCACCGGGGGCGGAGTTCGCGGACTGGGTCATGGTGCGGTGCTCCCGCTCGTGAGGGAAAGAACATGGGTCCCGCCCGTGTGGGCAGGCCTGCAGTCCTCATGGTACTGCGGTCCCGGCCGGTAGTGAACGCAATGGGCAGTATCGTCGGTCTCTTGTGACCACGGTCCGAAATGCAACGGTCCAATCGCCGGCCATGGGCAAGTGCGTCTTGGCACCTGCTTCGCTCAGGTTGAAGATTTCAGCGAGGCCGTATCTCGGGGCAGACCGCATTGTTCCGGATGCCCCCCGCAGCAATCCTCAGTCAGGAATTCCAGCAGGCCGCGGATCGTCTCCGGGCGCAGGCCATAGCGGATGTATCGGCCGGTCCGCATGGAGCGGACCAGCCCGGCGCCCTCGAGTGCGGACAGGTGAAAGGAGAGCGTCGAGGGAAGCAGTTCGAGCTCGGCGGCGATCTCACCGGCGAGACGACCCTCTGTCCCTGATTGCACCAGTATCCGAAAGACCGCGAGTCGGTGCTCATGGGCGAGCGCGCCGAATATCCTGGCAGCCTTTCGCGTTTCCATGGCTCGATTTTACTCGCATCGGGGCGGTGCCGCACCACTGCGTCGGGGTAGGCTTCTGGAGCCATTGAGGCAGTCGACCTGTGTCGGTGTAACCTGGCTCGGGCGCGCGATTAGGGCAGCCGGGGTCTGGGCGCCGGCGGTCAGCTTGGGCCTCCCAGTGCAGCGCAGACGGAACCGTATTGGTGAGATCGGAGAAACCCCTCCCCCGCTTGCAGGGAAGGGGTTGTGACGGCGCAGGGTTGTTTTGGCCGCCCGTCGGGCTGTCAAGTCGTCGCAGCCGGCGCCTGACCGGGCAGCAGGTATTGATAGCCGAGCTTGATCAGCGCCGCCGCTACCGCAACACCCAGTACGAAGATGGCCAGTTCGGGCAGGTTGGGAAGGTACGTCTGGACTTCACCGAACCAGGTGGCATTCGGACCGAGGGAAACCAGTTGACCGGTGATCACGAAGTTGTAGGCAACCCAAAGCGCTGCAACGAGACCAAGAGCGGCCAGGATGCGCGGAGCCATTCCCGCGAACAGGGCAATGAAGACAAAGGCCAGGATCGTCCAGATGTCCACCCAGCCTTGCAGCGCCTGCACGCTGCTGTGGGCATCGTAGAACAGCTTGAGCCCGAGAAGGATGATCCAGAGGACCGCAAGCTGCCGGAACGCAGTCGTCAGCATCTCCGTCATCCGGCCCTGCGGCTGGGTAAGAATGACGACCGCGACACCCGCCAGCAACGCGACCGGGAGTGTGAACAGTGAAGTGTACATTCCCACATAGTCGGCGCGTCCGATCACGGTCCCGAACACCGCTCCGATCATCATCGCGGCTGCGCTGGCGACGGCCAGGGTGGCCCAGGCCAGCGGGCGATCCAGCGGTCCGTGGCGTCCCATCAGATCCATGACGAGTTTGACGATCAACAACACCAGTTCGACCGAGTAGAGAGCGCCCATCCACCAGATCGGGGAGAGGGGGTTCGGTGACAGCAGGATCCAGACCATGTTGAGGATCGAGCCCAACTCGGTTGCGAGTGCCGTGAATGCCCCCATGAGCAGTCCGATGGCGACGATGAGCAGCGCGCGCATTCGCTCCAGGATGGCGCTTTTCCGCGCCAGCAGGCCGTAGGCAATGATGATGGACACCCCTGTGCTCATCAGGGCCAGGTAGATGTAGGTGACCAGCGGGAGTGTCCATACGAGCGCGCTGTTGGTTGCGAACGAGTGCCCGACGAAGATCTCGTACAGGCCCACGGCACCGCCGACCACCAAGCCGACGACGATCAGCAGCCAAGTGGGCGTCAGAAAGTGTTTCAGACTGACAGTGGAGTTCATGATTTACGCTCCTTGATTTTCGCCGGCGGGGCGAGCGGGTTCGAAACGGCGCTGGGGTTTGTAGTCGCGGATGTAAATGACCCGTGGCCTGGTCCCCAATTCTTCCCGCAGCCCCTTGCCTCCGTGTTTGGCAACCAGCTTGCTGACTTCGCTGGTGGGATCGTCGATGTCGCCGAACTGTCGTGCGCCGGAGGGACAGGCATCCACGCAAGCCGGCGCCAGTCCCTTGGCCAGACGGTGGTCGCAGAACGTGCACTTCTCGACGGTGCCGCGGGCCCGAACGACCGGATAGGTCGTGCCGCGTTCCGGGTTGCCGTGTGGTGAGCCTTCGCCTCCGCTCGCCTCGACCATCTCGGCGGGCGAGAAGCATCCTTCGGCGAGCCGGTTGTCCTGGGCCCAGTTGTGATGCGGCCGTTCCCAGTTGAAGTCGATAACGCCGTAGGGGCAGTTGACGATGCACGCCTTGCAGCCGATGCACTTCTTCGGGTCGTGCAGTGTCAGGCCCGTGTCGCGGTCCTTGTACATCGCCTGCGTCGGACACGCCTTCACGCAGGGTGCGTTTTCGCAGTGGTTGCACATCGTCGAAATGTACTCGTAGCGAACGGCCGGAAATTTTCCACTCGTGCGCGTGATCTTGTCGCACCAGTTGATGCCGATCGGCGTGTTGTTTTCGATCTTGCACGCGATGGTGCAAGCGGAGCAGCCGACGCACAGCTGCTGGTCAATTACCATTCCATATCCCATGATTGATCTCTCCAGGCAGTGGTCGGCTTCAAACCTTCTCGATACGGACGCCGTTCTGGCCGGCAAACACCGTCGACCCGGACAGTCGGTCGAAATCGAGAGGAATGATTTCGTTATTGTTGCCGCCGATGGCGGTCCTGCCGAACTCCCTGGCCGTATGGCGTCCGTAGGCCCAGTGCCCCATGCCGAAGGACTTCACCACGCATCCGGGCCGGACCCCCTCCCAGACGCTGACCTTGCACGTGATGCTGCCGATCGGTGAGACGAGGCGGATGTCATCGCCTGTGTTGACGCCGAGGCGCTCGGCATCCACCGGGTTGATCTTGGCTGCGTCCTCGAATTTGATATCCCCGGGTTCGACGTCCCGCTCGCCGGTATACCAGTAGTGGTTGCAGCCGCGGCCTTCGCGATTGAGCTTGTGTTTTGCGTCGATGAACAGCATCGGGTATTCCGACTCGCTGCCCTTGCGGACCGGGCTCTCGTAATGCGGGATGAACGCGAGTTCGCCACGCGCCTCGTAGTTGCAGACCTCCAGGACATGGTCGACGCTGACATCGTGTTTCTCGGCATGCTTGCCCAGCGCTTCCTTGAGGCCTTCACTGTAGAACTCGAAATTCCCGGTCTTGGTGCCGAAATTGCCCCAGCGTGACCGGAACGGGTAGCGATCGCTGGTCCACATGCCCACTTTGCGGAACTCGTCCCAGCTACCGACCTTGGTCCCGCCAACCGTCGAGTTCGGATCCCAGAACGGTTGGGTCATGATCTTGGCCATGTACAAGCCGAGTTCGTCTCCATTGGTCGGCTGAGCGCCGGTTTCCGGATCCAGGAACTCGTTCTTCAGATATTCCAGCGGCGCACTGAAGCCCTTGCGGTCGAGCGCCTCGGCCAGCAGCCAGGGAATTTCGGATTCGTCCTGCCGGACGTCACCGACCTTGACCATCGGCTGCTGAATGCCGACCACGCCGTAGCCGTTGCCGGAATTGGCAACCACGTTCCAGCGCTCGAACATGCTGTGCGCCGAGGGCAGGACAATATCGGCCAGCATCGTCGTTTCGGCGAGGTTCAGGGTCGAGATCACCATGAAGGGCACCTTGGCAAAGGCCTCTTCGAACTGTTGCACTCCGGTGCTGGAAAAAGCGAAGTTATTCCAGCTCGCGTAGACGACTTCGATCGGATACGGATCCTCCTCGAGGATCGACTGCGCAATCTGACTGGTGACGACACCGCCCCCGGACTTGCCCTCCTTCAGCGCGGGAAGTTCCAGCCGCCCCCGGCGGTCGATCTTCTCCATCTTGCTGTGGACTTTGGCCAGTTCGTCCATGTAATCGCCACTGCCGGCCAGCTTGCCCGTCGGACGGGACGAAAACCGCATGCTGCCACCCTCGTTGTCGGCGGCACCGAGGAGACCGACCAGGGCATGACCGCACATCGAAGCATAGGAGCCCCGCGGCGTCATGTGCATGCCGCGCGAAAGCCAGACGCCCACATGCGGTGCGGCGGCACCGAGATCCCTGGCCACGCGGACAAGCTGCTCGACCGGTATGTCGGCCTTCTCAGCCGCCCATTGCGGCGTGCGGTCCTTGAGTTCCAGGTTCCACCATTTGACCAGGCCATGGGCGTAGCGCTCTTCGAAGTCCTCTTCGGAAACGGAGCGCCCTGAAACAAACCGGTTTTCGCCGTCGATGAAATCGCCCACGAACGGCTTGTGCCAGAGACCCTCGGTCAGAATGATGTGGGCGAGGCCGAGCGCTACCGCGGAATCCTCGCCCGGCTTGACCGGCAGCCATTCGTCCGCCTTCTGGGCTGTCGAGGAGAAGCGCGGATCGACCACCGCGACCTTGGCTCGATCGAGCATGTCACCCCACTCGCGGGTGGCGAACGAGACCTGCCGGTTCGCGGCGATGGGATCGGTACCGAAGGTCAGTTGATAGCGGCTCGCCTTGATGTCGTACTGGCGATAGCCCCAGAAGCCTTCCATGTAGTACGGGCCGAACTTGTCGGCCTCGGCGCAGATTGCCGAATGCGAGATGTTGTTGGGGGAGCCGATGATCTTGGTGATGTTCGACAGCATGACGCCGTTGAAACCGCCGTAACGCCCGCGGGTGGTCATGTAGCGCTCCGGCACTCCCCGCTCACGCAGATCGAGGAGCTTTTCGGCGAAGGTATCCATCGCCTCTTCCCAGGAGATGCGCACGAAGCCCGGATCCTCGCCCCGGCCCTTCCTGGGATTCGTCCGTTTCATCGGGTAGCGCACCCGATCGGGATCGTACAGTTCGGTCAGCGCCATGCTCTGGCGCACGCAGCCCGACTTGCCGGTGATCTTGGAGTGCTGGTTGCCACGCACGTGGAACACGCGACCGTCCTGCACGTAGGCCTCCTTCATGCACCAGGTGGTGCAGCCCTGACAGACGGTCGGGACCCACTTGCCCGAACCCGGGACCGGGATTGGTTCCGCGGCGTGTGCGAGCCCGGCTCGAACCAGGCCTTGGGTGATGGGGTTGAGCTGGAAGGCGGTTACGACACCCAGCGCACCCGTTCCCGCCAGGAAGGCCCGTCGGCTGATCTTTGTTTCATTGAACCATTGCATGCGCGGCATCCTCTGATTGTTCGATGTTTCGAGAATCATCAAACAGCACGCACCGGCCGCCGATAGTGATCTAGCGCACAGTTCTGGCGAATTGTTCGAAAAACTTGTACCTTTGAACGCTATACAGCCGATTTTATGAAAATAATTTCGAATATTTAGAAATACTTCAGGATGGCGTTACGTACGGCATCGACCGGCCCGCTCAGCACCCGGGCCGGGGATGGCTGCTCGTGGGACGCAGGCATCCCGTGGTTCGTTCTGGCCGGCGGGGGATCGCATGTGGTGCTTCGTCAGCGCGAATTCCACCCTTATACTGACCGTCCACTCTGGCCCCGGCCTACCGATATGCCCGACCTTCCCTCGATCGCAGATATTTCCAGCGTCATCCAGCTCTCGATCGCGCCAGTGTTTCTGCTGGTCGGGATCGCCGGATTCATCAATGCTTTCGTGGCACGACTGTCCCGCGTGGTCGACCGTATCCGGGTGCTGGAGGAATGTCTGCTCGATGCCGAGGGCTCGATC
Source organism: Thioalkalivibrio nitratireducens (assembly GCA_011390385.1). The sequence goes on along the minus strand of JAABSN010000017.1, from coordinate 23,206 downwards.
CGCTCGAATGCCCTGCGCGAACTGGCGATCCTCGATCGCAGGGCCCGTCTGGTCAACATCGGAATCACACTGGGTATCACCACGGCATTACTGGTCTGTGTCGTGATCGTCACGGCTTTTATCGAGGCCTTTCTCGGTGTCAGCCACGTCATGCTCATTGGTGGCCTCTTCATCGTCGCCATGCTGTCGCTGATCGGTACCCTGCTGGCATTTCTGCGCGAAGTATTTCTTGCCATCCGCAGTGTAACCGTTGGTCGCTCTCGACCATGGAGCATCGAAGAAGAGAATTAGCCGAACGCCTGGAGAAAAGCCCCATGCCCAATGATCATTGTGAGCAATTGCAGGAACTCGCGCGCGAACACAGGGAAGCCCTGGATTTCGCCGATCGTATCGCCGGTCTGGCCCAGGATGGCTCCCAGGACAGCCTCGCGGAAGGGGTCCGGCTGGTACAGGACTATTACTACGATGAGTTGGAGGAGCATCTCCAGCACGAGGAACAGACCATGTTCACTGCGTTGCTCGAACACGGTAAGGAACACCTTCCGCTCTGCATGCAACTGGGCAAGGAGCATGGTCTGCTGCGCACGCTGGCGCCCGCCATGCCCGCAGCAACGGCACGCCAGGATCTCCTGGATTTCGCGGAGGTTCTGCGCAGGCACACCTTGTTCGAGGAGGAACATTTCCTCCCACTGGTCGAGTCACTGTTCACGCGTGAGCAGCTGGACAGGGTGATGCTTTTCAAGCCCCAGGGTACCCTCCCCCGCCGCCCCGGTTGAAGCGGAGCCAGCTGTCACCGGCAGGAAAGACTGCTTTTGTGTGATAGGGTAAGGAACATGCCCTCGGGCCCCCTGCCTTCCGTAAGATGGCAGGTGCAGGATAGCGGTGACCGCGGCAAATCGCGTCGGTTGATACCCAGAGTCTTGGGGTCTGCCCCTCGTACTTCCGGTTCGGCTTCGCCTCACGGCAGAGTGCAGGTTGGAATTTCACGCCAGAGATGCCGGAGCAGAAAGCGGCCCGCGGCGTCCATTCCACGAAAAAACGAGGATCTTTGCGCAGTGATTCGAGCGGAGAACGTCAGCAAGATATTCGGTTCAGACCCGGAGGCAGCGCTGCCGTTGCTGAAGCAGGGGAAGAGCAAGGATGAGATCCGGGACGAAACCGGTCAAACGGTTGGCGTGAACAATGCGAGCTTCGATATCGAACCGGGCGAGGTCTTCGCCATCATGGGATTGTCGGGCTGCGGAAAATCGACACTGATCCGATGCATCAATCGAATCATCGACCCGACCGCCGGGAGCGTTTTCTTCAAGGATCCCGAGCAAGGTGAACAGGACATCACGGCCCTGAACGCGGAGCAGCTGCGCGTTCTGCGCAAGCGGCACATGAGTATGGTATTCCAGCACTTCGCGTTGTTTCCTCACCGCACGGTACTCTCGAACGCCACCTACGGGTTGGAAATTCAGGGACGGTCCAGCGATGAGCGCAAGGCTCGTGGCCAGCAGGTCCTCGAGATGGTCGGACTCGACCAATGGGCACACGCCTATCCTTCCGAGCTCTCGGGGGGTATGCAGCAACGGGTCGGGCTTGCCCGGGCACTGGCGACGGAGGCCGAGGTGCTGTTGATGGACGAGCCCTTCTCGGCGCTGGATCCCCTGATCAAGGTCGACATGCAGCAGGAGCTGAAGAAGATCCAGCGGGAACTGCAGCGCACCGTCCTGTTCATCACGCACGATCTCGACGAAGCCATGCGTATTGGCGACCATATTGCCATCATGGAAGAAGGCAGGATCGTGCAGATCGGTAGTCCGGAACAGATTCTGGTCAATCCGCGTACCGAGTACGTGGCGAAGTTCGTTGAACACGCCGATCCGACGGGTGTGATCACGGCCGGCACGATCGCACTGCCCTTCGAAAGCGACGCGTTCGAAGGGGCGGGTGAACGCGATGGTATACGCTATTCGTATCACCGGGATCATCCGGAGATCCGTTACGGACGAGACCGCGATGGACGCCTGCGTGGGGTCACGATCGAGGATCGTGAAATTCCGCTGCAGCCACTCGAGCAGGTCCTCGATGCCGCCGAAGACACCGAGGACTCATCGCTGCGCGATGAGGTTGCCATCACCTGTTCGGAGGACGCGGTCTTGCGTCAAGTCCTGCGCGGCCGTCTGCATTCGACCCTGCCGGTGATCGTGACCACTGCTGACGGACACGCGCGTGGCCTCATCGACGATCCGCAATTGATCAACGGCATTCTCGAGAAACGGGGTCACACCGCATAAGCACCCGGGCCTCGGGCAGCCGCCGTGCGGCAGGCCGCCAATTGTCCGCAGGAACCGCACGGGTATCGCGCGTATCCCGTTGTAGAGACACTGGAACAAGGTAGGGGAAGCATGGGCGAGTCACTGGAGTTCCTTCGAACCCTGATGAATGATCCTTTCGGTTTTCTGGATATTCCCATTCGCCAGGTCATTACCGATATCGTCAACTGGATTGTGGCCAATTTCCGCGATTTTTCACGCACCTACATCAGTCCGCCGGTGCGTGGCGTGATGAACGGCGTCCAGGGGGCGCTGAGCGCGATTCCTCCCGGCATCTTTCTGATCGGCATCTTTCTGCTCGGTTGGTGGGCCGCTTCCTGGCGTATTGCGGTCTTTTCGATGGTCTCCTTTGCGCTGATCGGATTCATGGGCGTGTGGGACCAGATGATCATCACACTCTCGCTGGTCGTGACCGCTGTCTTCTTCTGTGTGCTGTTCGGTCTGCCGCTGGGTATTCTGAGCTCGCGCAGTGAGCGGTTCTATGCCGTTCTGAGGCCGATTCTGGACATCATGCAGACCACGCCTCCATTCGTTTACCTGGTGCCGGCCGTCATGCTGTTCAGTATCGGCAACGTACCCGGTCTGATCGCGACGATCGTCTTCGCGATGCCGCCCGTGATCCGCCTGACCAACCTTGGTATACGGCAGGTGAACAGTGAGTTCATCGAGGCGGCCGTGGCGTTCGGTTCCAGCAGGCGGCAGATCCTGTGGAAGGTGCAGTTCCCGCTGGCGTTACCCACCATCATGGCGGGTCTGAATCAGACCATCATGCTGTCGCTGTCGATGGTCGTGATCGCGGCCATCATCGGTGCCGGCGGCCTCGGGCTCGAGGTTTATGCGGGGCTGGAGCGTCTGAATATTGGCCAGGCCTTTGTCGGTGGTATCGGCATCGTGCTGCTCGCCATGGTTCTGGACCGCGTGACTCAGGGCCTTGGTGAAAAGGCCCCGGGCGTGCGCCACAGGGCGGACTGATGGGCCATCGTTTACGAGGAGGTGATCGAAGCCGCTGAAGACGCCATTAGACGGGTGACAGGACACCAGGAGCGATCGCATCGAAGGATTGGTGCGTGGAAAACTCCCGCAAAGGTACAGCGGAAACCGCAATTCCAACGAAAACAGAGGTACTGAACATGACACGAATCGAAAAGCATCCAGGCAAGAAACTGAAGACACTTGCATTGACTTCTGCGATCGCGTTCGGCCTGGTCGCGACGGCGGGCACCCTCCACGCGAAGGAACAACCGGGCGCCGGAGTCACGGTGCAACCCGCCGTCGCCAGCTGGACCTCGGCGGTACCGGTCAGTTGGGTCTTTGTGGAGTTGCTCGAGGAACTGGGCTACAACGTACGGAACCCGATTTCGTTATCGAACCCTGTCGCATATCTTGCCATCTCCGAGGGTGACGCTGACTACTGGCCGAACGGCTGGTTCCCCCTGCACAGCCCCCAGTTGCCCGATGATTTCGAAGACGTTGGAACCCTGTTTGATCCCCTGTGCCCGGCTTGCGGCATCCAGGGTTACCTGGTCGATGCCGAGTCGGTGGAACGCTTCGGGATCACCAGCATCACCGACTTTCAACGCGATGACGTCCGTGCCGCTTTCGATGCGACGGGTGATGGCAAGGCAGACCTGTTCGGCTGCCCGCCCGGGTGGGGCTGCCATGAGGGAATCAACGCCATGTTCGAGAAGTATGGCCTGGATGACTACATGAACCATGTAGACGCTGGGTATGCCGCCAATTTCGCCGAGGCCCTGTCGCGAATTCAGGCCGGCGAATCGGCGCTGTACTACACTTGGGGCCCGAGCGCCTGGTTGCTGGCGCTGACCCCCGGCGAGGATGTCATGTGGATCAATGCTCCGGGCATCGTCGAGGACGAGGCCGAGCGGGCCGAGGGTGTTCCCGGTGCAGTGACCGACCCGATCGAAATGGGCTATGTGGCTGCCGACATTCAGGTGGTGGCCAACAATGAGTTCCTCGGCGACAACCCGGCAGCGGCCGAACTCTTCCGCCAGGTCTCGCTGCCCATTGAGTGGATCAGCGACGTGGACGCAAAGATGGGTGAGCAAGACCTCTCCGATTCCATGGTGCGTCCACTGGTCAAGGAATGGATTGCGGCGAATCGCGGGACCGTGGACGAGTGGCTTGCGGCCGCCAGAGCAGCCGCACAATAAGACCCGTCCGCCCTGCGGCAGCAGTTGCCAGGCTGGGCTGACTCCACCGAGGTGTACGTCGCGGTGGAGTCAGCGCAGGATGAAGTGCAGAGAGGAGACTGAGCAATGACGGGTTCCGGCCCTGGAGAGGGACCGCGCAGCGATCCGATCAGCAAGCCCGTTCTGGCGGGTACCGCCTTGTTGATGATCGTACTCGCGGGGGCGATTGTCGGCATGGCTCTGTTCATGTTCAACATGGGTCGTGACATGAGTGCCATGACCAAGGCGGTCAGCCAGATGGGAGTCGATGTCTCCAGCATGACCGGGAACATGCAGTTCATGGTCGAGGACATGGACCAGATGGCCCACAGCATGGACGAGGGCCAGACAGACATCGCCGGCGAACTCGCACGGGTTCGTGCGGGCACCGAGTGGATGACCTCGGACATGCGGTCGATGAACGCCGACATCGGTAGCCTGACGCGCAGCATCCGCAGGATGACCGGGGACGTCGATGGCATGGATCGGGCTGCGGCGCGGATGAATCACGCCGCAGGGACGATGTCCAACTCGATGCAGCGTATCTCCATCGACATGAATCGCATGACGCGTCCGGAGAGTCTGACGCCGATGACACCGTTCCGGTGACCTCCGCTCCCCGGGATGACAATCCGCATGGCGAGCTGATAACCGTCGGGAATCCTGTGGCAAATTGTTCCCGGCGAGTGCAGACTTGCATGAAAATGATGCTTCACCTTGCCGGACAAGCCCCTACTCAGGAGACGACACCATGAATTCCCCTGTACTCGACGACATTGGCAAGCTCATTTTTCGTGTTGGATTCGGCGTGCTGTTCCTGATGCACGGGGTCCACAAGGTCATGCACGGTATCGATGGTATCGAGGGCATGGTCGTCGGGGCGGGCCTGCCCGCCGTCCTGGCCTATGGCGTTTATGTCGGCGAAGTGCTCGCCCCGCTTCTGATCATCGTCGGCTGGCATGCACGGATTGGTGCCATACTGACCGCAATTACCATGGTGTTCGCGCTCCATCTCGCGCACGCCCACCAGTTCATGGAGCTGACGGCCCAAGGCGGCTGGCAGCTCGAACTGCAGGGCATGTTCATGCTGGCGAGTATCGGCATCGCGTTGAGCGGGCCGGGTCGGTTCAGCCTCAACGGTCGCTGATGCTGCGCGGGCGAGCCTGGCAGGCCCGAGGCCGCCCGCGCACGCATTCATCTCATGGTCGTTCATCTGCGGTGCTATCGGGGGTCGCAGACCTCATTGCTGTTGATCACTGAACCAGGCTGCTCGCAATGACTGAAATGCTGATCCTCAGCGCGCGCTGGGTTCTGCCGGTAGTACCCAGAGGAGCCGTGCTCGAGGACCATGCGGTGATGCTGCGTGGCGCAAGAATCGTTGACATCCTGCCTCGGGCAGAGGCCCTTGCGCGTCATCCGGGGGCCGAGCACCGCCACTTTTCCCGTCATGCATTGCTTCCGGGTTTCATCAATGCCCATACCCATGCGGCGATGACGCTTCTGCGCGGTGTTGGAAGCGATCTGCCGCTGATGCAGTGGCTGAAGGAGCACGTCTGGCCCGCTGAGGGTCGTCTGTTGTCCCCCGAATTCGTGCACGCCGGCAGCCAGTTGGCGGTGGCCGAGATGATCCGTGGCGGTACCACCTGCTTCAACGACATGTACCTGTTCCCCGAGGACACCGCACGGGTCGTCGACCAGAGTGGAATCCGGGCCGTGATCGGGTTGACGGTCTTCGATCTCCCGACACCCTGGGCCAGCACCACGCGGGAGTATCTGGACAAGGGGGCGGACCTCTTCGCTGCCTGGAATGGACACGAGCGCATGGGTTTCACCGTCGCACCGCATGCACCGTACACCGTTGGCGACGACAGTCTGCGGGAAATCAAGCGCCGTTCCGAAACCATGGGCATCCCGGTGCACATGCATGTACACGAGACCGCGGATGAGGTGAAGTCATCCCTCAGTGACCATGGCGAGCGGCCATTGGCGCGGCTGGCGCGACTCGGGCTTCTGGAACATCCGTTTGCCGCCGTCCACATGACCCAGCTGGACGAAGCGGAACATGAATCACTGCCACAGACTCGCGTCTCGGTCGTGCATTGCCCCGAGTCCAACCTGAAGCTCGCCTCGGGATTCTGCCCGGTTGCCGAACTGCTGCGCAATGGCGTCAACGTCGCATTGGGGACCGATGGTGTCGCATCCAACAACGACCTCGACATGCTTGGGGAGATGCGTACGGCGGCCCTGCTGGCGAAGGGAGTCAGCGGCGACGCGGCGGCTCTCGGGGCGCCACAGGCCCTGGAGATGGCCACCCTGGGCGGCGCCCGTGCGCTGGGCCTCGCCGAGCATCTGGGTTCCCTGGAAATCGGCAAGCTCGGTGACATCATCGCCATCGACCTCGGAGGCCTCGAGTTTCAGCCAGCCCACAGTCCCCATGCACAGATCGTCTATGCAGCAACCCGCGACGCGGTGACTGACGTTTACGTTGGCGGACGCCCGTTGCTCCGCGAACGGGAACTGCTTACGCTCGATCTGGACGAACTCACGAACCTGGCCGGAACGTGGCAAGAACGCGTGCAGGCGGCCCACTGAACGGAAGCGACAACCCATGAGCAATGCGGGTACACAGCAACCAGCACCCAACGTCGACGCGGCCGAAGTGGCCAAGTTCACCGGTCTGGCGCAGGAATGGTGGGACCCTCTGGGGCCGTTCGCCACCCTGCATGCCATCAATCCACTGCGTTTGAACTGGATCGACGGGCACGCCCGGCTGCGTGGAAAGCGGGTTCTCGATGTGGGCTGCGGGGCGGGAATCCTGGCCGAGGCCATGGCGCTGCGAGGAGCCCGAGTCACGGGGATCGATGCCGGTTCCGAACATCTGGAGGCCGCTCGGGAACATGCGCAGGACACTGGCGTGGACGTCACCTACCTGCAGACCACCGCCGAAGCCTTTGCCGAGCAGCATGCGGGCAGCTTCGATGCCGTGACCTGCCTGGAAATGCTGGAACACGTGCCAGATCCGGACTCGGTGGTGGCGGCGCTGGCCCGTTTGCTGGTGCCCGGGGGGCAGCTGTTCCTGTCGACAATCAACCGTACGCCCCGTGCTTTCGCCGAGGCCATCGTTGGCGCCGAATACCTGCTCCGGCTCCTGCCCCAGGGGACTCATGAGTACGCGCGGTTCCTGAAGCCATCGGAGCTCGGCACCAGTCTGCGCAGGCAGGGGTTGCAGGTGCGGGAACTCAAGGGCCTGACCTATTCGCCGCTCAGCCGCAGCTATCGGCTGACGACCTCGGTCGCCGTGAATTACCTGTTGTATGCACAAGCCCCGCCGCTGGACGTGGGATCGGACTCATGAGCGAAACCCTGCGCGGGGTCCTGTTCGACCTGGACGGGACCCTGTTGGACACAGCGCCGGACATGCACCGGGCACTCGAGCGATTGATGCTCGAGCGTGACCGCGAGCCGCTGCCATTTCCCGCGGTTCGCGACCATGTCTCGCACGGTTCGCGTGCGCTGGTCCAGCTCGGATTCCCGGATGCCGACCCGACACTGCATGAGGCACTGAAGCGCCGCTATCTCGAAATCTATGCCGGCAATCTCTGTCTGGACACCGCGCTGTTTCCGGGTCTGGCCGAGGCGCTTGCGGAGATGGAGACACGTGGTCTGCGGCTGGGCGTGGTGACCAACAAACCTGCCTGGCTCACGCAACCGCTGATGGATGCACTGCAACTCACCCCCCGTTTCGCCACCATCGTCAGTGGTGACACCCTGCCACAGCGAAAGCCGGCCCCGGAGCCGATGTGGTTGGCCGCAGCGCAGGTGGGCACGACTCCGGATCGGCTCGTCTACATCGGCGACGCCGAACGCGACATTGCCGCCGGTCGTGCGGCAGGAATGCGCACCCTGGTTGCGGACTGGGGATACATTCATGCCAGCGAGGATCCCGATACCTGGCGGGCGGATGCCCGCCTGCGGATGCCGGCAGACTTCTGGCCCTGGCTGGATTCACTCGCCACACCAGAAAAATGCCTGGCGAGCTGAGCGCGATCCCGGCTCTGGTCTGGGCGTTCGGTGCTGCGCTGTTCGTTCTCGGGGTCGGCATCGGCCATGCCTGGGCGAACAGCCGCCTGAACGCCAGAATCCAGGTGTTGATGACCGAGAACGCCCGGCTCGAGGCGGAACGCGACTATGCGGAGCTGCGCCGGGAGGATCTGCACGCCAGTTTCGACAGCGCCCGGGAACAGCTGGGTAACGCCTTTTCCGCGCTTGCCAACAACGCGCTGCGCGCCAATAACACCCAGTTTCTGCGTCTGGCGCAATCGGTGCTGAACCAGCAACTGTTGCGCGGCCAGCACGAACTGAGCCGGAGTGAGACCCGATTCGAGGACCTGGTTGAACCGATCCGCGACTCGCTGGCCAAGACCAAGGCGGAACTGCAGTCGATGGAGAAATCCCGGGATACTGCGTTCGCCGCGTTGAATGAACAACTGCGGCGCCTGAGTGCCGATCACGGCGAACTGCAGAAGGAGACCCGGAATCTGGTGCAGGCCCTGTCGCGGCCCGGCGTTCGCGGTCGCTGGGGCGAGCTGACGTTGCGACGAGCGGTCGAGCTCGCCGGGATGAGCGCACATTGCGACTTCACCGAACAGGCCGCACTGAACGGTGAGCAGGGCCGTCAGCGACCGGATATGGTCGTGCACATGCCAGGCAATCGCGCACTGGTGGTCGATGCCAAGACCCCGCTGGATGCCTACCTCCTCGCGATCGATGCATCCGATCCCGCAGCCCGCGATGCCGCGCTCAGGAAGCACGCGCAACAACTGCGGGCGCGGGTGATCGAGCTGGCAGGCAAGCGCTACTGGATCGGGCTCGAACACACACCAGAATTCAGTGTGTTGTTTCTTCCCGGCGATCAGTTCCTGGCCAGCGCCCTGGAACAGGAGCCCTCCCTGCTCGAGCAGGCCCTGGAGCGTCAGGTACTCCTGGCTACACCGAGTACGCTGATCGCTCTGTTACGGGCGGTCGAGTATGGCTGGCAGCAGGCGAGCCTGACCGCACATGCGCTGGAGATACGCGATCTCGGCGCTGAACTGACGACCCGTCTTGGCAGTTTCACCGAGCACCTCAATCGACTGGGGCGCGCACTCGAACAGGGCGCGGAGGCCTTCAACGCCACCGTGGGAAACCTGGAGCGACAAGTGATGCCAAGTGCACGCCGGTTCGAGGAACTCGGCATTCGTGCGCGCAAGCAACCCGAAACCCCGGACGTGGTCGACGCGGCATTGCGCCGTCCTGCGGGGTCAATGCAGCCTGAGTCGCCGGGCGGTCACGTCCAGCGAAACGGAACCGTGGACGAGCGACAACGGCCGAACGATCGTGGCGGCTGAACCCGACGTCGGCGCGGCGTACGCACACTGCCTGCAGCGAGCCAGGGCGCATTACGAGAACTTCCCCGTCGCCTCGCGGCTGCTGCCGCGCTCCCTGCGGGAGCCGGTGGCGGCGATCTACTGCTTTGCCCGGGACGCCGACGATCTCGCTGACGAGGATCCGCGACCGGTTCCCGTCCGGCGTGAGGCGCTGCAGGCGATGAAAGCAAGGGTGTGTGCCGTGGATGATCCACTGGCCGAAAGCGAGCCGGAGTGGCGGGCGCTCGCGGATACGGTCCGCCGATTCCACCTGCCACCGGAACTCTTCATCGACCTGGTCGACGCCTTCATTCAGGATCTGGACCAAGCCCGTTATGCGGATTTCGGGATGGTGATGAACTACTGCAGACGTTCTGCCAATCCCGTCGGGCGGCTGCTGCTGCATCTGGCCGGCCAGACCGAAGAGCAGGATCTGGCCTGTTCGGACGCCGTCTGTTCGGCGCTGCAGTTGATCAATTTTCACCAGGACCTGTATCAGGACTACGTGGAACACGGCAGGATCTACATTCCTCTCGACGAAATGGCCGCCCATGGGGTCACCGAGGCACATTTTCGCGATCGCATCAGCGACTTCCGCATGCGTAATCTCATGCAGCTCCAGTACCTGCGTGCGGATCGGCTGTTGCGGGCCGGCGCTCCGCTGGGCCGCGCCCTTCCGGGTCGCCTGGGGCTGGAAATCCGCGCGATCATTCAGGGTGGCGCGCGGGTGCTCTGGCGACTGCGGCAGCAGCCAGATGTATTCGCACGCCCGCGGCTGCGCAAGGTGGACTGGTTGTGGATCGTTGCCCGCAGTCTCGTGCCGGTGCGCCGCCCCACTGATCGCTTGACGTGACAGCCCTGCACGGACCGGTCATGTAGGAGGCCAGCCCTTGGGCAATGACGTTTCATGGTCAGGGGTGGCGCGGATCGCCATGCCCGCAAACGTGGGTGGCTGATCATGCATCAGGACGCTGTGCTAAGGTTCGCGCATCCGGATGCGAGCCTTGCCCAAGACGATGTCACCCGACGAGTATTGCCAGCAGAAAGCCGCGCGTAGTGGCTCCAGTTTCTATTACGCGTTTCGTTTCCTGGACCCGGAGCGACGCCGGGCAATTATCGCTCTGTATGCCTTCTGCCGCGAGGTGGATGACGTTGTCGACCAGTGCCACGAGCCTGCGGTTGCTCACGCCAAGCTGAACTGGTGGCGCGAGGAGATCGGGCGCCTGTTCGATGGCAGCCCGGGGCATCCGATTACCCAAGCGCTGGTCTCCCACATCGACCCTTTCGATCTCTCCCGGGAGTATTTCGAGGAGATCATCGACGGGATGCAGATGGACCTCGACTACGACGCGTACCCCGATTTCGCCACGCTGTCGTTGTACTGTTACCGGGTGGCGAGTGTCGTCGGTCTGCTTTCTGCACGGATCTTCGGCTTTTCGGATCGACGGACACTGAAATACGCCCATGATCTCGGCATGGCCTTTCAACTCACCAATATCCTTCGCGACGTGCATGAAGATGCGGTACGCGGCCGCGTCTACATCCCCCTGGACGAACTGAAGCGGTTCGAGGTAAAGCCCGAGGAGTTTCGGGTCAATATGACCCGCGAGGCGCATCGTGCACTGTTCGCGTTTCAGGCTGCGCGTGCGGCGGAGTATTACGCGAAGGCCGAGGCACAGCTCCCCGATGAGGATCGCCACGCCCAGCGTCCCGGGCTCATCATGGCCGCGATCTACCGTGCGCTGCTCCGTGAGATCGAGCAAGACGGATTCCGGGTTCTCGAACATCGTGTGCATCTCACGCCGCTGCGCAAGCTCTGGATCGCATGGCGTACCGCGCGCAGCATCAAGAAGCCAAGGTAATGCCGGGACCGTTCGTGGATACCGCGCCGGGGCGGTGTCCGGCAGACCGAGGCCCGGTCGCAGTGATCGGTGCTGGCTGGTCTGGACTTGCCGCGGCATGCAAACTGGTCCGGGCCGGCCGACACGTCGTTCTGATCGAGGCTGCCAGCAACCCGGGCGGCCGAGCTCGTACCCTCTCGCTGGATGGCGCACAACTCGATAACGGCCAGCACATACTGGTAGGAGCGTGCCGGGAGGTCCTCGCGCAGATGCAATCAATCGGCGTGAACCCGTCTGATGTTCTCGAGCCTCTTCCCTTCGGTCTTCACATGCGTGAGTTCGTCCGGGGCCGCGAGCCCCGCCTGCGATCCATGGCACCGCGCTCTATGCGGCCATGGCATCTGGCCTCCGCCCTGTACCGCTTTCTTGGCGACGAGAAGCGGTCCAGCCGCCTCGCGGCTCTTCTGGGCGCTGCGCGGATGCTGCACGAGTCGCTACCCCGGGACCTTCCGGTACTGGAATGGCTGCGGCACAAGCGGCAGACCCGGGGTGCGATCGAGCAACTCTGGGATCCGCTCTGCGTGGCTGTAATGAATACCCCCACGGCCGTAGCGTCGGCGCGCATTTTTCGGAATGTACTGCGTCAAACACTGCTCGGATCCGAGCACGATGCGCGCCTGCTGATCCCCGGTTGCCCCTTGGGGGAACTGTTTCCCAACCCGGCCCTTGCCAGTCTGCGTGCGGCAGGAGCCGATGTGCGGATGTCGACCCGGCTTGTCCGCATCGATCCGGCTGCTCCACGGGTCTTCGACCTGCTGCTGTCGAGTGGTGAACGACTGCAGGCGCGGCAGGTGATCCTGGCCACCACACCACGGACCGCAGGGCGGCTGTTACCGGCCTCGATGGCCCTGGATTCGTCCCGCGGTGCGCTCGCGGCCCTGGGCGCGCGCAGCATCTGCACGGTTTACCTGCACTACGCGACGCCGCCGACCGGGCTCCCTCCCCTCACCGGACTGCTGAATCAGCACGGTCAATGGCTGGTGCCGCGTGCCCTGAGCGGGGAACCGCATTGGCTGGCCGTGGTGATCTCGGCCGCGGAAACAGATTCCGAGACCGATGTGCAGTACCGCTGGCAGCGTGTAGCTCGGGAGCTGGCGGGAACCTTTCCCCTGTTGGGTATGCCGGATCGCGCGCGGGTCATCTGTGAGCGCTTCGCGACCTTCGATGCCCGAGTCGGCATCGATGATCTGCGTCCGAACGTTCGTACGGCAATGTCTGGCCTCTACCTTGCCGGCGACTACTGCGTTCGGGGACTTCCGTCAACGCTCGAGGCGGCGGTTCAGGGCGGACTTCAGGCCGCGGCCGCGTGTCTCGCCGATTGCGAACCATCGGGATCGAAGGCATTGCCGGCGGGTGCATTGGCCTGAGCCGCCGTCGAGTGTGCGTCACGAAGGGAATTCGCCGCCCGATCCCGGAAGCGCGGCCGTCATCTGGCAAAGATCGGCAATGCTCGCGGCCTGCATTTTTTCCATCACGCGAGCCCGGTATTTTTCCACCGTGCGCGGACTGATCTCGAGCTTGCGCGCGATGTCCTTGTTGCTCAGGCCGTCGGTCACCAGTTGCATCACTTCCTGCTCTCTTGGCGTCAACTGGTTGGCTCGTTGCTGGATGGCCTGGCGCAGGGTGGCCTGTTCGCGTTGCCTGCGATCGGTTTCGAGCGCCTCTTCGATCCGCGTGATCAGGCTTTCCGTGGAGAACGGCTTCTCCAGGAAGTCGACAGCACCGGCCTTCAGTGCGTGTACCGTGGTCGGTATATCGCCGAACGCGGAGATGAAGATGACCGGTAGCGAGCAGCCGCGGGCACTGAGTGCCTGTTGGACCTCCAGACCGCTCATGTCCGGCATCCGCAGGTCGAGCAGCAGACAGCCGGACTGTGCTGGATCGAGTCCCTGCAAAAGCTCGCCAGCAGAGGCATAGGCCTTCACCTCGTACCCCGCGAGGTTCAGCGTAAGCGACACCGAGCGGCGTACTGCCGGGTCGTCGTCGAGGAGCACCACGACCGGCGTCGTCGTCATTCCCTGACGCCTCTGGATAGCAGCGGCAATGTGAAGCAGAGCACCGCACCGGGCCCAGCCCCGGCTTCGGCCCAGAGTTTGCCGCCGTGTGCTTCGATGATCGTCCGGCTGATCGCAAGACCCATGCCCATTCCAGTCTCCTTCTCGGTTTCGAAGACATCGAAAATTCGTGCAACCCATTCGGGGTCGAGGCCGGGACCGGTATCGGCTACGGTAATGCGGGCCTCATTTCCCAGTTGCTCAAGCACGACACGGACATTCCGCGTAGGACTGTCCGCCCGATCAATCGCCTCGATCGCATTGCAGAGCAGATTGACCAGCACCTGCTCGATCTGTAACGCGTTGACCTGTACCAGCATCAGCTCGTCGGTTGTTTCCAGATCAAGACGCACCCGTTTCCTGCGGGCCAGGGGACGAACGAGCACGAACGCCCCATGAATCCGCCTCGCCAGTTCATCGGGTTCAGTCTTCAATTCTCCACGACGCATGAAGCGCCGCAAACCCTGAACGATTCCGGTCGCACGCTCGACCTGTTCGTGCAGGTCGCCCACGACCGAAAGCAATTGGTTGTGATTGACCAGATCCTTCCGAACAAGGGCTGCCGCCGCCTCGGCAAACAGGCTGGCAGCTGCCAGGGGCTGGGAGAGCTCGTGAACAAGTGATGCCGCGAGCACCGTTACCGAACTGAGTCTGGCTGCATGCGCGACTTCTTCACGCCGCTTGCGACTCTCCTGTTCAACATGCACACGTTCACTGATATCCATGTGCGCGACGACGGCACCCCCGGATTCCTCGCTCAACGGCGTTACCGTCATCAGGAACCAGCGTTGGCTCCGTGCCGAATGGCAAGGATATTCAAGCGTGAACTGCGGTTCGATTCCGTGCATCACTGCCTTGATTCCCTCGTTCGCGCGGGCCGCTATCTGATCGGGGTCCTCGGCCGAGGCATCCAGGCAAGCTTCGAAATAATCGAGACCAATACCGCTCTCGAGCTCCGGTGATGCCCCGTTTTCACGAGCGAATCGACGCCACGCTCCGTTCACCGCCGTGATCCGGCCAGTCCTGTCGAGGACCGCTATCTGGGCGGACAGTGCATCGAGTACCGCTTGTCGCTGGCGCTCGCTTTCCTGCCGTTGCACCTCGGCACTGATGTCCTGAAAGGCCGTGAGACAGAGTCGGCCTTCGCCGGCCGGGTGTCGCTGAGAGAAGAACTGCAGGCGCGTTGGATCCGGGCCGCCGCTCGGAAGATTGACATTCACCATACAGGGCTCTTCAGGCGTCTGTACCCTCCCAGCACAGGCATCGCGCAGATGCGTCAGCACCCGGTCTCGTTGCGCGGGATCCAGGAGGGGCTCCAGCGACCGGCCGGTCCAGTCAGATCGTTCTCCTCCCAGTAAACGTGCGCCCGCATCATTGATCTCCATGAATCGGCCTTCGGTGTTCAGAACCGCGTAGCCGATCGGGGACCAGTCGCACAGCAGGGCGAAGAGATTCCGATAGCCAAGGTCGTCGGGAATATCGGGCGTGCTTCGGTCAGTCACGCCATCCGTCGCTGCAGGGTTCACATCAGGCTGGTCCGGCGGTTCGAGCGCATCCGTCATGATCGGTTCCTGGAGTGGCCGACGCGTGGTCCGATGCCGGAAAGGTTGCCAGGGACGCGAACCACCCGAACCGCGAATTGGCTTCCAATCACTGGCGCAGGCAGTGGACGCATCGTGGCTATGCACACTTCGCTTTCAGAATTCCGCAAGACAACGGTCCTTTCATATGCCGCTCCCCGGACAAGGACCGCTGTCCCACGTGGTCGGTGAAGCAGGAAGTCATCCTTCCATCGGGACGTTGTCTGGAAGGCATGGGCAGATCCGGGAATCCAGCATCAACACGCTGAACGTAGCCAGTATTCACGCCGGAAACAAGTTGCGCCAACCCTGCATGGTCGACGAAACGCCCGGCAGCCGGTATGCACGAACAGGTCCTGTCGCTCGAAGCACGGATGCAAACTGGCTTAAAATGGCATCGTTGGACACTTTTGAACGCAGGAGGCACCTCTTGTCCGGACTGGACGTAACGACACTCATCAACTATCGGGCCAATCCTGGTTCTTTCGCCGAACGCGTCATTCTGGTGACCGGTGCGGCCGAGGGTATCGGCAGGGCGGTCAGCCTGGCGGCTGCGGCGGCCGGGGCCACAGTCATCCTGCTTGACCGTGAAATCAAACCGCTGGAAAAGGCATACGACGAGATCGAAGCAGCCGGCTATCCGCAAGCCGCCATCTACCCGTTGAATTTCGAGGGGGCTACCGTCAAGGATTACTCGGATCTCGCCGAGAACATCCTCGGGTCGCTCGGGCGCCTCGATGGACTGGTTCTGAACGCGGGCTGGGCCGGGAATCTGACGCCAATGAAGTACTACGACCCGGAACTCTGGGCTCGCGTGATGCATGCGAATCTGAACGGACCGGCGTTGCTGACTCAGGCGGTACTGCCCATGCTCGAGGTCAGTGGCGAGGGTTCCATCGTGGTTTCCACCCAGAACGCACGCAAGGCCTTCTGGGGGGCCTTTGGCGTTGCCAAGGCCGGCCAGGATGCGCTGATCGATATCCTGGCCCTCGAACACTCGGGTGACAAAGGCTTCATCCGTGTGAACGGGATCGACACCGGCCCCGTCCGCACGCGTTTCCGGGCCCTGCACTTCCCCGGTGAGAACCCCGCACTGCTTCCGACTCCAGAGCAGGTGGTCGCTCCCTACCTCTACCTGCTGGGACCGGACGCCGGTCGGGTCACCGGCGAGCACCTCTCGCTGGAGGGCATGATATCGGTGCCGGAAGCATCCGCGGCGGCCTCATCCTGAGCCGCGCACCCTTTCTGTATCGGGTCGCTTCGGTCGGGCCGTGCGCGTTCCGGATTTCGGCTCCGGTGCAGCCCCGGTATCCGCATCGGGCAAACGCGGGACGAAACGCATCACTTTCTCGACGACATCGAGCTTGAGGTGCGCCTCGGCCCGGAAACGCCCGGCATAGGCCAGATCCTCTTCCCGAAGTTCGTAACAGGTGGTCCCGGTAATGTCGGTGAGGACCGCCGGAATGCCGGCAGCCTCGAAAGCATAGTGACGCTTCAGATAGAAACTCTCGCAACACATACCGACGTAGGCCGGAACCTCGTCCGCGCGCATGCCATCAAGCGTCTCCTGAAGGTGCTCGAAATTGGTGATCGAGACCACGCGCAGACCCCGCTCCCGGGCCATCGCGTAGGCATCGCCGACCTCGCACATGCCGCATTCCGAGCAGCCGTCGCGGAATCGGAACTTGCAGTCGGCCAGTTTCGCGCAGTAGGGGACCAGCATGACCGTGGCACGTTCCAGAATCTCCGCGGCATCCTCCCCGTGCGGGTTATGCACGATCAGCGTGTTGGTTTGTTCGCGATCGAGCCCGAAACGGATCCCCTGCTCATGCCGCGCGGTTGCCAGCGTAACCAGACGCTGCAGATCACCGACACCGAAACCCAGCAGGTCAATCTTCGGAATGTTCTTGATTGCACGTGACAGTGCCTGCCCGCAATCCGGAAGCATGCGTCCACGCAAACCGGTACTCAGACGTTGAAACAGATCCGATGGTGCGAACTGCACCGTGCCGCTGAAGCTGGCCTGCATCACCTGTCCCTGTGGATTGCTCTCGATCGCCAGGTAGATCGCGCCGCCCTCGGTCTTCACGAAAGATTTCATCGCATCGGCCGGCGATGGTTCTTCCTCTGGATCAGCAGTAGATCGCGTCGGCGCTTCCGAGGAAACGGTGGGGACGAGACGCATTGCAAAGGCGTCGGCGAATGCCTGTGACAGACTCTCGCGGATCCGTGCAGGGTCCGGGCTGCTGGGGCCCGTTAGTTCCGCGACGCTGACGAGACGTTGTCGGGCACTGAGTACTCCCTCGTGCGACAGTTTTTCAGTTGGTACCCGCAGGATTTTCAACATCGACTCGGCATCGGGGGATGTGACCAGCAGGCTGCCCTGAATCAGGATCCGGTTGCCAATACGGCCGGCAAAGCCGTTGCCGATCTTGCGGCCCTGTAC
This sequence comes from Thioalkalivibrio nitratireducens, assembly GCA_011390385.1. The sequence goes on along the minus strand of JAABSN010000017.1, from coordinate 5,310 downwards.
CTCGATGTCGTTCGGGAAAACGAAGCGCGCGGCAACACCAAGATGCCGCAGTGCCGACACCATCGCGTGGCCATGTCGCTCGAGCGTTTCAGCAAGCCTGACATCACCAGTTTGGTCTTCGGGCAGCGCCAGTGCCCAACATAGCTGCGAGGGGTCCATATACAGCGCGCCCCCACCGGTGGGTCGCCGAACGACCTCGATCTCCTTTTCGCAGCAGTATTCGCCACGCACCGCGATGGCTGCGCGTTCATGGGCACCGATCACGGCGCTCACCGGGTACCGGGAAAACCGCAATGCGGGTGCGATCTCCAGTAGCCGGATATCGGCAGCGACGTTCTCCCGCGCGCTGCGCAACCCCTCGGCAAAAACGCTACAGGGCACGGATGCCGATTGCAGACTGGACTGCGGTGCGGTTGCTGTCATGTTTCGTTCCTGATCCCTGTCAGTGGCCAACAACCTGGCATTTCGGAGGTTGTCTTGTGTCCTACTGTAAATAACCGAATCCACCACTGGGTTGATTTGGATCAGTTCGGGGTGCATCAGGGGATGCGAGCATTCGGTTTCAGCGAATCGAATCCGGAACATCGCAGATAGCGTCGTTTTTGGATCGAGCAAGGGAGAAGCGGCATGACGAACTGGCAGGAACTGGTCCAGGCAGTCGAACCACTGCAGGACCTGCAGCTCCATCAGGCGTTGGTCTCGGCGCTCGAGCGGGACTGGCATGGCTCCGTGGACAGGTCGATTCCCCCGGTGCATTTCTACACACCGACCTTCAAGTCCTATCAGACCTCCGAACTCAAGACCTGCGGCAAGAACGCCTGGCCGGCGGTGTCGATCACCGGCGGGGATTGCAAGTTGCAGTGCGATCACTGCAAGGCGAGCATTCTCGAGCCGATGATCCCGGCCCGCACCCCGGAAGATCTTTGGCGGGTGGTGAATGAAATCATCGACGATGGCGCCCAGGGCATGTTGCTCACCGGCGGTTCGAACCATCGCAATGAGGTCGAATACGCCCCCTATTACGACACCATCCGGCGGATCAAGGACGAATTCCCGCAGTTCCGTATCGCGGCGCATGCGGCACTCGTCGATGACGACGCGGCGCTGAGCATGGAGCAGGCGGGGATCGATGTCGCGATGATGGACGTGATCGGTGCCCAGGAAACCATCACCCGGGTCTATCACTTGCGCCGGTCGGTGGCCGATTTCGAGGCCACCCTGGAGAGTCTGGTGCGAACCCGAATGAAAGTCGTGCCACACATCGTGATCGGGCTTCATTATGGCCAGATGCTGGGCGAATGGAAGGCTCTGGAGATCATCCAGCGCCACCTTCCGGATGCGGTGGTCCTGGTCGTTGTGATGCCCTTCTACGCCAGTGAGAAGAAGCCCTTTGCGACACCGGATTCGACGGAGGCCGGACATTTCTTCCGCGCTGCCCGTGCCGCCCTGCCGGCCACGCCCCTGCTCCTTGGCTGCGCGCGCCCCCCGGGCGAGGCCCGGATGCAGATCGACACCTACGCGGTCATGGCGGGCCTGGACGGCATCGCGCACCCGGCCGACGGTGCGGTGGAACTGGCGGCCCGGCTCGGGCGGCGCGTCCGCGTAACCCCCGCTTGCTGCTCGATCGTTGTCGGCGACGAAGTGATGGCGCTCGGGGACGCGCCCAGCGGCCTGGAACTGGACGTCGAGACCATCGTTCAAGAAGAAGTCCGACGCCGGGCCGCCACCCAGGGTCGCGGCCTGAGCATTCCGGTTGTCGCCGCGCCTGCAGCGCTCTCCCCAGTCCGCGACCTGATGGAGTCCTGAGTCATGCGTGATCCCAAAACCCTGCGTGTCATCGATACCGGCCTGCGCTGTGCCGCCGAGAACCTGGCGCTGAACCGGGCACTGCTGGAGGCGCACCAGGAAGGCGTCTCGCCACATACGCTGCGCTTCCTGCGTTTCACCCCCTGCGCGCTGGTCGGATTTCATCAGAGTGTCGAGCAGGAACTACGATCGGATTACTGCCAGGAACACGGTATCGATATCCAGCGCCGCATCACCGGTGGTGGCGCGATCTATTTCGACCAGACACAGATCGGCTGGGAACTGTACCTGGACAAACGCTTTCTTGGCACCGCCGAGATGCCGCTGATCGCCCAACGCATCTGCGAGGCTGCAGCCCGCGGCATCAGCGCCCTGGGTGTCGATGCCCGCTTCCGGCCGCGCAACGACATCGAGGTCGACGGGCGCAAGGTCTCCGGGACCGGCGGCGCTTTCGACGGTGACTCCATCCTGTACCAGGGAACGCTGCTGATCGACTTCGATGTCGAGCGCATGCTGCGGGTCCTGCGCATCCCGGCGGAGAAGCTTTCCGACAAGGCCATCTCCTCGGCGCGCGAGCGGGTCGCGAACCTGAAGGACCTGCTGGGCGGGTTGCCCTCGTTCGAAATCGTGCAGGAACGACTCGCCGCATCGTTTGCCGAGGCCTTCGATGTGAACCTGGAGTGGGATGACGCGCTGAACCCGACCGAGGAAGCACGATTTGCCGAAGCGCTGCGGGAAATGGATACCCCGGAGTGGATCTTCCAGCATCACCGGCCCGCTGCCGAAGCCGGCATACTGGAGGGCCTGCACAAGTCTCCCGGCGGCCTGATGCGTGCGGCGCTGGCGTTGGACCATGCCCGAGACCGCATCAAGCAGGTCTGGATTACGGGGGATTTCTTTGTGAAACCGGGCCGCACCGTGGTCGATCTCGAGGCCAGCCTGCGCGATACGCCGGTCAGCGAACTGGAAGACAACATCCGGCGTTTCTTCACCCGGAGCCCGGCCGAGATGCTGCTGCTTTCACCGGACGATTTCCTGACCGTGCTGCGCAATGCGCTGGCAAAGACCACCGTCGCCTCCCCGACCACCGGAGCGACCGAGCGTCCGTCATGAAATCGGTGGATCTGCTGGTGATCGGTCTGGGGCCCGGCGGGGGTAGCGCTGCCGGCAAGGCCGCCGCGGGGGGGCTGGAAGTCCTGGCCGTCGATCGCCGGCAGATCATCGGCGAACCGGTACAGTGCGCGGAATTCATCCCGAACCCGATGGGCGCCTATGCCCGAGCCTACCCGGTACGCCTCCAGTCGATCACCGGGATGCAAAGCATTCTTCCTTCCGGCGCAGTGCATCCCAGCGATTTCCCCGGTCTGATGATTGATCGCGCCGAGTTCGACCGCGCGATTGCCCGCTCGGCGCAGGATCATGGCGCCGAACTCTGGACCGCCTCGCGCCTGACGGCGCTGGATCCCACGGAGCGGATCGCGACGATACGCCGCAATGGACAGGTGCAGTCCATCCGCTACCGCGCGCTGGTCGCCGCCGATGGTCCACACTCGACCGTGGGCACATCGCTTGGGTTCGCCCCGTTGGCGACGGTGATCACACGTCAGTACACCGTGCCGCTGCCGCAACCGCTCGGCGACACGATCATCTGGCTTTCGGACGATTATCCGGGCGGATACGCCTGGCTGTTTCCCCGAGGCGACGTTGCCAACCTAGGCCTCGGGCTCGATCAGCGCTTGCAGCCGGATCTCAAGGGCCCGCTGGACCGACTGCACCAGCGGCTGATCGAACGGGGAGAAGTCGGCCCAGAAATATTGCGCCGCACCGGCGGTGCGATTCCAGTGGGCGGGCTCCGCAAGCGGCTGCAAAACGGCTGCATCGCGTTCGTCGGTGACGCCGCAGGCCTCACCCACCCGATCACCGGGGCGGGGATCGCCGCCGCAGTCGTGTCGGGTGAGCATGCCGGCAACGCCGCGGTGGCCTTCCTGAACGGGGATGCCCAGGCCTTCGAGGAATACGAAGAGGACATGCGCGATCAGTTCGGCCCGGCGCTCGCGCGCGCCGTTGCGCGCCGCCGCGCGCTGCAACCCCTGTGGCGCACGCCCGCAGCCCGGCAGGATGCCACTCAGCGCCAAGGCTGGATCGCCTTCGACGAATACTTCGGGGCCGCCGCAGCATGACTGCGCAGCCCATCCCATTACAAGTTCGCATCCGCCCCCTGGAGGTCCTGAAATGAATGCCCGCGTCGAGTCCGTGGCAACACCCGTCCATTTCCATCGCCCGCGCGATTACACCCGGACTCCGGAGATGCGCTCTCCGGAATATGTACAGATGTCCACCGCGGCTGCGATCACCCTGGGGCTGGTCCACGGCAGCATGCACCGGACCGCCTGTACGCATTGCCTCAACCTGTTGGTGACCTACGCCGAAGGTTGCCGCGCCAACTGCAGCTATTGCGGCCTTGCGCGACATCGCGAAGAAGAGAGTGCCTATGCGGATCGCAATTTCATCCGTGTCGACTGGCCCACCGCGCGTTACGACGACGTGATCGAACGCGTGTGCAACCGGGCCGATCACGGGGCATTCGAGCGGATGTGCATCTCCATGATCACGCATCCCGACTCCGGGGACGACACCATCACCCTGCTCGACCAATGGGTGGCACAGGTACCTGATATACCCGTGTCGATCCTTTCCAACCCGACCACCATGCGCTATGCCGATCTGGAGGACCTGCGCAACCGGGGCGCCGATATCTTCACCGTCGCACTGGATGCTGTCACCCCCGAAATCTTCGAGCGCACCCGGGGTAAGACGGTGCACAGTCCCCACCGCTGGGACAAGTATTGGCAGGCGCTGGAGTGGGCCGCGGAGATTTACGGACCCGAGAAGTTCGGTGCGCACCTGATCTGCGGCATGGGCGAGACCGAGCGCGACATGCTCGAGGTCTGCCAGCGCATCCGTGACATGGGCGGGCACAACCACATGTTCGCATTCTTTCCGGAACGCGGCTCGATGATGGAAGACTGGAACCCGGTGCCCCGCGACCAATGGCGCCGCGTGCAACTCGGCCGCTACCTGATTGATTACGCCGGAGCCAGGGTTGCTGAAATGCGTTTCGACGCAGAGGGGCGAATCACCGACTTCGGACTCGACCGCCAGGAACTCGATGCGGTGATCGACTCCGGGAAGCCCTTTCGCACCTCCGGCTGCCCCGGCAACGGCGACGAGGCGGTTTCCGCCTGCAACCGGCCCTATGGCGATTCCAGTCCGGCTGACATCTTCAGCTTTCCGTTTGCGCTGAACGCGCGGGACGTTGATGTGGTTCGCCGCCAGATGGCCGGCGAACAGGTGGGCACCTTCGATTTCGAAGCCGACGACTGACAGTTCGCCGGGTGACACATGACAGGCCGGCCCGGACAGCCGCAAGGCTGATCCGGGAACCACATGGCGGCGCCAGACTCAGCGCATACCACGCTGTGCTTCGCGCTGGATCTCCCGCAT
>JAABSN010000167.1 GCA_011390385.1 Thioalkalivibrio nitratireducens | reverse complement strand
AGTAGATCAGGGCGCCGAAGCTGGTCAGCGCGAGCAGCGCAGACAGCCACACCGATACGGGTGGCAGCCCAAGATTGCGCTGGAGCACCCGCAGGGGTGAAACCTGACCGATGCGCAGCAGCGCCGGCAGCGCGAAACCTGTTGCCGTGATCAGGCCGACGCCGAGGCCTGCGGCGACCGGGCGCCAGCCGGGTGGTGGAAGATCGGGGGCCAGCCAGCCTCCGAGCAGGCTGCTAAGGCCGAACTGCGCAGCGAATCCCAGCGCGAGGCCAGCGGTGCTGGCGAGCGCGGCGATCGCCAGTACACGCAGGAAGTAGATGCGCAGCACATGGCGCCGGCTTGCGCCGAGGGCGCGCATCACCGCAGCGGCGTCGGCGCGCCGATTCGCATAATGGTGTGCCGCGACGGCAATGGCGGCACCGGCCAGCAGTACGGCCATCAGGGATGCCAAGCCCAGGAAGCTGCGGGCACGGCTCACTGCCTCCCGCAGTTCGGGGTTGGCATCCTCGAGGTCAAGCAGGCGTTGCCCGTCCTGCATTTCGCCCTCCAGCCAGACCCGCAGGCGATCGATCGCGGTCGCGTCGCCGGCGGCGAGAAACTGATAGCGCACCCTGCTGCCGGGGCCGACCAGCCCGGTTTCTTCCAGGTCCTCGAAATGGATCAGCAGCCGGGGCGCGATATCGAACAGGCTGCTGCCGCGATCGGGTTCGACCAGGAGCTGGGCGGCGAGGTCGAGGCTGTGGTACCCGAGATCGACGGTCGATTGCCCCGGAGTGAGCGCCAGCGACTCGACCAGGGCGCCGTCACCCCATGCCTGCCCGGGGGCAGGCCCCTGCCGGCGTCGTTCGGATTCGTCAGCGCTGGCCAGTTGCACCTCACCGCGCAGAGGCCAGCCGTGGTCAACCGCGCGCACGGACACCAGTTGCGAGTCATCGTCCGGCGTGAACAGGACGCTCGGGAGCGTGGCGCTGCGCGTTGCGGTCAGGCCGCGTTCGCGCGCAGCTTCAAGCCAGGCATCCGGTATTGGAGCATCGGAGACGACGGCAATATCGCCACCCAGGATGACTGCCGCCTGCAGTGACATGCCGCGGTCGACGCGGTCGGCAAAGAAGCCCACCGCCGCTACCGCGGCCACTGCAATCGTCAGTGCGGCTGCGAGCACCTGCAGTTCCGGGCTGCGCCACTCGCGGAAGGTGTCGCGCAGGAAAACCAGAATCGGCGATCGGCCCGGCGTCATGCCAGCAACCCATCGCGGATCTGCACGATACGATCGCAGCGCTGTGCAAGGGCGGTATCATGGGTTACCAGGACCAGCGCGGCCTGCCCCTGGGAACCGGTATCGCCCGGGCCCGCAAGGTCGAACAGCAGGTCGATGATGCGGGCGCCGGTTTCGGCGTCCAGGTTGCCGGTGGGTTCATCCGCGAACAGCACTGCAGGTCGGTCGACGATGGCGCGCGCGATGGCCACACGCTGCTGTTCCCCACCGGAGAGTTGATGGGGGTAATGCCGCGCCCGCCCGCCGAGGCCGACCTGCTCCAGGGCCTCGCTGGCTCGCGCCGTGAGTTCCCGGGCGGAAACGCGCGCGTGGGAAGGGTTGAGTTCAAGAGGGAGCAGCACATTCTCGAGGGCGGTCAGCGCAGGCAGGAGTTGAAACGACTGGAAAACGAAACCGACCCGTCCGGCGCGCAGCGCGGCACGGCCGTCCTCGTCGAGTTCTCCGATGTTCGCTCCCAGCAATCGAACTTCTCCGGCACTCGGTGCGTCCAGACCTGCAAGCAGGCCAAGAAGCGTCGACTTGCCGGAACCGGATGCCCCGAGGATGGCCACGCTCTCGCCGGGATGGACCGAGAGGGTGATTCCACGCAGGATCTCCAGCGAGCCGCTGGGTCCCGAGACGTGCTTTTCCAGGCGGGTGGCGGCGAGAATGACGGATTGAGAGGATGCATCCATGTTTCGTTTCCTGATGGTAATGGTACTGGCGTTGCAATGGAGTGTTTCCGGCGCCAGTAATTCCCCGGATTTGCATCGAATCCTGGTATTCGGTGACTCTCTGAGCGCCGCGCACGGGATCGATGCTGACGCTGGCTGGGTTGCCCTGCTGGAACAGCGTCTCGACAAACGGGATTCTCGGTGGCTGGTTCGCAATGCATCCGTCGGTGGCGAGACCACGGCGGGAGGACGGAACAGACTTCCCGATCTCCTCGATCAGGTCGAGCCCGAGATCGTGATCCTCGAACTCGGCGGCAATGACGGCCTGCGCGGGCTCTCGCCAAAAGCGATGCGCGAGAATCTCGAGGCGATGCTGGATGCGATTGCCGCAACCGGTTCCGACGTTCTGCTCCTGGGCATCGAGATCCCTCCGAACTATGGTCCGGTCTACACCCGGCGGTTCACTGCGGTTTTCGCCGATCTTGCCGCTGCCAGGGATCTCGCCTTCGTTCCCTTCCTGTTGGACGGTGTAGCGCTGGAGCCCGAGATGATGCTTGACGACGGAATTCATCCTTCTGCGCAGGGACAGTCACGAATCCTGGAGAACGTCTGGGAAGCACTGGAGCCGCTGGTGGAACGCAGCGAGCGCACCGGGCAGTGTGCCGCTTCCCGGTAAATGGCACAAACAGGTATTCTGGCCCTGGTCGCGGCCTGGCGATCACGGTAGGGCACAGCATGAAGTCGGCGAATGTTCTGGGTATTTCCTTTCACTGCTTGGGTGGTGCCGAAATCCTGACGATGGTTGCGTCCAGGATTCAGGCGGGGCACAAGGCCCTGATACTTTCCGGGAACATACATGGCTTCAATATCGCCTATGAAGACCCGTCGATTCGAGATTTCTTCAATCGTGGGGACTTTGTTCGCATCGACGGTGCGGGGCTTCGATTGGGGGCCTGGCTGTTGGGGCAGAAACTGCCTCGCCGGGCGACATTGGCGGATTTCATATGGGATCTGGCTGGTTTGTGTGAGGCACGGTCCTTCTCGCTTTATCTGCTCGGAGCGCGCCCGGGCGTGGCGGAGAGGTCGGCGGCGCGTCTGAAGGAGCGATATCCGCAGCTGAATGTCGTCGGGGTCATGCACGGATATTTCGAAAAGGAGTCGGGCAGCGCCGAGAACGAGGCGGTGGTCAGCCATATCAATGCGGTGCGGCCCAACGTGCTGGTCGTGGGCTTCGGTATGCCTGCCCAGGAAAACTGGCTGATCGATAATTGGGATGCACTCGATGTCGGTGTCACATTCACCGGCGGAGCGGTGTTCGATTACGTTGCGGGTGACCTCAGGCGGGGCCCGCGCTGGATGCGGAATCATGGTCTGGAATGGCTTTTCCGGCTGCTGATGGATCCGCTGCGTCTGGGCAGGCGTTACATCGTGGGCAATCCGGTGTTCTTCTGGCGCATCATGAAGCAGCGGCTTGGGTGACGGGATACGAGTGTGCTATTGGATGGGCGGTTCAAGTCCGACCCAGGGGCGTCGGGAGCCGGATTGGGCGCGCCGAAAACACTGGACAAACAGCTCCATGGCCGCCAACTCGTAGAGGATGCTGATCGCGCGCCAGGAAAACGGTGGCGCCAGCGCAGCGGCTGCGAAATTGGCGATGTTCTGATGGCCAAATGCCGTTGCTGCCGCGCTGCCGGGTTGTAGCAGGTCATCGAGCCACTTGCGGAAAAATGGACTGCCGAGAACCTGCATTCGGGATGGGGCTCGGTGCATGCGCGAACGCTGAAGGATTCGACCAGGCAGCCACGCGGGATTGCGAATCACGTGACCACTGCGCAGTGGTCCGCCACGAGCCAGAACGTCGGGCCGAATGTTCAGCGGGTGCACCGGGATCCGGCCGGCAACCTCGGGATCGAGTGCCAGCACACAGCGTGCCTGCAGTGATTCGCGTCGCGCCTTGGGCAACGTCATGGTTTCCAGGATCAAGCTGGCCAGTTCCGTGTCCGCGAGCGGAAACTCGTTACCACCCAGAACGGATCCCATTCTCCCCCAGGTCAGAAAAGGCTCGAGCGGACCCCCGTCGATCGACAGGCGCAACACAACCTGGGGCGGATCGTCGGTACACAGGCGCGGAGCGAGGGATTGGACGGCTTCGCATAACAGTTCAGGTGCGTCAGGCGCAAGGACCGCCAGTCGGGACTGGTCCAGAAATCGGTTGGTGATCTGAAGCAACTGCGACATCGGATCCGGTGCGTTCTGAAACGGAAGACGATCGGGGCGCAGGTCGCCCAGGCTTCGGGGTAACATCGGCGGGGTCGATTTCAGCAGGTCCCAGAAGTAGCCATGCAGCAGTCGCGGCGATTCAGTGACCAATGTCGGCCACAAGCCTCCGACCATTTGTTCAAACAGGCTTGCGGAGGCGTCCAGGTGCCAGTTGATCTCGGGCAGGCGCAGGGCGCTTTCCAGATCGGTGGGGTCACCAACGAGCATGCGCCGACGATGAGCTTCCCCGTACTGCAGTGCCAGAGCGCGATCCTCGTCACCCTCGGGGCCGACGATCAGCAAGTCATGCGTGCGTCCACTTCTGTGCAGTGCTGCTGATATCCAGCGTGAGTCCAGACCTCCGCTGAGCCAGAGCGCCAACGGCTGGTTTCCCGGAATCTGGTTGACACGCTGGAGGACTCGGGTGTTGAGGGCAGCCACCAGGTCATGATCAGACCGGGTGCATTTCCTTTCGGCAACGGGTTGGATGGGCTCGCCGTGAACGATGTTCGGAACGCCTTCGAGCGGGAGCTGATGCAGGCTGTTGGCTCGGATTCGCGTAATGCCAAGAAGCTGTGCATCGGTGTAGACGCGCCCGATCCGGAGGTTTTTCCTGATCAGATGCGCTCGATCGATGCCTGTAGGAAGGTCCGGGAGCATGGCCAGACCACGCAGTGCCGTGGTGCACCAGATCGCGCCGGCGTGGCGCACGTAGTAGAGTGGCTGCAGGCCAAAATAATCGACTCCCAGCAACAACTCGTCGGTCCCGGGTCTGATACCCAGCAGGGCGTAGGCGCCGTCGAGCCCCGTGATCGCCTGCATCTGGCCGGTCCCAAGCGCGGCATAACATGTGTTTGATGTTCCGCGGGCGGAATCGGCCAGCGTTCCTGCGACGACCATCAGCGGTTTCGAAGCATCGTTGATTCCGATCTTCTCGACTCGGGGTGGGATCTGGTTCCGGTGAGTCCATCCGACCAGGGTCAGAAAACCCTTCTGAAGTCTGCAGGATTGTTCCTCCAGTGCCCCGGACAAGTTGGCGCCCCGCGAAAGTTGAGCCCATGGATCGCCGGGACCAGGGGCCGGCCCGAACCGTGCAACGAATCCTTCGAGTTGCAGCACGGCAGTTGCGGAGGGTTCAGTCAAGCCTGGGGTCGGTGTGAAGTGTTCATCGTTCAGGCAGTCACGCGCGCCAGAGCTGCCACCGCTTCGTCGTTGCCACGTGCCCGCGCGTGTTGCCGAATCCATTCCCCTACATTCAGGGGCTCCTGGTTGATCGGGTCGCGCCTGACTTCGATCCGGCCGTCGATCAAGCAACACAGCGCCGGCACCTCGTTGCATCCTGCGATGTCCTCCGCGCTGCAGCGCAGAGCCAGAGTGTTCGCGCGCAACTGCTCGAACAGACGCTGACCAATGGGCGTGAAGACAGCGTGACGTTCGAGCTCATCGACCGCGAGCAGCTGCCTGAGCGTGATCGCATGAAGTTGGCTCAACGCATAGGTTCTCATTTCTTCCGGCTGCGCAGAGTCGCGATACAGCTCCATCCAGAATTGCGCGACTGGGCCAAAGACATAGAGGGCGTGCAGAATTCCATGCAGCGGGCGTGGATCGTCGCGCCAGGGGGAATAGAAACGGCAATCGTTTTGCGGGTCGTAGGGTTGCGGCTCCATGAATGGGCCGTCCTCTTCCAGTGCAAACAGCAGGCCGTGGTGGAATTCGTGGATGATCGCGTCGGCGAGTTCCGGGCCGTTGGCGACAAAAGTGATGATGAAGGCGCCGGGTAGAATGGAGTGACTGATATTGGAGAAATCCGCTTGATCCGGATGCTTGACCGCGACGATCAGGGGTTGTTCGCGGAATGCGGAAAAGACATCCGGGGCATATTTCTCGATCAGTTCAAGCGCCTCGCTCAGGGGTTCGGCGGCGCATGATTGCGACTCGCGAGGGAAGTGACTGATCGCTCGGATCTCGGGTTCCAGAGACGGAAGGTTGAAAAGCGACGGCTGAAGCCAAAGGATCGCACCCTCGAATTCCACCTTCGGGTCGTTCAGGAGCGCAACGAAATCAAGCGGCTGGTCGGGCAACAGGTCCTGAACGTCACCGTCGGGAGTGCTGACCCGCAGAGCCCCGGACGCGAACCCGTGCAATACGATGGTCCCGGTTCCGGCCAGGCTGTAGCCGGTCCCCGGGAGGGTGCGGGGAAGGTCAAGGTGGAGGGGCTGGGCGAACAGGATGTCTTGCCTTGCGATCGACGCGCATGCTGCTGCAAACAACCGAATCTCGTGCAGGCTCGTGTGCAGCGCGCTCTCCGGGTCGTGTGGCGCGACGACGTCGCGGTAGCGCGCGGCCAGTCCCGATAATGGCGCCGCGCCGGCGTCAGCCATCATCAGTTCGAAGGAAATGATGGCCCAGTGATAGCAGGAAGGGTCCTGCCAGACTGTCTGAAAGAGTGCAGGGGGCAGGTTGGCGAGCCACTGGTAAATCGAAAGGAATTCTTGTTGCTCCGGACTCGGCTCCTCTGTTTCTCCCAGCACCTGCGCGATGGCTACGAGTACAGCCGCGCTTTTTTCGTGTCTTGCGTGCAATGCCGGCACGGTCTCGGACTGAACGATGCGGGTCATCCGGGCAGCAAGCCGTCGATCTTCATCAAGATGGGTGCCTTGCCAGGGAGACCGGTCGAGTCATGCCAGTGGCGTACCGACGGCCCAAGCCGCTTTTTCTACCCGCGAAGCCAAATAGGGGGGCGCACTCTCGCGGGTCCGCGGGCCTTTTCGCTTTGGGCTTCAGCGTTGTGGACGCGGCGGGGCTACTTTGCCCTTGTCTCCTCCGGCAGCGGCAAAGTGAGCCGTACGGTATTGAGCATTGGCCTGCCCGGTTTTCGCTTGGCGCAATTCCTGAGCAAGTTCCCGGGCGACAACAGAATCCCGCTCGAGATCAGCGAGGGAGATCGACGTGGTGGTGGATCCGGGTTTCTTGGTGATCATGATTGCCAGCCCTCGGGGTTTGCGGTGGACGGTCATAATGCGACTGCGTTTCGTTGGAGTCTTTCGCAGGGTGACCGCAATGTCAATAACGTGGCAGCTCCTGTTGCGTTCTTTTGCTACAGCGTCGAGGGAGGATGCGGTATTGGCCCGCGCGAGCCTTTGTTCCTGGCACTGATGCGATGCTCTCAGAATCGGCAGAGGAAACGCCGAACCAGTATGCGGGGGCGGAACGCTGCCTCAAGCCGTATTCTGCCGTCGGCGCAATCGAGCCAC
>JAABSN010000166.1 GCA_011390385.1 Thioalkalivibrio nitratireducens | reverse complement strand
GGGAACGAGGGCGCCGGCGATGCGAGACCTGCTTCGTCCGGAAACGTAATCGCAGAACCGAGTCCGAAAGGAGCGCCGTTTAACCGCCCGCTTTTTTGATTCTATATAATCTTCTTGTTGTCATGAATGCTGGCCGGGGCGTCCGCGTGCTTCATCGCCAGGTCGGAGATCACGACCCTGAACTTACCGTTGCTTCCAAGCTCAAACCGATCGACTTGTTCTATATTGATCTTCATCTCGCCCAATCCTCGCCGTAGTTCGTTCACGAGGCGGGCCTGCTCAGCGGGTGTCGGCGGTCGTGTGACCTGGACCCGTACAGTTAGCTGGTCCCTCTGCGCCTGATGGATCTGGAATCGGGTCAGCCACGGAGAATCGTAGAACGGTTCAAAGTGGTTGAAAAACGCGCCGTGGACCCGCCTGCCGTCCGGCGTGACGACGAAGTCTCTTTCTCGCCCCTGCAACTGCACCAGACGGGCCAGGCCTCGTCCACAAGCGCAAGCTTGGTGGTCGAGCGCTCCAATATCACCCGTAACATAGCGAAGAAACGGGTGTCCCCGGTTGATCAAAGGGGTGGTAACGATCCGCCCGACTTCCCCATCGGCAACCGGATTGCCGTCATCGTCGACGACCTCGACGAAACAACTCTCGTCTCCGACATGGTAGCCATCGTGTTGCGCGCACTCGAACGCGTAGACGCCTCCATCGTTGCAGCCATAGGTGTCATAAACGCGGGTCCGGAACGCTTCCTCGATGATCGATCGCGCAGCCGGCATCAGCATCTCACTGGTCGTGAAGACGGCAGCCATGGCCGGCAGTCGCACTTGGCGCTCGATGACGTGGGTCGCAAACATTTCAAGACTCGATGGATATCCGTAGAGGTAGCGTACCTCTCGTTTCCGAAGGATGGCCATGTATCGGTCCATCTCGGACGCCGTCAGGTGATAACTCGGCAGGTGCACACAACCGCTCAGCAGCAGATAGATGCGCTGCTTCAGATCGACCTTGCGCGGGAGGAGCGCACCTCCGCTGAGGGTCGCATAGACGTCACCAGGGCGATAGCCGGCCTGGCCCCAAGCGCGCCAGATCTGAGCCCAGAGATAGGAATGCGAAGGGCGATCAAGGAGGTAGTTCAGCGGGATCCCGGTCGAACCCGACGTGCTCTTGGCTCTGAGCTGGCGTTGGACATTGTCAACAGGATATAGACGTGAACCGGCGTCGATGATCGCTGCTTTGTCGAGCAGTGGTAGCCTGGACAGATCGGCGACACACGTGAACCGATCCGGTGCGAAATCATGTTCTGCAAACATCTCAGCGTAGAAAGGTACATGCTCCCCGCAGAAACGCAGATGCGCTCGCAGCGATACAAGTTGCCGTTCGGCTTGTGCCTCTGGAGACAGCCATTGCGACTGCTCTAGCGACGGCAGTAGCGCGAGAGCATCCGTCCGGCGTGCACGCTCCATCATTCGCACCCCGAAACGGCGCAGGCGGAACCCGAGATCGTTGGGCCGGTCAGCCACCCCGGGCCTCCTCATAACGCGCCATCATCTCGGCAATGCGCGCGTCCCATGAATCACCTCGCACACTGTCGATCCGTCGGCGGCGTCGTTCAGGCGAGTCGTTCTCCAGGCACCGGCGAATTCCCTGCAGGAACTCGGAACCGGTCTCGGCCAGGACGACATGATCCGAGAATCGCTGCATCAACTCATCGATGGGAACCGACACGATCGGCAGCCCGAGACTCAGGTACTCCTTGGTCTTCAGCGGATTGCTGTGCCGGATCCAATCTGTCATCTTCCAGCACATGAACGCAACGTCGAAATGGCGGCCATAGGCTGGCAGCTCTGCATATCTCTTGAATCCAAGGAGATGAACATTCGGCAATTCCTCGAGCGCACGATAGTCCCCGAGGACGCGCCCGATGAGCACGAACTGCAGATCTTGAGCCTGGCTGGCAACGTCCAAGATGAGTGCGGTGTCATTGGAGTCGGTCAGGGAACCGAAATAGCCGATCCGGGGTGCTGGGATCCTCGCAAGATCGGCTGGCGCAGGCACATCATCGTCCAGGGCCGCATTGAAATGATGGAAATCCACGGCATGGGGTAAATAGTAGACGTGGGGACGTTCGCTCACCAGCGCCGCGTGAATCCGATCCGAAGCGCAAAAAACACAGTCTGCGGCCTCGAAAAGGGCGCGATCCTTCGCCGCGATCGCGTCACGCGCTGTCAGATCTCGGTACGCGCTGTACTTGTCCGAGTAGTAGTAGATGAGGCCACGGTGGGGAATACCGGCAATCACGTCGGCAAACGAGGGGATGGATGCGAAGACCAGAGGCTGTTCCATCCGGAGCAGTCGGCATGCAAGCCGGACCTGGGCCGAAATCCAGGCTGCGTTCGCCTTCTCGATCGTGCGGTTGCCGAACAATGGCAGGGCGATGGGAGACAGGACCCAGAATTCAGGTTCGGCCTGTTTGAGCCAGCGCATCCAGCTTCGCAGCTTCAGGATGACACGCTGCAAGAATCCACGCTGCCTGGCCTTCGGCAGGTTCATGCCGATCGAATTCACCCACAGCACACGATGTCCAGCTCGATGGACGGCGTGCATCAGGTGATAACGACTGTGCGGGTTACTGAACCAGTAGTTGTCCCCCGCGAAACAGAGAATCGGGACCTCAGGAGACATCCCGGAAACCCTCCCCAGGCGCGGGGCAGTGACGGCGATAGACCTCATCAATGTTCATGAACGTGCTGTCCGGTAGGGATCTGGCATAGCGGATGACATCGGTGATGAGGTCGAGGGAGGCTTCATCGGTGTGGTAGCGATGATGAAGCAACAGGCCGATGACAGGCGTGTGCGGCACGAAGCTATCGATCCGGCGCTTGATCTCATCCAACGGATGGAAGACGCAGGTCCGAGAGCCGTACTCTCCGAGGTAGCGTTCGATGACCGATACAGCCATGTCCACGCAGAACATCCCCGTGCCCGGGTAGAAATCCAGGTGATAGGAAACGTGACGTCCGAGGACCAGGCCCCGGTTCAACGCATGACCAAGGGCATACCACATGCGACGCGAGCGTCTGCTGTTGTAGTGGGATGAGACGACCCGGAAGCCCAGGCGGTCAGCCGCACGCATGCTGTGCCGGTTGTAGGGACCGAACGGGAAATTCAGGCACGGGAAGAGGTCACCCGCGAAGGCCTCGAGCATGATCTCCTTGCCACGAGACAGGTCATTCAACTGGTCGTCATAAGGCCGGACACCTCCGAACTCACCTCGATCACGCTTCTGGTGGTCGAAGCCATGCTGCATGATCTCCAGCAAGCGAGGATCTCGAGCCTTCACCTCGCGCAGCCACTGCGTCGCCTCGTCGGTGAGGTTGGCTGGCTCAACGGCATGTGTGATCGGCACACCCTCGTCAGCACAGCGGCTGGTCACGGCGACAAGCTCGTCATCCAGGACATTGACGTCGTCGTTGCGGATATAGAACACGGGCATGATGCTCAAACTCCTCGAACCACCGCGCGATCAGCCAACCAGCTCCACCAGCAGATCCAGGTATGTCTTCTTGTGTCTTTCCCAGTCGTACTGCGCGAAGAACCGCTGCTGAAGCTCCGCCGTCACGTCAAGCGCCTCCTGCATATGGTCACCAACCCAGAGAATCTTGGCCGCGATCTTCTCAGGGGTCGGATCGTCAAGGTAGAATATGCAGTTGTCGCCAAAATACCAGCGGATCGTCTTGGTCGGCGTGAACAGGGACGGTATTCCGAGGCGCAGGTATTCGATCAACTTGGTCGGCAGCATGTAATCCGTGCTCACCCCGAATCGAGTCGGGATCACGGCGAGATGGGCCTGGCGAAGCTCTGGCACGATGGTCTCGATCGGTAGAAACTCGTCGCTGAAGCTGACGTTGTCCTCGAGAAGAAGGTCGCGCGTCAAGGCATGCAACGAGGGCAAATGATCCCCGTCTCCGATGATGCGGAATCCCGCACCTGGATACCGCTCGAGCACCAGGGGCAGGCTACGAATAGCAAGATCAAGCCCCAATCGGTGAGTCACTGTGCCATGGTAGACAAGACGAAACTCCTGCGCCGTCGGACCTTCTTCCATGGCAGCACGTGGATCGCGAATCGGAAAGATCCGTGGGTCGGGCAGGTTGAGCAGGACTCGGATCTTGTCTCGCGGCACTCCGTGTTCCACCAGCAGTTCGGCCTTGGGATGCTCCGCCGTCAGGACCCGATCGGCCATCCTGGTCGACAGGATCTCGATAGCGCGGATCAGACGGATCTTCCAGTGGTCGGCGGTCAAGCTGAACTTCGTCATGTAGATCTCGGGCATCACATCGTGGATGTCGAGGATAACGCGCGCCCCGCGCAGGCGTGGCCAGATCGCCGCGAGCACCATGAAATCAGGCATGGTATTGACGTGGATGACCTCGTAGTTCCAGCGCTCATGGCCTCGCATCAACGCGACCATCGCCAGGAACAGGAACTGCAGGTAACTCGCGATGTAGGCGAGCGCGGAATCGCCACGGTAACGGTCCATGGCAAGCTCGATCAACCGGACGCCACGACAATCCAGCTCCCGCGCATTCCCACTGCTCCTCAGCGCGTAGAAGTCGACGTCCCATCCCGCCTCGACGCAGAGTTCCGCCTCGCGTCGGCAGCGAGGATCAGTCTGGTAGTGGGAGTACGCCACCATGGCCAATCGTCGAGGTTGCTTGTCCGTCATCACCATTCCAGCGTCTTGGGCCGTCGCGGGGTCGTGAGCACCTGCACTCTAGCTGCACCTGATTCGATTGTCATCCGCTGGAATCGCGCTTTCGGATCGTGATCAGGATCGAGAAGACAACCGTTGCTTGATCGCGGAACGGATACGATTGCCGAGGCTATCCCACCGACGGTCATCGCGTACTGTCAATTCCGTGACCACCGCACGATACAGGAGGTGGAGATCGTCGCGCAGGGTCCACCACCGGACCCGGTGTGAGGCGGGGTTCCAATCGCCGTCACCGTGATACTCCGCCTCGTATCCGAGCTCGGTCAGAAGGCGGCCACCGATGCGTTCCAGGGTCGCAACCTGGCGCTTGCCGAAATAGCGGTTCCAGACCGGCGCTCGATCAACGATGCTGGTCTGTTCCGTCCCTGTGAATGAACGCACCCGGCTCGTCTCGAGCACGCGAGGATCCCACTCCTCCTCGAGGAAGGCACAGACCTGCCTCATGACTTTCTCGGGATCCGATGTGAGATCTTCATAGCGAACCTCGAGGTACGCTGCTTCACATTGATCGGCCCGCCGCCGGGCCAACGGCACGAGCCTCTTCCACCGCACCATCGTCCGACTGGGGTGATACTTCCAGCGTCGGTGTAACGACGCCGCGCATGACCGGCCGTCGCGCACCATATGGATGAAACATGCTCCAGGAAAGACACCGTTCAAGGTGTCGATGTGCAAGGCATGCATGGGCGTCTTCTCACACCAGCGCGACGTGCCCGCTTGTTCAGCGAAGATCCTGTAGGTGCCGTCGATGACGGCGGCAAGAGTGCGCGGAGAATCGCGCCAGTCGGCGGGCAACGGCGGAAGCTGACCGCCATTGACGAACCGGAAGACCGGTGAGCCAAGAAAATCGCGCCAGAGTTTCTCGAAATTCGAGTCGTCTGTGAGGTCACCGTAGCTTTCGAGCGTCGCAACGAAATGGGGAATGATCAGCGTCTCGCGACGAAATCCGAACAAGGCAGGATGGCTATCGAGCAGGTCCAGCATCATGGTGGTGCCCGAGCCGTTCATCCCCACGATGAAGACTGGTCGGCATCCGGCACTCGTCTGATTCATCGTGTCCCTTTTCGTCATGGAATCGCTCGTCTTCGTGTCATCCGTCGCCAGAGAAGGTCTGCAAAATTCCGACAAGGCGCAAGCTCGTGTCGCTCAAGATTCTATTTTCCAGAGCGTTACACTGAACATGGCTCCAGAGGTCTGGGCCGTGGTCCCTGGGTCCACGCAAGTAAGCATCCGGCCGCGGCTCCTTGTGCCCCCCCGGAGGAGGTGGTATCCTTGCACCCTCGACGTGGTCCATGAGATCGTCACCACCCCGGAGTCCTGCGTGCACATCCTTTACCTGACGACGAGATTCACGTCTCTATCGCACACATTCATCACGCGAGAAATATCGCAACTGCGATCTGCCGGTCATATTGTATCCCTGCTTGCGCTCAGTGGGGCCGCCGGAGAGGCCGATGCGAGCCAGCCCGAGTGCGATCTCTCGGGCACCAGGTCCATCCACCCCATCCCTCGCAGCCACCTCATCAGGGTCGCCTTGCTGGAATTATGCCGCAGGCCGCGGCGGTTCGGGGCTGCTGTCGGAATCGTCCTCCTGGCGCAGGGCACCAGCGGCCGCGCTAAACTGAGGCTCCTCTACCAGCTGGTCGCGTCCACGACACAGGTTCGCTGGGTAGAGGCCAGCGGTATCCAGCACATCCATGCCCATTTCGCGAACCCATCCGCGAATTACGCACTATTTCTGAATCTGCTGACGGGGATCCCGTACAGCTTCACCGGTCACGCCGCTGACCTGTATCGCGACCCGGATGCCCTGGGGACCAAGTTGAAGCATGCGGCAGGAGCGGTCGCCATTTCCGAGTACAATCTTCGCTACTACATGAAGATCGAGCCCGGACCGCGCCGCGCCGAGGTGATCCACTGCGGCATCGACCCCGGCAAGTTTCCATTTCGACTCCGACGGCGAACAGGGAAGCCAGTCCGGATCCTGACGATTGGTCGGTGTACCGCCAAGAAAGGCTTTCGTCACCTCCTGGATGCCCTGGCAATCCTTCAGCAATGGGATCTGCCGCATCAAGCACAACTGGTCGGCTATGGCGAGTTGTTCGAAGACCTTCAGGAGCAATCCCGAAGACTAGGGCTACATTCGATGGAGTTCACCGGCGCACTGCAGCAGGACGTGATCCGTGATCTCCTGGATCAAGCCGATATCTTCGTCCTTCCATGCGTGGAAGCTCCAGACGGCGATATCGACGGGATACCGGTCGTTCTCATGGAAGCCATGGCCAGTGGCTGTCCGGTGATATCGACGACTGTTTCGGGAATTCCTGAGTTGATCGAGGATGGAGTCTCGGGCATCACGACCAGCCCGGGAGACTCCACCGCACTGGCCGAGGCCATCCGCCACCTCGTGGAGCAACCAACGCTGGTTGAAAAGTACTCGACGGCCGGCCGTGAACGCGTGGAGAATAGGTTCAATATCGTCGACAATTGCCGTCAACTTGAACAGTTCTTCCGGTCGATGCACGCAGACTGACGTCGAGGGATACTCCATGGCGAAGATCAAGGTATGCCAGGTTCTCAACGCATTCAGGGTCGGCGGTGCCGAGACGGTCGCCCTCGACCTCGCCCGCGGTCTGGATCCGGAGAGGTTCGATTCCCTGGTCGTCGCAGCAACGGAACCACCCGACGAAG
>JAABSN010000165.1 GCA_011390385.1 Thioalkalivibrio nitratireducens | reverse complement strand
ACTTTAAGGCCTCGCCCAAACCGGGCGCATAGAGTCGTTACTCGAACGTTCCATGCACGGAACGTCATGAACACGAGGAGAGAGAGGATGATCAGGTGGGTCTTGAGTGTTGCCGGGCTTGGGTTGCTGTTCCTGCTCACCGGATGCGGTGGGGGTGATGATGGAAACGGGGGTGGCGGTGACTCCGCCCGGTCACTGATGACTCTGAATTCGGAGAACTCGTCCACAGTGGCCAGTGTCACTTGGGGCGCCGTGGTGAGCGGAAACAACATACTGTTCGGTGGCGACGTGTTGCCGTTGCAGCTTGCGGATACCGGGCCGGAGGATTCCGCCACCGTCAGGGAGATGGCGGTCCTGCGCCAGGTTACCAAGACCGCTCTCGCATATGTCGGTCAGTCGCAGACGCTGGTCCCGCTCGGGGACCCGGGAGATACGGTTCTTCTGCCGCAGGCGACCGAGACGATTCCGTGCCCTGTCAGCGGCAGCGTTGTCATCAGCGATACGAGCGCGACTTCAGGCTACGCTGAATTCCGCGACTGTACCGAGTTCAATGAAGGGGTGTACGTCCGGCTGAACGGGCGGGTCGAAGTCAGCAACGCGCAGTGGTCCGAAGGCACCTGCGTCGACAGCTTCTCGGGAACGGTCCGGTTCCTCGACCTGTCGACCTCGGTCTACGAGGATCTGGGCGGGTCACCCCTGGAGAGAGCCGTCATCAACGGATCGGCCAACGTGTCCGAAGTCGAGGATTTCTGCGAAGGCACATACAGCCAGCGCCTTGACGGCCAGCGGCTCAGCCTGGAGACGTTGAACGAGTCGGTCGGCTATTTCGATTTTGACATGCGCGGAGCAGACGTCGGCTCGTATTGGGAAGACGACATTCTCGTGACGCTGGACGTCGGTTCTCTGCCTGGGAGCGTTCGGGTGACCACGCCGCAGCGTCTCAGAAGCTTCTGGTACGACGATTACCCGCATGCGGGGCAGGTACGGCTGGGCGCGAGCGGCGGCGGATATCTGCTCGCAACGATCAACGCCAGCTCAGGTCCTGGTGCCGTATCGATCGTCGGAGATTTCAACAATGATGGGGTCGCCGACTGCGAGGCGCAGGTTTCCTGGCAGCAGATCGTGGCTGGGTCCTGGGCTTGCGGTAACCCCTGACGCGTCCGTTGCATCAAGCCATTCCACGGGGGCGGGGCGTGCATCACTGATGCGCGCCCCATGGATGCACGCCCCCGGGGCGGAGGCGCGTTACAGCGGCTTTTCCCAGAACACCATGGGCTTGGCGGTCGACTCTGATTGGTCGAGGTCCGGCCACTGGAAATGTGTCACCAGATCGTCGCGTCGGGTGTAACCGAAGCGTGCCCAGATCGCATCCAGTGGCACGTAATCGGGTGGCCGGCGCGGGTGGTCCGCCGGGCGCTGGACGGCGCAGAAAGTCATGTGACTGAAACGCGCGAATTCACGTGCATGATTCTCGCGGCCAGCGAAGAACGCACGGTAGATCCCGCGCCCGCGATAATGCGGCAGCAGCACCGATTCACCCCCGTAGAACCGGGTTTCCACATCGATCCCGGCGGCATGAAAGGGCTGCTGGAATTCCGCCGTTTCCGCGGCCAGCGGCAACCCCGTGGATGCGCCGACCACCGCGTCGCCAGCCAACGCCAGCACGATGACGCTATCGGGACAATCCAGGTAGGTGCGCAGGTAGTTGCGCTCGTAGTCGAGCGAGCCAGCGTAGAGATAGGGGAAATCGCGGAATACCGAGATGCGCAGCCGCGCGAGGTCGTCGACGTAGGCATGCAGCTGTGCGTCGCGTCCGGTGAGCGTGCGAATCGTGATGTCGTGGTTGGTCATCGTCCGGGCTGCCGTGCGTTCGAGGTTCAAGTACGCAGGTGCGGGTGTATCGGCATGGGCACCCTTGCACGCTTCAGGATGCGAGCGAAAGGGTCATGCTCAACGTGTGCGTTTCGCCCGCACGCAGGGTGTAGCTGTTGTTCAGAGCGTTGCAGGCTTCGACGCAGACCATCGCGTGGTAGTCGTCGTCGGGCATGTCGGCGAATCCCCTGGCGCCTTCCTTTCCGGGATTCCATACCACGGTCGAGGCGCTGCCGTCCTTCCCGAGTTCGATTGCGCGCTCCTGGCCGGCGTCATCGATGACCGCCGGGCCGGTGTGGTCCAGAAAGACTCGATCGAGCGGCGGATCGATGCGCAATGTTCCGTTCTGTGTCAGCAGGGCCTGGTCCTGCAGCTTGTCGACGTATTGCACGCCTTCGAGACCCCGGATCGCGAGTCCCTCGGCCTCGCCAACGCGGAAGTACGTGTGCAGCGCCTCGCTGACGATCCAGTCCCGCTGGCTCCGGTTCTGGCCGATCAGATCGACGCGCAGCTTTTCGCCGAGTGTCACTGCCAGCTGCAGCCTGAAATCGTGAGGCCAGGCCCTGGCAATCGACGGGTTCGGCGTCAGGCACAGTATGACCTGCGTCGCGCCATCCGGGAGGCTGCTCACCGCCTCCACTTCCCACAGTTCATAGCGTGCGAAACCGTGCGCCTTCTTCGCCGCATCGGTCGGGTCGGCGCCCATGGCTTCCGGATCGTAGGGACCGAACCAGGGCCAGCACACCGGTACGCCGCCACGAACGGGCTTGCTGCCGTCGTAGACCGCCGTTTCGCTGACCCAGAGCAGGTCGCTGCCGCCAGCGGGGGCGTAGCTCAGCAGCGTCCCACCGTAGGTGGTGAGGCTGGCGGTGCCGAAGTCGTTGACCAGTTCGATCAGCACCAGCCTGTCGCGCAGCGAGAATTTCACGTTGGGGTGGGCGAATCGGGCCAGAAGGGTTTCCAGCATTGTCGGTCCTCGAAGCGTTTGGCGAGGGGCGTACTTTAACGTGAAAGCCACTCGTAGGGTGCCGTGAGGCGAAGCCGAACCGCGCCGAAAGCACGCGGGCCCCGACTCCCGGGCTTCCGGGCCTCGAACGGTGCAATTCGCTGCGCTCATTGGCACCCTACGCCGCTCGTCACCACTGGTGGCCGCCGGCGCCATGGCAGTTGACGTGAATGAACCCGCGCAGGCCCCCGACCCCCGGGCCTCGAACGGTGCCATTCGCTTTCCTCCGGGGCGCCGCGGGTTCTGGGCGGAACGGCTGGGCCTCGCGCGAGTCCCAAGGCTGTGATTCATCGTTTCGGAGGGTGTCCGATGTCCCCACAATCGAAATTGCGCCGACGGCTCGTATTCGGCGGTGGCGCTGCGCTACTGTCGATGCCGCTGGGAGCCGCCCAGCGGGCGCTGACCCCGGGGCAGGCGACCGGGCCTTTCTATCCGGTCGTTCCCCCACTGCACAGGGATAATGACCTGACCCAGGTCGACGGCGGCTCCGGTCGCGCCGCAGGCCAGATCAGCGACCTGTCCGGGCGGGTGATGGAAACGGACGGGCGGCCTCTCGCGGGCGTTCGTGTGGAGATCTGGCAGTGCGACGCGCACGGGCGTTACCGGCACCCCCGTGACCGCCAGGCGGGGGCGGAAGACCCGAACTTCCAGGGGTTCGGGCATACGTTCACCGACGACGACGGCCGCTACCGCTTTCGGACCATCCGGCCGGTTCCCTATCCGGGGCGTACGCCGCATATCCATGCGGCGGTGTTCCCGGGCGACGACGTCCCGTTCGTCACGCAGATCTACGTGGCCGGCGAGCCGCTGAACGAGAACGACATGTTGTTTCGTCGAGTGCCCGAGCACCTGCGCCCGCTGCTGTTGGCGGACTTCCAGCCGGTGGAAGACCCGGTCGCCGAACTGATGGCGTCGTTCGATCTGGTGCTGTCGCCCTCGTTGGCGGGTCTGTTCGGTCCGTCGCCGGCCTAGGAGCAGCCCAAGTCCGCATGGCCCACTAGGGAAGCGCTGATTAATGCGTCATCGCGAGGAGCGGAGCCTTTAGCCGCGAGCGCAGCGTGGCGGGACGTGGCGATCCATAAAGTACTGGTTTCATTGACAGCGCATGGATTGCCGCGCTTCGCTCGCAATGACAGGACACTAGGGGATCAGTGCAGGGTCTCGTTGCCGTCGCTGAGCTCCGCCTGCTGCGGCAACAATGACGCGAATCCACCCGCGGATTCGGGGACGAGTTTGAAGCGCGGTTCGCCGAACGTCTTCCTGCGCTTCGAGATGCCCTTCGGTTTCAACGGGACCTGCGCGACCCAGGAACCGCGCACGGTTTCCAGCGCGAAGGAAACGAAATCGACCGCGTAGGGTGACGCCTCGATCGATCCGTATTGATCGACGATCGCCTGGTACTTGCCCACCTTCTCCGGCGGCAGACCCCAGGCTTCCATGACCGTGAAGACGAAGTCAGCGTTCTCCCGGTAGGCCGCCTGGCGCACCTGTTCGGCGGAAGTGTCTTCGACGTCGCCACCGGCGGTGTTGAGAACCACGATCTTGATCGTCTGGTTCCTGGAGGACCCGACGAAGGCGATGGGGTGAAGGCTCTCGTCGTCCTCGAGAAGCACCCGTGCCCGTTCGATCAGTGGCGCCACCATCTTCCAGTAGGCCTCGGGTATCGCGCTCACGGTCTTCCCCCGGCAGTCTCGACCGCATTTGTTCCCGGGATGGGGGCATCCGGCGGCAGCCCGGGCGCGTCGGGGGTTGTGACCGGTCGCTGCAGAATTTCTGGTGTGCTCCGTTCTCTCATGAGTCCTCGCTGTGGCAAGGGGGTTCTGGATTCGTCGTTGGGAGTCTACACGATGGGCTCCGACTCCGAAGGAAACCGGGGAAGCGAGGGGACCGAACTCCGCGGGCTCCTGGACCATCACTTATACTGCACGTATGCGATTCGTGGCTGAAATTGCCTTGTTGAAGCTGCTGGCCGCCGGGGAACGTCAGCGCATCGTTGCCAGTATCCTGTCCCGCGCCGTCGATATTCCTGCGCTGGCAACATTCATTGAGCGCCATGAACTGGGACTGTACTTCCTCAGCAGACTGGAAGCACTGCATTTGGCCAAGCTGTTTCCCGCTCGATTCCGTGAGCAGCTGAACTGGCAGCGCGATGCCCAGCATGGGCGCCGAGTGCAACTGTCGGCGGCGTTGGCGGCGCTTCACCGCGACTTCGACTTGGCAGGTGTGGACTTCATCCTCACCAAGGGCCTGCACCTTGCCGACCAGTACTGGGGCGGCGTGGAAAACCGCTTTACCTGGGACCTCGATCTGCTGGTGCGACACGAGCGGTTGCAGGACGCCGTATCCGCGTTGCAACGGGCGGGATATCGCTCCCGCCATACCGGCATTCTGGGCTCGCGGCTGGTACGACGCTTCAGCCATGCCGAGGAATTTCTCGGGTGCGGAGTGGCGGTGGATCTGCATTGGATATTTCGCCCGCGCCCGGGGCACCGTGTCGACTATGATGCTGTCTGGCAGCGGAGTCGCAACTGGACATACGGTGACGCTGGCTATGTCGTCCTGAGCGCGGAGGATACGCTGCTGATGCTCCTGCTGGGCATCGCCGAGGACGTGGAACGGGCCAGGCCCAACTACCGCAAACTCTGGGACATTTACCTGATGCTGCGCAGCCGGGCGGTGACGGATTGGGAGGGATTTTTCCAGAGTGCCCAGCGGCAGGCCGTGGCCCGGCTGGTGATTGCCATGCTGGCAATCACCAGCCATGCGCTCCAATGCGAAGAGGAATTTCCCGAACTGCAGCAGGCGCTGTCCGATTGGTCGCGCGGCGTTCCCTGTTCCTCCAGGGAATTGACTGCGGCGCTGGCGCGCGGCCCCCAGCATCCGGCCAACCGGCTGTGGATCGCGAGCCTCCAGCCAGTCCCGACCGCTCATTACCTCGCCTGGTGGACACTCAGCGCGCCCTTGCGCTATCTTGCGTGGCGGTAAGCTTTCATCCCTTCTTCCCCAAAGCATGAAGACATGGACGATGCGTCGCCCACTGATCAGCGTCATCATCCCGACCTACAACCTCAGCGCGTACCTTGGCGAGGCCATTCAGAGCGTTCTTGATCAGGACTACCCCGAAGTCGAACTGATCGTTGTCGACGATGGCTCCACGGACGACACCAAAGAGGTGCTGACCGGGTTTTCGGGTCACCTGCGTTGGTGCCATCAGGCGAACGCCGGCATCGGCGCCGCTCGAAACGCCGGGTATCGGTTGGCCTCAGGCAGTTTCATTGCCTTTCTCGATGCCGACGACATCTATACGCCGGGGCGGCTGAGTTTGCAGATGAATGCCTTTGATGAAGAACCGGGGCTCGATTGCGTTCAGGGCCATATGCGGCAGTTCGTCAGTGAAGAATTGCCCGAGGCATTCGCCCAGCGCATCCGCGGGAAGACGTCCGCAGTCATGCCTGCGCCCATGGCGGGGACCACCATGATCCGCCGCGCTGGATTCGAGCGGGTGGGGCCTTGGGATGAGAGCCTCAATCTGGGTGTCGACATGGACTGGTTCGCCCGGCTGACGGAGTCGGGTCTCCGCTGTCGCATGATGAAACACATTTTGTTGCGCAGGCGCATCCACCAATCCAACACCAACCTGCGCTGCGCCAGCGAGCAGTCGGAGCGTTTGCTGGTATTGAAGAAAATGCTGGACAGGCGCCGCGCGCAGGCATCTGCCGATCGCAGTCTTGGAGAAACAGGGTCGTGAGCCAATCCTTTCGCGTCAACACGCAGGACATCATGCACGAAACCATCGATGACGAGGTCGTCATCGTGAACCTTGATACCGGTGCGTACTACGCCTTCGATGGCAGCGGCCAGTACATTTGGGATCGGCTGAGTCAGCACGGTGCCAGCCAGGATCAGCTGGTGGATGAAATTTCGGCACGGTCTCAGGCCTCGGTAGAAGAAATCAGCGCAGGAGTCCAAAGCTTCCTTGCTCAACTCCTGGATGAAGCGCTGATCATCCCGACGGACGAAAGCGAAGTTGCGCCTGCCGTCCCCATTCCCGATCTGGAAACGGGAACCACTGACGCGTTTGTCGCGCCACAGCTCAGCAAATACACCGACATGGAGGCGCTGCTGCTGGCCGACCCCATACACGAGGTAGAACCCGAGGGATGGCCCCATCTGAAGTAGTCGTCGCGAACCTGTCGATCACCCACCTGCTTCGCACTGCTCATGCACGGGGTCACCGCGGACGATCAACTGGCCTTCGCGCTGGCGGCGCAGGAAGGGTTTCGTCGCGCGAGCGCGGCGAGCGGCATCATCGAGCGCTACTACCAGATCGCGGACAGTACACTGCTCCTGCGATTCGCCGGTCCGGCACTGCTGCAGCCGATCACCCCAGCGCTGGAGCACCTGCGCTTGCCGGTGGCGCAGCAGCCGGATCTCACCATCGACATCTTCGACTCGGCCTCCACGGCCAGCCCACTACCCTTCCTGGTGGGTCGCTTCGTCGAACTGATACGCCTTCGCTGGTGGGAGTACCTGGGCAAGCGGCGCGAGATCGCAGGGCTGAATGGCGAGCGCATTCGCAGCGTCTTTCACCTGGGACCAGATATCCTCAGCGTCCTGGATCAGCAGGAAAACCACGCTGTCTACTGGGTGGAAAATGCCGCCGACATCCCCTAT
>JAABSN010000164.1 GCA_011390385.1 Thioalkalivibrio nitratireducens | reverse complement strand
ACCGGGCCTCTGCTTGGGATCGCCAATCATACCCGCTCAGACGGGGGCTTCAACTCAGGAAAGTGGATCGAAAGCCATGATTTATCCGATGCTCAAACACGTGCATCTGCTCTGCGTCCTGCTCAGTGGTGGTGGATTTCTGCTGCGCGGTGTACTGATGATGATCAGACCCATGTGGTTGCGTCATCCTGTAGCAAGGGTGTTGCCGCATCTGGTCGATACCGTATTGCTGGCGAGCGCCCTTGGAATGGTCGCTATGATTGGCTGGCCACTGCTGACCCAGTCCTGGCTGATCAGCAAACTGGTCCTGCTGCTGGTCTACATCGTGCTGGGCAGCATCGCCCTCAAGCGTGGCGCCACCCTGGGATTGCGCGTCGCCGCATTTGTGCTCGCGCTGCTGGTCTTTTTTCAGATGCTCGCCACCGGCTTGCTACGTCATCCTGGCGGCCTGCTCATCTTCATCGCTCACTGACGCCTCTAAGCCCGCCGGCAGCCACCAGTGGTGCAGACTGCGTCCGCAAAACTGGAGTACGCTAATGAACCGCCGTGTGCCGCCCTGTGGACCGGTTTACCCTCAGAAGTCGAACGACTTCGATGCGATTTCACCGACCCTCAAGCGTCTCTGCAGCCAGCTTGTGACGGTGCCGATCTTCAACGGTTTCGCCTGCGATGACGTGCTGCGTCTGGCACGTGGCGTCACTGAACTCAAGGTCGCCAAGGACGAAACCCTATTTCGCCGTGGTGACCATTGCGATGGGTTTCATCTGATCCTGACCGGTCATGTGAAGCTCGCGATCATCTCTGCCGAGGGACACGAGAAGGTGGTCGAAATCCTGCGACCGGGACAAAGCTTTGGTGAAGCGGTGATGTTCATGGACATACCCTACGTCGTCAGCGCCCAGGCCCTCAGCGAGTCCAGATTGTTGCATATCGCCAAAAAGACCCTGTTTGACGAGATGGCGCAAGACCCCTCGCTCTGTCGGCGCATCATTGCAGGTATGGCGCAACGCCTGCATCACCTCCTTGCCGATGTGGAAAGCTACTCGCTTCGCTCCGGCCGCGAAAGGGTAGTGGCCTTTCTCCTCGCAGAAGCGGCTCGAAACGAGATAGAAACAGATCCGAATGCTCGCCAGTCGATATTTCTGGCCACTCGCAAGGGAGTAATCGCCTCCAGGCTCAACCTCACCCAGGAGCATTTCTCCAGAGTTCTGCATGACCTTGCCGAATCCGGCCTGATTGATGTGCAGGGACGCAACATCCATCTGCTCGATATCACTCGTATGCGCAAAATGATCACCTGAGCGTGGGACCCCGGTAGCACCTGTTCGATTATTTTGATCCGAGTCAAGGATCAATCCAGACAAGCCGCGCAAGCTTTGTCCATTGAGTCTGCTGGACATGCAAGATGAGTGACCTAACCTTCTGCCCATCTTCAGATGCCGCCCGACATGCGCCAGACGCGCCTTTAATGGCACGTCCTACCTTCCGACTGAAACACTTCATTCCAGTAGTTGCGGTATGCGCTCTTCTGCTCGCTACGAGTGCATCGCAGGCCGAACCCGCCACCGATCGGATTAATCAGCTCATCCATATGGTGAGACAGGACTGTGGTTCCTGCCACGGGCTGCATCTGGACGGCGGGCTAGGTCCTGCGTTGACCCCAGATTCGCTGGCCGGGAAACCTGCCGATAGCCTGACCGCCACCATTTATCGAGGGCGCCCCGGCACTCCAATGCCCCCCTTTTCCGCACACCTCAGCGAGGAAGAGGCGGCCTGGATCGTCAATCAGCTCATGCACGGATTTCCGCACGACCCCGGCGCACCGCCGCGCTGAAAACCAATCCGGATTCCCTGACTTCACCCACAGGAACCATCATGCAGATACCGCAACAGCGCCTCGCCCCGATCAGCCTTTGGGTGGTGCTAGTCACCCTGATAGTCATTGGCGCAAGCGCCTGTGGCACCCCTGGCACCTCCTCCTCCGGCCCGATCCTTCGCGGTACCGGCGATCTCGGCGTCATCGTGGAGCGCGCCAGTGGCAGCCTGAGCATTGTCGAAACCACCCAACGCACGGTACTTGCGCGAGTGCAAGGTCTCGGCGATCTGTCGCACGCATCGGTGGTGTTCTCGCGCGACGGTCGGTACGCTTTCGTGTTTGGTCGCGACGGCGGAGTCACCCGGGTGGACCTGCTCACGGCTACGATCACCCATCGGGTGATGCAGGCTGGTAATGCGATCGGCGGTGCGATCTCCCAGGACGGCAGCATGGTCGTGGCTCAGAACTATACGCCGGGGGGTTTGAGGGCATTCAGATCGGACAATCTGGAGATGATCGCGGATGTGCCTGCCGACCATGGGGACGGGCAACGCTCGAAGGTTGTCGGTCTGGCCGATCTGCCCGGCAATCGATTCATCTACTCGCTCTTCGACGCAGCTGAAATCCGCATCACCGACCTGTCCGACCCGTCCCAACCCGTCACCACCCGCATGCCCGCCGGCAGCATGCCCTACGACGCACTGGTCACGCCCAATGGTCGTCACTACATCGCGGGGCTATTCGGCGAAGACGGGTTGGATCGCGTTGATCTGTGGTACCCCGATCAAGGCGTAAAGCGCATTCTCGATGGCTATGGCAAAGGCGA
This sequence comes from Thioalkalivibrio nitratireducens, assembly GCA_011390385.1. The sequence goes on along the minus strand of JAABSN010000164.1, from coordinate 4,942 downwards.
GGAGGCGCTCCCGGTTTACAAGATGCCTCACCTGCGCGGCTGGGCAGTCGCCGGCAACCGCGCCTACCTGCCAGCGATTGGTCGTCATGAAGTGCTTGTTGTCGATCTGGACAGTTGGCAGGAAATCGCTCGCATTCCCGTGCGCAGCCAACCGGTGTTCGTGATGGCGCGTCCCGACGGTCGCGAGGTCTGGGTGAACTTCGCCTTCCCCGACAATGGCTGGGTCGAGGTGATCGACACCGAGTCCCACGCGATCATCGATCACCTCAAGCCTGGACGCGCAATCCTGCACATGGAATTCACGCCGCGTGGCGAGGCGGTCTGGCTGTCCGCGCGCGACGATAACAAAGTGGTGATCTACGACACCAGAACCCGCAAACAAATAGGAGAGCTTGCTGCTGAAAGTCCGAGTGGCATCTTTTTCACTAGTCGTGCAGCGAGAATGGGCTTCTGAGATGCGTGTAGCTCAACTCGGAGTAGGTGATCAGATCGATTTCCAGTTGCTCAACGACTGGCAGCACGACTTTCCGCTCGAGCCAAGACCTTTTGCGCGCCTGGCCGCTACCCTCGACCTGAGTGAGACCGAGATATTGTCACGTTTGGGAGCACTGCAGCAACAACAGTTGATCAGCCGCATCGGCGCGGTATTTCGTCCCAACCGCCTCGGCACCAGTGCGCTGGCGGCGTTGGCAGCCCCCGTCGAAAGAGTCGATCAGATCGCAGCGCGGATTAACTGCGAACCTGCGGTGAATCACAATTACGAGCGCGAGCACCAGCTCAATCTCTGGTTTGTGATTACCGCAGATGATCATGAGCATCTCCAACAGGTGGTCTCGGGCATTGAACGGGATAGCGGTTGCCCGGTGATTATCTTGCCGCTCGAGGAGGCGTTCCATATCGACCTTGGTTTCGATCTGCGCGCCGCTTCACCGCGGCGAACCCGGGCGGACCCGGCCCCGCGCATCACGCCCGCAGACTCGAACGGTGACGCCGCCATGGCCGCGCCATCACGCGACTTGGTCGCGGCACTACGTGCGGGGCTGAGCCTGCAGTCGCAACCTTATGCGGCGCTTGGCACACTCATCAAACAGTCAGAGTCTTCGGTGCTCTCACAGCTACAGCGCTGGCTGCAGGACGGCATGCTGAGTCGTTTCGGAATAGTGGTGCGGCATCATGAACTTGGCTTGCGCGCCAACGCGATGTGCGTATGGGATGTACCGGACAAGCTCATATCCGAATTGGGCGCCCGGCTTGCGACCGAACCGGCCATCACGCTCTGTTACCGGCGCCGGCGCATCGCCGATGTGTGGCGTTACAACCTGTTTTGCATGATTCACGGCAACGATCGCCACATGGTCGTGGCCGAACATGCGGCGATCAGCGCGCGTATCGGTCTGAGCGCCTACCCGGGTGAGATATTGTTCAGCCTGCGCCGCTTCAAACAGACTGGAGCAAGCTATCAGAATGCGTTTCCCATCTGCCATGTCTAAGGCCAGTTCAAGCGCCAAGCCAGGCACATCCTTCAGCGCACAGGATCACAGCCCTGTACATCTCGACCCGCTGGAGACCCGCGTGATCGCAGAACTGCAATCAGGTTTTCCGCTTGTCGAGCGCCCTTTTGCGCAACTCGCCGACCAGCTCGGCACGGACGAGCACACCCTGATTGAGCAGGTGCGCAGCCTGCTCAAGCGGCGAGTGCTGACCCGCTTTGGTCCGATGTTCCAGATCGAGCGCATGGGTGGTGCTTTCTGCCTGTGTGCCATGGCAGTACCAGAGGCAACCTGGACGTCGGTGCTCGCACGGGTGAATAACTGCCCCGAGGTCGCCCACAACTACCGTCGCGAACACCGCCTGAACATGTGGTTTGTGCTCGCAACGGCGCATCCTGAAGGCATCGCCGAAGTTTCCCAGCGGATCGAATCGCTCACCGCTCTGAAGGTGCACCGGTTTCCCAAGGAGCGGGAGTATTTTGTCGAAATGAAACTACAGCCATGATGCCCATTTATCCGCCTGACACCGATCTCGCCCGCCGCCTCACCCTTGCAACCCAGGCAGGTCTGCCACTGACGCCGGACCCCTGGAGCACGATCGCAGCTGAACTCGGAGTCAGCACTGCCGAGGTGCTCACGTGTGTCGCAGACATGCTTGCAGATGGTCGCATCCGGCGAATCGGAGCGGTCCCCAATCACTACGCGATCGGCTATGTAGCCAATGGCATGAGTGTCTGGGACATCAGCGACGAAATCGTCGACGCGGTCGGTCAACGTATCGGGGCACTGGATTTCGTCACCCATTGCTACCGTCGTCCGCGCAGCCTTCCCGAATGGCGCTACAACCTGTTTGCGATGGTACATGATCGATCGCGCGAGACTGCGCTGGCGCGGGTGCGGAACATTGCTGACCTGATCAACGATAGCTTTCCGGGTGCACTTCAGGCACACGAGGTGCTCTTTTCCAGCGCGATTTTGAAAAAGACCGGCCTCCGTCTGTCCGCCTGAGACTATGGATCGTGATCAGCTGGGGTATGAAATTGCGCTCCGCCTGTCTTCAACCCGGCTTCTATGCACAATGCAGTCTTGCCTTTGCAGTGGTGAGCCTGCGTAGCGCGGCGTGGTTTGACCAACATCATTTTTTTGACTTGGCAGCTGAGTTTAAATGGGTCAGCCCAAGGAGACCCCCACATGTTCAGAATTTCCCAATTTATTCGCGAACTTGATCGTCCGACCCCGCCCGGTCCCCGTCGTCATCCGCTTGGACCGGTGGTGATCTGGAATCTGATCCGGCGCTGCAATCTCACCTGCCGACACTGTTACTCGATCTCTGCAGACAAGGATTTCGCTGGCGAACTGAGCTACGCTGAAGTCATAAGGGTGATGACCGACCTCAAGTCTGCAGGGGTGTCGGTGCTGATACTGTCTGGCGGCGAGCCGCTTCTGCGTGAAGATATCTTTGATATCAGCGCGCAGGCGCGCGAGATGGGTTTCTACGTTGGACTGTCGACCAACGGTACCCTGATCGATCAGAGTAACATCGACGCAATTGCGCGCATCGGCTACGACTATGTCGGGATCAGTCTGGATGGGATTGGTGCGACCCATGATGATTTTCGCCGCAAACAAGGCGCGTTCGCGGCCTCAATGCAGGGCATCAAACTCTGCCTCGCACAAGACATCAAGGTCGGGGTGCGCTACACCATGACCGAACGCAATGCCGCCGACCTGCCTGCGCTGCTCGCGTTAGTCGAGCAGGAGCAGATCGACAAATTCTATTTTTCCCATCTCAACTACGCAGGTCGCGGCAACAAGAACCGCGCCGAAGATGCGCATCACCGCAGTACCCGCGACGCGATGACGCTGCTTTTTGACACCTGCCTCGACTGGCACAGACGTGGCCTGGACAAGGACTTGGTCAGCGGTAACAACGACGCCGATGGCCCTTATCTGCTGCATTGGGTGCAACAACACTTCCCGGACATGGCCGCGCATATCGAAGCAAAGCTTTACCAGTGGGGTGGTAATGCCAGTGGCGTGAATGTCGCCAACATTGACAATCTTGGGATTGTCCATCCAGACACGATGTGGTGGCATGTGCCCATTGGCAACGTCCGCGAACGACATTTTGCAGAGATCTGGGAAGACCGCTCCAATCCGCTCATGGCCGGCCTCAAGGCGCATCCGCGCAAACTGACCGGGCGCTGTGGCGCATGCCGTTATCTGGCGATGTGCAACGGGAGCTCACGGGTACGTGCGGCACAGATCAATCATGATCCTTGGTCGGAAGACCCTGCCTGCTACCTCAGCAACGCTGAAATTGGTATTCCGGAGGCTTTCGATCGCAGCGATGACGCACGCGATCGCAAAACTCACATCATCAAGGTCTGCTCATGAACCGCTCCGCTTTTTTACCGGGACTGCCACTGGCCTCCCTCTGCACAGCCCTGCTGATCACGCTGTCGACGACCGGCCAGGCGGGTGCAACCCAGTCCGAAACGCTGCTCTCGCACGACCTCGACCCCGCACAACTGTATCTCAGTCACTGTGGCAGCTGTCACGGCAGCAATCGTCTCGGTGGCATGGGGCCGGCACTATTACCGGAGAATTTGTCACGCCTGCGTCGCAGTGAGGCGACCGAGGTCATCGTGGGGGGGCGCACTGCGACCCAGATGCCCGCCTTCCGCGAGGTGCTATCCGAAGCACAGATTGCTGCGCTGACCGACCTGATCTACACCCCGGTCATCCCGGCACCCAACTGGACGATTGAAGATATCAAGGCTTCCCGCATCGTTCATGCCGAGGTCGGATCACTGCCGCACAAACCGGTGTTCGAGGCCGATCCGATGAATCTGTTTCTGGTGGTTGAGGCCGGCGATCAGCATGTGTCGGTGCTGGACGGTGATCGACTCGAACCCATCCATCGATTTGCCTCGCGCTTTGCGCTCCACGGCGGACCGAAATTCAGCGAGGACGGACGTTTCGTTTTCTTCGCATCGCGCGACGGCTGGATCAGCAAATACGACCTGTGGAACCTGACCCTGGTCGCCGAGATACGCGCTGGAATCAACACCCGCAACGTCGCAGTGTCCCCTGATGGAAAGCATGTGGCCGTGGCCAACTACCTTCCTCACACTCTGGTGCTGCTCGACGGTGATCTCTCCCTGCTCAAGGTGCTGCCGGTCACCGCGCGGGATGGTCAGACCAGCTCACGGGTCTCTGCGGTGTATGACGCAACCCCCCGCAAAAGCTTCATCGCGGCAATGAAGGATATTCCAGAGATCTGGGAGATTGCCTATGACGATCAGGCCGCACCCATTATGGAAGGCGTGGTGCATGACTACCGGATGGGGGAGGCCGTCGCGAAACCGGCCTATCTGAATCCACGCAGGACGCTTCTCGAGGATGTTCTGGACGACTTCTTCTTCGATCAGAGCTACAGCCTGGTGATG
>JAABSN010000163.1 GCA_011390385.1 Thioalkalivibrio nitratireducens | reverse complement strand
TGCCGCGCTGCGCTCGCAATGACGGGGTGAATTCATGCGCGAGTCCGGTTTGCGGAGCATTCGTGCTAATCAGGTGAGGTTTTGAGGCCATGACTGTCGGTGGGTTCTGGTGACCAATGGCGACCGCTCTGCACGAAGAGCGTCTGGAGGCAGTCGTTGGTCACCTGCTGGCCAGTGGGGCCCGCAGGGTGCTGGATCTGGGCTGCGGAGAAGGCGAATTGCTGCAACGCCTCGCTCCTCACGCGCAGTTCGATCGCCTGGTCGGGATCGATATCGACCATGGTGCACTCGCCGTGGCGCGACAAGTGCTCGGGTCTGCGGGCGTCAACAGCCGGACCGAGGTCCGTTTCGGGTCATTCGACGTTTCTGATCCCGAATGGGTCGGTTTTGATGCCGCGACCCTGATCGAAACCATCGAACATCTGGATCCGCGGCGACTGTCCCGGGTGGAGGCCGCTGTCTTTGCGAACACGGCGCCGACGACGGTATTGGTGACCACCCCCAACAGCGAGTACAACCCCTTGTATGGTCTCGCGCCGGGACAGGTAAGGCATCCCGGCCATCGCTTTGAATGGACGCGGGCAAAATTCATGCAGTGGGCGCGCGGAGTTGCGAGGCGAAACTCCTACACCGTCCGATTCTTTGGCGTCGGACCGTCGGATTCCCTTCGCGGCAGTACCACACAACTGGCGCGATTCGTCAGGCATGCAACGGGCAGTTCAGACTGCTGAGGCCCCAATTGGCGCGCAGTCGATTCGAACTCGGTTGTCCTTCGGAACCGCCGATCACACCGGCGGCCACAATGCAGCGGTACTGCCTCGCATGGGCTTCTGGTGGCGCTATTCGTTGCACTCATTGCACCCTGCCAGGTGCATAAGGGGCGTAAGGTGCAGCCGGATCGCGCCAGACGGCTCCCATTCTGACCGGGTACCGCGACGATCAGCGTTTAGTGCCGCCGACTTCCAGGCGCGGCCATTCCTGCGGAAGGTTTTCGGGAGCGTGGGTTACGATGACTGAACGGCGGGTGGCAAGCCATGGCGAGATGCGGGCGAGAATTCGCTGTTCCGTGAGGCGGTCGAGCCCTGAGAAGGGTTCGTCGAGCAACACCACCGGTGCGTCGCGCAGTAACAGCCGCGCCAGTGCCATCCGGCGGGCCTGGCCCCCCGACAAGCGGCGCCCCATTTCGCCGACGAGGTAATCCAGCCCGGAACCCTCGTTGCGCAGCGCATTGGCCAGGTCGACCTGCTCCAGTACGTTCCATAGCGTCTCGTCTGGAAGTGCCGGTTGTCCCAGACGCAGGTTCCGCGCCACGCTGTCGTCAAGCAACTCGGTTGCCTGAGGCAGGTAGCCGATGCTGCGATAGCGCAGTGGTTCAGGCCATTCCGCGATGCTGCGCCCTTCGAGGTGGATGTTGCCGGCCAGCGGAATGCGTTCGCCGGCCAGGGTTTCGAGCAGTGTGCTCTTGCCCAGACCGCTGCCGCCGTGGATGATCAGCGGCCGCCCCGGCTCCAGCACGAAGCTGAGCCCGGCCAGCAGCGGCCGGTTTTCAGGAAATCCGATCGCGAGATCGAAGACCTGAAACCCGCAGGCTACAGCCTGTCGTTCCGGAGTTCCCGGGTCGTCCGTCCGTACCGTGGGTCGCGGCTCGGCCGACGGGTCGATACCAAGTTCCCGTAGCCGGGTTGCGGCCTGCAGGCTTTCCCCGGTGCGCCAGAAAGCACCCGGGAGCGTGCTCAACGCCTCATTCAAGCCAAGGGTCATCAGCGTCAGCAGAACCGCCACGGGGGCATCGATGATGCCGGTGGCGTACCAATGCAGGGCGAGCCCCAGCATCGCGAGCGTGGTCACCGCCACCACACTCTGGACGACCTGGTCGGCGACAAGGCTCACGCGTTCCTGAAACAGGACACCTGTGGCCCGCTCATTTTCGAGGGCCGCAAGCCGGGCGCGCTCGGCATCGACGCGCCGGTAGGCGATCAGGTCGGCGAGTCCGCCGAAATAGTCCAGCAAGGCAACCCGTTGCACGCTGCGTTGCTGGACCAGTGCGCGCCCGCGTGCCTGCCCCAGGCGTGCTGCCAGCAGCGAAGCAGCGAAGGTGCCGCCGGCAGCCGCCAGCAGCAGCGCCATCGCTGGCCAGGGCGCCAGCCAGAAAGCAATGCCGGCTGCGGCGAGCACCGCGAGGCTCGCCGCGACGATCGGACCGGTGATGCGCAGCGGGATGGCATCCAGCGTGTCGATGTCGTTGGTCAGCCGGTTTTGCAGGTCGCCACTGCGCAACCGCCGCTGGGTGGCGACCGGAAGGCGCGAGAGCGACGCGAAACTGCGAGTGCGGAGTCTGGCGAGCACCCGCAATACCGCTTCATGGCCGATCACGCGCTCGCCGTAGCGGGACAGCGTGCGCAGCAAGGCAGCGGCCCGAATGCCGGCAGACGGTGTGAACAATTCCAGACCCAGCAGGAAACCCGCACCCGCGAGCGCGGAAGCGGTGATGAACCACCCTGAAAGCGCCAGCAGAGCAAGACCGGCAATCCAGGTCAACGCCAACAGCACGTAGGCCGCGCCCGTCCAGACCCGGCTGCCCCGGAAAACACGGCGCAGGAAAGCCCAGTCAGACATGTTCGTCCGCCACGAGGCGGCCCTGATCAAGGCGAAGCACCCGATCGAGCCGCGCATGTACGGCGGCATGATGGGTGGCAAGCAGAATCGTCACAGCGCGTTCGCGCGCATGCTCCAGCACCCTGTGCAGCAGGTCGCTTTCCGTTTCCGGATCGAGCGCGCTGGTGGGTTCGTCCAGCAGCCACAAACGGCTCCCGGACAACAAGGCCCTTGCCAATGCCACGCGTTGCGCCTGCCCCCCGGAGAGTCCGCGGTTGCCCTCGCCAATCGGGGTGTCGAGGCCACGGGGCAGTGTCGGGTCGGTGATTGGCAGCCCCGCGGCATTCAGCGCGGCGATGAGAGCGTCATCGGGGGTGCCGTCTGCGGTTCCCACCAGCAGGTTGTCGCGCAGGCTGCCGTGGAACAGGTGTGCCCGCTGCCCCATCCAGGCGAAACGGCGGGCGGGCTCGGCCAGTGCGATGGAACCGGTGCTCGGGCTGACAAACCCGGCGCACAGCGCCAGCAGGGTCGACTTTCCGCTGCCACTGGGGCCGGTGATGGCGATCTGTTCGCCAGCGGTGACGCGCAGGGTCAGGGAATCGAGTGCTGGCGGTGCGTCCGGGTCGTAGCGCACGCTGACCGCATCCAGCCGCAATAGAGGCTCGGCAGGTTCGAGTGGTATCCGTGGCGGGACGCGGGACGCGGTCGTGGGTGCGTCGAAAAGCGGCGCCAGTGACGCAGCCGCTGCAACGGCGCTGGCACGGTCGTGGTAGCTTTGCGCGAACAGGCGCAGCGGTTGGAAGTATTCGGGGGCGAGCAGCAGCACGAACAGTCCGGAAAACAGCGTCAGTTGTCCCGCCGGTCCGAATTCGAGAAAGCCGAGCAGGGAGAAACCGACGTAGATGGCGACCAGGCCGATGGCCACGGCGCTGAAGAACTCCATGACCGCGGACGACAGGAACGCGACCCGCAATACGCGCATGCTGAGTCGACGATACCCGTCGGCGGCCATGGCGACTTCGTTCGTTGCCGCTTCGAGGGCCAGGCTGCGACGCAGCAGGTCCAGGTTGCGGATGCGGTCGAGAAAATGCCCGGCCAGGCGGTTCTGCTGATCCTGCTGCATCTCGTGGATCTGCTGGCTGCCCATGCCGATCAGCGCCATGAACACCGGAATCAGCGGGGCCGAGAAAAGCAGCAACAGCCCGGCGATCCAATCCTGGGTAAATGCGGCGAACAGGAGCGCCAGTGGTACCACGAGGGCCAGGCCGAGTGCGGGCAGATACCGAGCGTAGTAGCCGGTGAGGGCATCGATCTGTTCCTGGTAGCGGCTGGCCCACACGCCTGAATGACCCCGGTGGGCGAGATGCACCGGCCCGATATGGGCCGCGGTCGCGAGCATCCGTTCACGCAGGTCCCGGCGCACTTTGAAGGCCAGATGCTGGCCCGCCCAGTCACGCAGGATCTGCAAAGCGTGGCGGGCGATCACAGCGATGAGGGCGAGGCCAAACCATGGCCAGACCGACGCGGTGTCGGGGTCGAACACGGCCCGGTGCATGAGCCACGCGATGCTGCCGGCCAGCGCGACCGTCGCCAGTCCGGCGCCCAGCCCGGCCGACCACGACAGGTACAGCCAATGCCGGTGGGGCTTCAGTAGCGCGCGGAGCAGCACGTTCAGCGACACGCCAGCAGTGAACGGTGCCCGGTCTTCAAGGGAGGCCCCGGATGGCGGCATCGCCGCCACGTCGCATGCAGAAAATCACGCCGCATGCGCGGCATCCTCAGAGGCTGCAGGCGTACGCTCCCGCAGTCCCCATGGGAAGCGGCCCGTTCCACAGGTCCTGCCGATCCCGCGCTGGACTCCGCGCGGACGAAGGCGGCCGCAAGCCAGCCGGTCAATGGTATCCGCTGTCGGCGCGTACCTTGCCGCGAAATACGTAGTAGGTCCACGCCGAGTACATGAGCACGAACGGGATGACGAAGAGCAGGCCGATCAACAGGAACAACTGGCTTTCCGGTGCTGACGCCGCGTCGTGGAAGGTGTAGTTCGGCGGGACGACATAAGGCCACTTGCTGAACAGCAGTCCGGCGTAGAACAGCCCGAACAGGCCGATGGTGTAGAGGAACGGAGTGGCCTCGTAGCTGCGGTTCAGGGAACGCCACAGCCTTGCCGCGACCAGGACGGTCGCCAGGGGCAGCAGCCAGAGCCAGGTCAGATTGTCGAACCAGCGCCCACGCACGTACTCGTCGGTAAGCGGCGTCCACAGGCTGACGATCACGAAGAACACCATCAGTGCAGCGAGGAGGCGGTAGGCCCAGCCGCGCGCCCATTGCTGGGTTTCACCTTCGGTCTTCAGCAACAGCCAGGTAGCACCGAGCAGCCCGTAGCCGACGACCATACCGAGACCGGTCATTACAGTGAATGGAGTCAGCCAGTCGAGCGGACCGCCGACGTAGCGGAAATTCTCGGTCTCGAAGCCCTGGATGAAGGTGCCGACGACCGCGCCCTGGGCAAAGGTCGCGACCAGCGACCCCCCGAAGAAGGCCCAGTTCCAGAGCCGGCGTCGGCCCGGAGCGGATTTGAACCGGAATTCGAATGCCACGCCACGGAAGATCAGCCCCGCGAGCATCAGGAAGACGCCAATGTACAGGGCCGGAAGGAAGACCGTGTACACCAGCGGGAACGCCGCCAGCAAACCCGCACCGCCCAGCACCAGCCAGGTCTCGTTGCCGTCCCAGACCGGCGCGACGGTGTTCATCATGATGTCGCGATCCTGTTCGGAGCGGGCGAAGGGGAAGAGGATCCCGACGCCGAGGTCGAAACCGTCGGTCAGTACATACATGAGCACGCCGAAGCCGATGATCAGGACCCAGATATAGGTGAAGTCGAACATTGCCGTTTCTCCGTGCGAAGCCTAAGGAAGTGCTGATTACTGCATTTGTCATTTCGAGCGAAGCGCGGCACTCATGCGCGAAGCGCATCGAACAGCCGCAGGCTGGCCCGAAGGGTGAGCGCAGCGAATACAAACGGCGCATCTGAAATCAACGTCGTATGTATCGCCGCGTCGCTCCGCTCCTCGCGCTGACCAATTAGTCAGCGTTTCCCTAGGCGGATGGTTCGTCCAGCGGCGTATCCGCCGCCGATAACGGACGTTTCGGACGCCCTTGCGAATCCTGCGTTTCCTCCAGTTCATCGGGCATGCCCTTGCGCACGATGCGGGTCAGATAATAGAGCCCGGCGGTGAACACCACTGCGTACACCAGGATGTAGCCGACCAGCGTGAACAGTGCCATTCCGCCGGTCAGGGCGGGCGTCAGGCCCTCCTGTACCGTGATCACGCCATAGAGGACATAGGGTTGGCGGCCAACCTCCGTGACGAACCAGCCTGCCAGCACGGCAATGAAGGGAAGCGGGATCATCAGGGTGAGCAGCCGGAGGAACACCGGGCTGTCCAGGAGCCGCCGGCGGTACAGCAGCCACCCGCCCCAGAGTGCGACGCCGATCATCAACATTCCGATTGCCACCATCACCCGGAACGACCAGAACACGATACCCACCGGCGGCCGTTCCTCGGCGGACCATTCCTTCAGCCCCCGCACTTCGCCATCCCACTCGTGGGTGAGGATGAGGCTGGCCAGTTTCGGAATGCCGATCTCGAGATGGTTGGTCTCGTTGGCCTGGTCGGGGATCGCGAACAATAGCAGGGGGAGTCCCTGCTCCGTCTCCCATGCGCCTTCCATTGCTGCCACCTTGGCCGGCTGGTGCTCCAGCGTATTCAGCCCGTGATAGTCACCGATGATCAGCTGGGCCGGTGCGGCGATGGCCAGCATGATCAAGGTCATCTTCAACGCGCGCTTGCTGGCGGTGACCGCATGCCCCCGCAGAAGGTACCAGGCGGAGATGCCCGCGACGACGAAACCGCCGGTCAGCAGCGAGGCCACGGCCATGTGCGCGAAGCGGTAGGGGAATGACGGGTTGAAGATGGCCTCCAGCCAACTCGTCACGTGCACCATGCCGTCGCGAAGCTCGAAACCGGCTGGTGTCTGCATCCAGGAGTTCGCCGAGAGGATCCAGAACGAGGAGATGAACGTACCGAGCGCGACCATGATCGCGGCGAACAGGTGCACACCTGGCGGAACCTTGTTGCGCCCGAACAGCAGCACCCCGAGGAACGCGGCTTCGAGGAAGAACGCGGTCACCACTTCGTAGGCCAGTACCGGCCCGAGAAAATTGGCGCTGCGGTATGAGAATTCGCTCCAGTTGGTGCCGAACTGGAAGGCCATTACCAGCCCGGAGACCACGCCCATTCCGAAGACCACGGCGAAGATCTTGATCCAGAACTGCGACAGACGCGCCCAATGCGGATCCTGGGTGCGGTAGGCGATGCCCTCGAGCAGGGCGATATAGGTCGCCAGACCGATCGTGAAGACGGGGAAAATCGCGTGGAAGGAGACGACGAACGCGAACTGAATACGCGACAGTAGAAGGGGATCAAATTCCATGGCGAGTCACCCTGAAGAATGGAGCGGTCAACACCTATTGTAGCCGCCCCTGTGCATGAGAAAATAAGGATATGCCAATGCAAGGCCGGGGTCCATGAAAACCCGCCGCGGGTCCAGCCTTGACCGATCCATCGCGTATCGATTCGGTGACCTTATTGCTTGAGCATGCTATTGAAAACGATTCGCGTTCCGAATAGTATGGCTCGTGCTCGCTCAACTCGTCCGGGAATGACATCATGTACGTCTGTGTCTGCAAGGGTGTTCGTGAAGGGGATATTCGTAGTCTGGCCAGTACGGAGGCCGGGCTGCGCATGCGCGACCTGCGCGAACGGCTGGGCGTCTGCTCCGAATGCGGCAAGTGCGGTCGTCGCGCTCTGGGTGTGCTCCGGGACCGTGCAGACGACATGAATGACCGGATGGAAGTCGAAATGCAGTGCTAGTGGGCCATGCGGAAAGTTCGGTACCAGATCGCTTCGCCAGAAGCACCGGCGCTGCGTTGGGCAAGTT
>JAABSN010000162.1 GCA_011390385.1 Thioalkalivibrio nitratireducens | reverse complement strand
GCCTCCGGGCCTCGAGCGGTGCAATTCGCTGCGCTCATTGACACCCTACGCTTGGACCTTTCATGGTTCGGGGTGGCCTTCGGCGCCATGGCAGTTAGCGTGAAAGAACCCGCGTAGGGTGCCGTGAGGCGCAGCCGAACCGCACCGGAACCGCGCCGGCCCTGGCTCCAGGCTCCTGGGCCTCGAACGGCGCAATTCGCTGCGCTCATTGGCACCCTACGCCTCTCATGATCAGGGGTGGTCGCAGGCGTCATGAGAGTGAGCGGATATCTGCGACGTGGATGCCACCGCCAAGCCCGCAAGGATGCAGCACGATGCTTCGCGAATGGGAGTCCGTCAGGGCCGCAGACCTGAAGCCATCGTGGCCACCGACATGGTTTACTCATCGCGCAATGATCGGCAGACGAAGGACACGCCGCGCATTGGCCGTGGTCTGCCGCGCCACTTCCGCGACGGACACTCCGCGCAGCTCGGCGACACAGGCGGCGATTTCCGGAAGAAACGACGGCTCATTGCGCTGCCCACGATGGCTCGCGGATGGCTGATCGGGCGCGTCGGTCTCCAGCACCAGCGCTTCATCAGGCAGACCCGCAACCACCCCGCGCAGACGGTTGGCCCGTGGATAGGTGACAGGCCCTCCAAAGCCGAGACAGAAGCCCTGCTCCAGCGCCTGGTCGGCCTGCTGGCGGCTGCCCGAGAAGCTATGGATGATTCCGGTCGACCCGGGCCGCTGGCGCAATGCCTTCAACACATGATCGAGAGCGCGCCGCGCATGGATGATCACGGGCAACCCGTGATCCAGTGCAAGATCGAGTTGCCCGGTGAACAACCGCCACTGCCGGTCCCAGGCCGCACCGCTGGCAATGGCCTCGATATAACCGTCGAGGCCGATTTCACCCACCGCAATCGCCGCGTGTTCCGTCAGCCAGGCATCCAGCACGTCGAGGTCGGCGTCGGCATGGGTTTCGAGGAAGACGGGGTGCAGCCCGTAGGCGGGAAACAGATCCGGGTGTCCTGCTGCCAGATCGGCCAGACCTTGCCAGTGACCACGGGTGATCGCGGGCACCACCTGCGCGACGACGCCGGCCGCACGGGCACGTCCCAGCGCTGCATCGCGGTCCGGGGCGAATTCCTCGACGTCGAGATGCGCGTGTGTGTCGATCAGCGATGTGGCAATTGGCGAAGATTGCATGCGGAGATTCTAACGTGAAAGCCACCCGTGGGATGCCGTGAGGCGCAGCCGAACCGCACCGATACCCCGCCGGCCCTGAACCACGGGATTGCTCGGGTCTCGAACGGTGCAATTCGTTGCGCTCATTGACACCCTACATCTTTCATCGTCTGGAGCACGGCGCACCCGGGGGTTCGCCGGTTGGCGGGGAGCCTGTGGTGCTGCTGCTTGAACCGCAGGAGGAACGGTCCAATACTGGGAACAGGCTCAACACAAGGCGCAGGGAGGCGACCGATGGGACAGGCATTACCGCGAACGATGATGGATCAAGAACAATACCTGCGCTGGGAGGCGGAACAGCCGGAAAAGCACGAGTACCTCGCGGGAGAGATTTACGCGATGGTCGGCGTGCGCAGGGAGCATGCACTTGTTGCATTGGCGCTTGGGAGCCTGCTGCGCCAGCGCCTGAAGGGTTCACCCTGCCAGACCTTCGTGGCGGACATGAAACTCCGCGTCGATGCGGCGGACGCCTTTTTCTACCCGGATGTCATGGTGACCTGCGACCCGCGCGACCGCAGTGCGGAAACTGCGATCATGCACCCCTGCCTGGTAGTCGAGGTGCTGTCCGATTCGACCGCAGCGTTCGACCGTGGCCAGAAATTCGCCGCCTACCGCCGGTTGGAGAGCCTGCGCGAATACCTGCTGGTGGACATCGAGGCCCGGCGGCTGGAACTGTACCGGCGGGAGGGAGCGCACTGGCTATTGCTGGAAACCGAGTCCAGCGAAACGCCGCTGCAACTGCAGAGTGTCGACGTCTCGATTGGCGCTGGCGATGCCTTCGAGGACCTGGACCCGCCCCGGCAGGACTGAGCCGCACCCTGGCCGGTCAGGGACAGGGATACGTGTAGCGGGCGTGGATATCCTCGATCGCCGCGCAGACCGAATCGGGCAAGTCGACCTCGATACTGGCGATATTCTCGCTCAACTGGTCCAGGCGGGTGGCACCCACGAGATTGCTGGTCACGAACGGCTGGCGGTTGATGAACGCCAGCGCCAACTGCGCCGGCGTGAGACCATGCTCCCGAGCCAGTGCAGCATAGGCCTCGGTGGCCGCGATCCCCTGCGGGTTGCTGTAGCGCGAAAAGCGCTCGAACAGCGACAGCCGGGCACCTTGAGGCTGCACTCCACCCAGGTACTTCCCGCTCAGCATGCCGAAGGCCAACGGCGAATAGGCCAGCAGCCCCACATCCTCGCGGATGGCCATCTCGGCCAGGCCGGACTCGAAGCTGCGGTTCAGCAGGTTGTACGGGTTCTGGATGGTGACCACCCGTGGCGCGATTCCCTGCTCGGCAACACGCAGCCATTGCATCAAACCCCAGGGGGTCTCGTTGGAAATCCCGATCGCGCGGACCCGGCCGTCGCGCACGAAATCGTCCAGCACCGCTGCAGTCTCGGCAATGTCCGTCGCGACTTCATCCGGTTCGTGCTCATAGCCGAGCTTGCCGAAGAAGTTCGTTGTCCGCGCCGGCCAGTGGACCTGATAAAGGTCGACGTAATCGGTTTGCAGCCGTTCCAGGCTGGCCCGGAGGGCAGCCTCCATCTGATCACGAACCAGTTGTGGCCCGCCACGCAGCCAGGGCATGGACTCCGCCGGGCCGGCAACCTTGGTCGCAAGCACCACCCGATCCCGGCACCGACGAGCCTGCAGCCAGCGGCCGATGTAGGTCTCGGTGAGGCCCTGCGTCTCCGACCGGGGCGGTACCGGATACATCTCGGCTGCATCGATCAGGTTCACGCCCTGGTCCAGTGCGTAGTCGAGCTGCTCGAAGGCCTCGGATTCGGTATTCTGCTCGCCCCAGGTCATGGTGCCGAGCCCGATCAGGCTGACGTCGATCCCGGTGCGGCCGAGCGGACGGTATTTCATCGTTGGTGCACTCCCGGTCGAAGGGCGTTCAGGTGAACAGCGTCAGAACGCCGGTGTAGCCATAGAGGCGGTTCGCGAAGATCTCTCCGTTGGCGAAAAAGCCGACCAGCGGCACATCGCCCAGTGCGTCCTGAACGATCGCGAGTTCGGTGCCCTCGTCGCCGAACTGGTGCCGGCCGCGACCCAGGCAACTGACATAGACCCCGCCACGTATACCCCCTGGACACTGCGCGCGGATTTCCGCAAGCATGCGCTCCAGGTCGTCCCGGGCGGCCTGACCGTCGCGGCGCACGAACAGGATGGGCTCACCCTGATTCAGCATCTCGCCGACGGCGAGCAGATCACGATCCAGGTCGATGCCGATGATGTTCCGGACCCGATAATCCCCGGTATCCGAACCGCTGATCGGGAGCCCGATATGGACATAGCCGAGAGCACGGCGAAGATCGCGCGCAAGAACGTCACCGATCACGTCCCGGAACACCGGCAGGGCCGGACGCTCATCGAGCCTGACGATGATGTTGCGCCAGGTCTCGGTCAGCCGATGCTGACCCGGCAACGGAGAACAGCCCTGGGTATGGCGTGCGGCCAACGGCACTGTCGCGCGCAGGGCCAGACCGGACACCCCGCCGGCCACGACGGCCCCGGCGAACTGGATCACTTCGCCCTGGCCGGAGCTCACGCCACCGGTCGTGAACCACGCGGTTTCCTGGTCGATCCGGGTGAGCAGGTCTTCGAGGCCGGCAAACCCGGGATCCGCGTGGAGAATGAGGCGCGCTGGCTCCTCCGGAGAAATGAACCCCTGCAACTGCTGCTGCAGCGCTTCGAGCGAATCGACGGGGCCACGGATCAGGCGGAAGTCCTCGGGTGGCATCTCCCCCACCAATACAACAGCGGCCGGGCGATCGTAGACCTCCTCGCGATCCACGATCAACGCGGTACCGGCGCAGCCGGCCCAACATGTCACCCCGGTGGCCGCCTGCAACCCCTCCAGCACTTCGGCGCCGTGACGCGCCATTGCATCCGACAGGTACAGGATTCCGAATCGGGACTCCGAAGCGCCTGCATCCAGTGCAAGGCCAGCGGCCAGGGACTGCACCAGGGCACCAGGCTCACTCTCCTGCGCCGCCGCGGAACGGAATGTGTGCGCGGTCATCATCCGGTCAAATGCTCCAACATGCTCAATGCCTCGTTGTCGTTCGTTGGAATACCTCGGCGGGTCTCGACCCTGCCCGGCTCCCTGGCAAAGACCAGGCGTGCGTGATGCCGTTCCTCCAACTCCTCCAGAAACCAGGCGATTTCGGATGGATGCACCGTGTGCGTTCCCCGCGTCAGGTGCCGGACCAGCGCGTATTTTTCGCGAACACCAAGCAGGATTGGATGCGGCAGATCCAACGGTAACAGATGCGTTTGCACCAGCCACTCGATCGGCGTCGGGCGACGGGTCGGCAAGGGCCTGGCGTCGATCCGGAAAAGGCCGCCACCGCCGGGCTGCTTCAGCAATTCCTCCAGCCACTCCCTGGGAAACCCGCGATGCACGATCACGTTTCGCCCGGCAAAGCGGGCGCGAAAACGTTCCAGCTGCCGCCCTGGCTGGTGAACGAGCAAACCGAACACGAGCCGATCTCCATGATGATCTGGATCACCATGCTAGCCGAGCCACGCCCGGACGAAAAAAAGCCCCGCAGTCGCGGGGCTTGGTGATACCGGCCGGCATCGTGGCGGTTCGGTTCGGCTCCGCCTCACGCCACCGTATGGGACAGCCTTGTATGTTACCCCCGACGGTCGAGGATATCGTGGATGATGGGAGCGAGGATGATCTCCATCGCCAGGCCCATCTTGCCCCCGGGGACAACGAGCGTGTTCGGCCGCGACATGAACGAGTCGTGCAGCATGTTCAGCAGGTAGGGGAAATCGATGCCGAAACGCTTGGGATCGCTGAAACGGATCACCACCAGGCTTTCGTCCGGCGTCGGGATATCACGCGCGATGAACGGGTTGGACGTGTCGACCGTCGGCACCCGCTGGAAATTGATGTGGGTCCGGGAAAACTGCGGCGTGATGTACTTCACGTAATCGGGCATGCGCCGCAGGATGGTGTCGACGATGGCCTCGGCCGAATACCCCCGCTCCTCATTGTCGCGAAAGATCTTCTGAATCCACTCGAGGTTCACGATCGGCACGACGCCAATTCCAAGGTCCACATGGCGGGAGATGTCGACATCACCGTCAGCGGCCAGTCCGTGCAAACCTTCGTAGAACATCAGATCGGTGTCGGGTTCGATGTCCTCCCAGGGGGTGAACTCACCCGGACCCAGGCTGGTGCCCATGCGCTGATTGTGAAACTCCGCCTCTTCGTCGGAGTGCAGGTAGTAGCGCTTCTGGCCCTGCCCGGTCTCGCCGTAAGTCTGGAACAACTCCTCGACACGAGCAAAAAGATTGGCTTCCGGTCCGAAGTGGGAAAACGACGGATTGCCTGCCGCCTCGGCGGCCTGCATCGCCGCTTTCATCGCCTTGCGGTCATGACGGTGGAAGCTGTCGCCCTCGATCACGACGGGCTTGATCTTTTCGCGTTCAAAGATGTACTCGAAGGAGCGCTTTACCGTTGAGGTCCCGGCACCTGAAGATCCGGTAACCGCAATAACGGGGTGTTTCTGGGACATGGGGATTTCTCCTCGACAAGGATAAGGTGGGCCCAAGCATACCTAGAAAACGATGTTGAGCATGAACAGGGCAACCACCATGAACACGATGGTCATGATACTGCCCGCCTTCAGATAGTCCTTCACGCGGTACCCACCCGGGCCCATGATCAGTGCATTGACCTGATGGGTGGGAATGAGGAAGGAATTCGAGGTGGCGATGGCCACGGTCAGCGCAAAGACCCGGGGATCGGCATCCATTCCGGCCATTTGCGCCGCCATCGCGAAATTGATGGACAGCGGCACCAGCAGCACCGTCGCGCCGACATTGGACATTACCAGGGTGAAGAACGTGGCGAGCGCGAAGATCGTCGCCTGCAGCACCCAGGGTGAAACCTGGCCGAGAATGTCCAGGGTGTTCTGGGCAATCCAGGCGGCCGTACCGGTATTCTCCACGGCTGCGCCCAGCGGAATCAGGCTCGCCAGCAGGAATACCGTCTTCCAGCTGATCGCCCGATAGGCATCGTCGATATCGATCACGCCGGTCAGGATCATGCCCAGTGCACCGGTGAGCAGCGCGACCGACAAGGGCAGGTTCGTGAACAGAATCATGCCAAGCGCCACCGCGAGGAAGAACAGCGCATGCGGCACCTTGGTTGGCCGAAACTGCTCGCGCGGGTAATCGCTGGTCACGATCAAGAAATCGCGGTCACTCTCGAGCCGCGCGAGCGATTCCCAGTCACAGTGGACGACCAGCGCATCCGTCGACTGCAGCGGAATGTCCCGCAGTCCTTCGCGGATCGTCTTCTCGCCGCGCTGCAGACGCAACACTGAAAGGCCATAGGTACGGCGCATGGCCACATCGGTCACCGTCTTGCCAACCAGACGCGACCCCGGTGCGATAACCAGTTCCGCAATCCCGGATTTTGCCGGCGCCATGGCGTCGCGAAAGACCTTCAGATCCCGGCGCGGGCGGACCCCGGTGGCCTCGACGAATGCGTCGAGTGCTTCGGCAGCCCCGAGCACAGCGAGATAAGCTCCGCTCTCGATCTCATAGCCGCTCCAAGGCCCGATTCTCAGATCATCGCTGACATAATAGCCAATCAGCACGACACCATATTTCTGCTCGGTCTCGGCCACGGTCATTCCGATCAGCCCGCTGTCACTCCCTACCCGGACCTCACGGATCTGGTAGTTCAGTCCATACACACGCCGGAAATAATCCGCGGTGCTCTCGCCACTCCCGCCCTTGGTCACGGCCGAGGGCAACACGTACGGCCCCAGCACCACGAAATAGATGATCGCACTGACCAACAGGGCCAGCCCGATCGGAGTCACATCAAACAGCCTGAACGGCTCCATGCCCTCGGGCAAAAGGTCATTGAGCAGAATCAGCGGGCTGGAACCAACCATGGTGATGGTGCCGCCAACGATCGCCGCAAATCCCATCGGCATCAGCAGGCGCGACAACGGAATGTTCAGGCGATTCGAAATCCGGCTCATCACCGGCAGGAACAGCGCGGCGGCACCCACGTTCTGCATGAAGCTGGAAACCAGGCCGACAGTACCCGAAACGGTGGGGATGATCCGTGTTTCGGTGGTGCCGCCGATGCGCATGATGAAACCCGCAACCCGGTGCATCACCCCGGTTCGGTCCAGGCCGGCACCGATGATCATCACCGCGATGATGGAGATCACCGCGTTGGACGCAAACCCCGCAAACAGCTTGTCGGTATCGGTGATACCACCGAGACCCGGAACCAGGCTCAGAAGACCCAGGAGCACCATCACCGAAACCGCGGCGACATCGACGCGCACCACCTCGGACACGAATAGGAAAATCGTGAACGCGAGCAAGGCGAGCACCACGATCATGTCCGTGGTCAGTGTCAGGTTTTCCATGAGTT
>JAABSN010000161.1 GCA_011390385.1 Thioalkalivibrio nitratireducens | reverse complement strand
GCAATCAAATAGATTGCCGGGTGAATGCCCGGCCGGAACGGCCGGGACCGCGAAGCGAAGGCATTTGCGGACATGTGCCGCAAATGCCGTGCAACGAATACCGTAGGTACCGTAGGTATTTCGTTGCCAGGTTAATAATAGTAATAATGCAGATCTGAACCTTTCGGGAGCGCTGGTCTTTTTTCTTGCGCCCCCGCATGGATTGTCGCGCCAAGCAGGTATTACACTCATGACCGTCCTTAGCGGCGATCAGGAACTCATGTCAGTCGTCCCCCTACAGGATGGAAAAATGCTCAGAGTGCTCATCTTCGGTTTCCTGGTCGTGTTCGGCTTGACGGGATGCTCGGAAAATCCGTCCTCACAGGTTGCAAAGGTCTCGAACGGATTAAACGAAGCGCAAGGAAAACTGCTTTCCGATATCAACGCGTTTTGTGAAACCGTTACAAGCCAGTACATCTACCTGGAGAAATTGAATGGAAACTTCCCTTTGGCCTGCGACCAGGCCAGGAACCGTGTCGCAACTACCGATCACGGCGCAGAGCGCTTTCGCGTGCTGGAAAGGCTGCTGGATAGCTTGTACGAAAATCACGGCATGTTTGGCGCGAATGCTTCGGATTCATTCAAGCTGATTCCCTCCGGAGCCGACTTCTGGATTGATGAAGGAAGGGTGTCGGCCGTCCTGCCGCAAAGCGCTGCAGCCAATGCCGGCCTGCAAGTCGGCGATGAAATTCTTGCTGTGAATGGTCTTGCTGTCGAAGCGCTGGAAGCCTTGCGTATCGAACCCGAAGGCATCAAGCCTTCGCAAGCCCAGAAATACTGGTCACTCGTCTCAAGCGCACAAGGTCGGCGGAATGAGTCCAGAAGCATCAGCGTCAATCGAAATGGTGAATCCTTTTCCGTCGACATCGGTGATGACCCGGATCAGGCATTGGCTCCCAATGTTGAAGTGCAGATGCTGGAAAATGCCATCGCCTATCTGAAAATCAACAATCAACTCGGCAATATGCAAACCGTTTCGGATTTCGATGCGGCTCTGGAGAGCGTAAGGCAGGCAAAAGGCTGGATACTCGATCTCCGATACACGCCGGGAGGTGGTGGCACGGATGTTGCGGTTCCGATCATGAGTCGATTTGTTGATGGCAGACGCCCCTACCAGATCACTGAATACAAGAACGGCAAGACATGGGTCGCAAGAACACAGGATGCCGGAAGCTGGACGGCGAATGGCCCTCTGGCCGTCCTTGTGGGACGCTGGACCGGGAGCATGGGCGAAGGCATGGCCATTGGGTTTGACGGTCTCGAGCGCGCAACGGTGATCGGTAATGATATGGCGCGTCTAGCCGGCGGCGTTGACGATTTCCATTTTCCCGAATCAGGCTTCCTGTACAAGATCCCGACCTATAATCTGACGCATGTGGACGGGACGAACCGGCATGAATGGTCGCCGCCGGTCTTTGCAATATCGGATAACGGCAACGGTCCGGATCTGGCTCTGGCGAAAGCCATACAGGTTGTCGCCTCGGAACTCTGAAGCGCCGGAAGCGAGCGGGCGACGTCGAGGAATCTTGTGCGCCGGGCCTTTGATCCCGTTCGGGACCTCGAACGGAAGCACGCTTGACCCGCCCTCGAGGATTCCAACCGAGCCAAACGCGGCAGGGGCAATGCGGGCGCTTTGCCTCAGCCTTCTTCCGCTCGATTCCGCCCGGCCCGCTTCGCCCGGTGGAGCACGGCATCGGCACGGCGCAGGACGGGTTCGACCCGATCCTCACCCGGGCCAGCGCGGCCACCCGATGCAGCCCGAGGTTCGTCACCGTGACCCTTTCCGGGGTCGCATCGAAGAACTCGTTGATACGGCCAGGATTCGTTCACGACCAAACACCCGCGCGGGCGCAGGAACGTGTTCACACGCGGCCGGTGCTCGGATCTGCTGAGCGATTCCAGTGGTTCGGGCGCGGCCCAACCGCGCCCGCAGGTCTTGCAGCGCAAGGTTGCAGCGCCTGACCCGTGCGTTTGTCGTGCGAGTGAAGGTGAAGATGGCGGCCCCGGATGCCGAAGCCGCCATCGCTGTGCTCTACCGATCCCGTGTACGGGACGGCTTTCAGCGCCTTACGGCATGACCCAGAGGTAGTCCTCGTGGGTTCCGCAGATGTCGGTGAATTCCTGACCGGCCTCGGCGGCCTCGCCATCGTCCATGGCTGCGATGATGGCGTTTCGGGCCGTGAACAGGGAACTCCAGTCATCGGCGCGCATGGTGGCCGTCCGTCGGATCTCGCCGCCGACGATATGGGTCAGCCAGCCCCAGGAGCGGATTCTGCCTGCCTCGACCTGCGCCTGATAGAGCGGACCGATGGTATCGGTAACGATTTCATCAGCACGCTGTTCCCGGTTCTGGTCGCAGCCGAAGTACACCGAGATTCCGACGCCTTCTTCCGACGCATCCTCGGAACTGGGGCCGGAGCCGCCGGCTGCAGCGCGCCAGATGTAGTCTTCGTGGCGATTGCAGATCTTGCTGAACTGGGCGCCTGCGTTATCCATGTTCGGGTCGGTATTTTCTTCGAGGACTTCGAACGAAGCCATCAGTTCGTCAACGCTGTCGGCACTGCGCCACAGTGCGCGACGCCAGGTGCCTCCGGTGTGGTGGACCAGCCAGCCGAAGTTGTTCAGCGCACCGTCTTCGACGGCTTTTTCGTGGGCCGGCTTCTGGACCATCTCGAAGATACCGTCTGCGAGCCACT
Source organism: Thioalkalivibrio nitratireducens (assembly GCA_011390385.1). Next base: position 5,041 of record JAABSN010000161.1, on the reverse strand, counting down.
CCATCGAGGCATCACACTCGAAATAAGTGACGTAAATGTATTCCTCGTCGTCCTGGGCGACGCTGGTCAACGGAAGAATGAGAAGCGATGTGATCAGCAGTAACAGCGTTTTCCTGTGCATAGAATTGACTCCCTGAGGCCGCTCCAGAAACGGGTTGTTGGATGGGAACGGCACCTACAGAATACGCCTTCCACAAAACAGGGTCAATTATGTGATAGAAAGCACATATTACGAGTCCAACCGGAAGTAATACCGCATTCAGGGCTTCGGACGGATTCGCCTGCAAGGCAACGACAGGGAACCCATCTGCCATGGCCGGAAGCCTCGTTCTTCTGCTCGACGATATCGCCACCGTACTCGACGACGTGTCGGCGATGACCAAGGTGGCAGCCAAGAAGACGGCCGCCGTGCTGGGCGACGACCTGGCGCTGAACGCCGAGCAGGTCGCTGGCGTCAAGGCCAACCGCGAACTGCCGGTGGTCTGGGCGGTCGCGAAGGGTTCTGCGCGGAACAAGATCATCCTGGTCCCCGCCGCGCTGCTGATCAGCGCCTTCGCGCCCTGGGCCGTCACCGCGCTGTTGATGATCGGCGGGGCCTTCCTGTGCTACGAGGGCGCTGAAAAACTCGCCCACAAGTTCCTGCACCGGGAACAAGCCGAGGCCGAAAAGGCGAAGATCAGGCAAGCGCTCACCGACCCCGCGGTCGACCTGGTTGCGCTCGAAAAGGACAAGATCAAGGGAGCCATCCGGACCGATTTCATCCTGTCTGCCGAGATCATCGTGATCTCCCTCGGCACCGTGGCCGACAAGCCCTTTGCCACGCAGTTGGGCGTGCTGATTGCGATCGCAACGCTGGTGACGGTCGGCGTCTACGGCCTGGTGGCCGGCATCGTCAAGCTTGATGACGCCGGCCTGGCGCTGGCCAGTGCGTCCAGCGCGCTCGCGCAGAAACTCGGCAACGCCCTTCTCACCCTGGCCCCCTGGCTGATGCGCTTCCTCTCCATCGCCGGCACCGCGGCCATGTTCCTCGTCGGTGGCGGCATCATCTCCCACGCCATTCCGGCCCTTCATCACATCAACCAGGCCCTGGTCGAAGGCATGAGCCAGCCCTGGCTGACGCTGACCAGCATGGGATGGACGGCCGTCGTCGGCGTCGCCCTCGGGGCATTCATCGTCGCGGCCATGACCGTCGGTACGCGGTTCTTCGGCAAGGGCCGGGCGAGTGCCCACTGAGCCGGCCCCCGGCATCGACGATTCCACTGCTCGAAATCACGACCCGAACTGGACCGGCATTCCCGACCTGGATCAGGAGCTGACTGAGCGCTCGCTGCTTGCCGGCAACCAGGCAACGCGAACAATTTCATGCAAGGAAAGGTGGCGATCCCGGTCATCGTCACCGGTCGTCGCCCGTGCGGCTTCCGCAGCGAGATCGCCAGATGAGTCCTCGCGCCTTGATGCCCTACCCGACAGTGTTCCAGCGCCCCATCAATTCAAGGCCCATGCCTTCGTTCGCGATATTGAAGAGCACGACGACCAAGATGAAGAAGCAGGGAACCATGAACAGCCAGCCGGCACGGACGCGCAGGGATCTGGCCACCAGCACGGCTATCGAGAAGGCGATCAGCGCGTGGGCGAGGCCGATCGGCGTCAGGTGCTTGATATCGCCGGACATCCCGAGAGCAACGATGGCGATATAGACCACCAGGGCCAGTGCCGCCGCGCGAAGCCTGCCGGTCTTTCTGGTGATCAGGACCGCCGCAAGCATCAGCGGCAGCGTACCGGCAATCATGACCGGCGCCACGCTCACGTAGTGTTCGAAAATGAAGCTGCTCATCCAGCCGATGGTAACGACTCACCGTTACGAACGCCATTGAGGTCGGTCGACGGTCGGAACGACTTTGTAGCGCGACCTGTTCATGATGACGGTAAATTCATCTTCGTCCCCACCGATGACTCAAGAGCGCGCGGCAGATCTCAACTTCGCACAAGACGGTCAAAACAGGGAGATGGACTCAGCCGACGGCCTATTGAGATGTGCCAGTTCAGCAATTTCATCAGAACCTGGATTTGCATCAGGGCATGCAGATACAGGCACTGCACCGCTCTCTTTTCCGATCAGCTGGTGATCCCTATTTTCTCCAATTGCTCGGCAAGATATCCCTCATACACGACATACCCGTTGTAGAAGTGAAGTGGGGATTGGGGTCCGCTTTGCGGATTCGGAGTCCTGGCTTCCGCTTTGCCTTGTCTCCAAACTGCCGGGGGATTCCTGCGCAAGCCAAATCGATATTCAACCATGTGAATCACGTCAGGTATACGCCCATCCAGTCCGAATTTCGGAGCCGAGGGTCTGATCACGCTTTCGAGCTTGCTGCGCAGCTGTCGAACCGCTTCTGCATTGGACTTCTTGCGATTCTGAACAATATTGTTGATCAGGAAGCCCACGTTGATCAGGCCCGCGCTTGCGATGTTTCCACCGATGACGACGCCTCGCATCGTATGGACGAATCTCGCGTCTTTACGTGCTTGTGCTGGATCTTTCGTTGCGGTCACCTTGCCTGCACCCTTCGACCAGATGCCTCTCGTGTTGATAGAGGTGCCATGACCATAAGCAGCTCTCGCGAAACCCGTGTGTGGGTTCAGGGCCCTTTTGATGTCATCGAATATGGGTGGCTTCTTGTAACGAAAATTAGACATGCCAGCTCCTTGATTCAGCGCCGTTTCGTGGTGTCCACAATCTCAGTTGGAGTATAGACTCTGGATTTCCAGAATTCCAGCGGAATTCGGAAGTCCGCGCTGCCTGCAGACAGAGGCCGCTCTCGGTCTGGGGACCCGTTGGCCAGTCGACGGCCGCCTCGGCGAGTGTCTCCAGCGCGGATTCGAACCACGACAGGGACGCTTGCCATTCTCCACGAGCGACATGCACTAGTGGACCATTCGGAAAGTTGGGTAACAATCAGCCCACCAGGCGCAGAAGGGATCGGGCTGTGAGGTGCAGCCGTGAACCGGAGTCCATGAACCCGGCAATGCGCCGACGGCTTTTCAGACAAACGGGTTGCCGTACAGTCCCTCGAACACATCGATGACATCGTAGCGTTCTCGCAATCGCTCATCAAGCTTGACCTTCAACACCTTCAGGTTTTTCAACTCCCGCGTGGTTCGTGCCATGGAGTGCGCGTTGGCCTCTGCTTCTTTTTTCATGCGCTGGAGCTTGCGTTTGCGCATTGCCGGCTTGACCCGGTAGAACTCCCGGTAGGCCAGGTGATGCAACGGACTGCGCATGCAGATTTCTTCGTTGTCGGCACGCAGCTGGTTGACGCGTTCGTTCATCAGCTCACAAGCCTGCTTCATTTCGTCCTCGGCCAGCGCCAGTTCATCGTCGCCGCTGACCTCGGCATACAGCTCCAGCATGCCCAGCACGTCACCTTCCTTGCGTGCGCGCAGCAGTTGCTGCATGCGCGCCTGCTTGTCGGCGCGCTTGCCCGCATCGGCCTCGCGATCGGGGTGCAGCGCCTGTGCAGCGCGACGAAACAGGCGCCGCAACCAATCAGCGTCGGCGAGTCGAGCGCCGGCGGATGATGCTTCCTCGAACGTCGGCTGCTCCCACGCCGCCTGCTCATATTCGGACCAGGGATCATCCACATCATCAATCACATCGAACAGGTCCGGTTGTTCGACCGACCCGAATTCATCGTCCTCGTCGGCTTCGAGTTCTGCTTGAATCGACGCGAGTTGCTCGTCGAACCGGGCCTTCATCTGCTCCTCGGTCATCTGGAAGTGATGGCCCAACGCATCGACGAATTTCTGGTGCAATTCGGCATGCGTATCGGCATCGACGGCGTGGATATCATTCTGCAGTTCGCTGATCCAATCGACCAACGCCTCGCGTTCCCAGTTCGCCAGACTCTTGCGCCGGAACAACTCGATCAGGCGTGCACAGAGGCCGCTGCAGGCCTCGAGCCGGCTTCGGTCGATGCTGTCGAACTGCCCGGCCAGCCACGTGGCCAGTTCGGACAGTTCGCGATCCAACTTCTCGTTCTTGCGCTGCTCGCGCTCGATCCGGTCACGCAAACGATCGAATCGAGCCTGTAGCCTGATGCGTTTCTTGTCGTTCTTGCTGCTGCCCTTGGCGGACTCGGATGGGTGGACAGTGACTTGCAAGACAAAATCTCCTGGCAACGAACCACCATTTTACCGACCCGCGTCGGAACGCTGCGACGCGATGTGGATCACGATGGCTTTCTCCCGGCGCGTGAGCGAGGAGAACGTGGACACCCAAATTGCAGAAAGGGAATCCACGCCTGTCCACAGGCCTGTCCTGGTCAGCGTGGTCGACGACATCCGCCGCGCGCTCGGCGAGAGTATCGAGCTGCCGCCAGGCTACTACATCGAGTATGGCGGCCAGTTCGAGAGCGCCGCCTCGGCGGGGACGCGCCTGATGTTCCTGGGCGGTGCGGTGATCGTCGGCATTTTCCTGCTGCTGGTCGGCGCCTTCGGCAGCGCGCGCGCGACTTTCATCGTCATGCTCAACCTGCCGCTGGCACTGATCGGCGGCGTCTTGGGCGTCTGGTTGACCGGTGGCGTCCTGACGATCGCCGCGGTGATCGGCTTCATCACCCTGTTCGGCATCGCCACGCGCAACGGCGTCATCCTGGTCGACCACATCGGCCGGCTGCGCGACCACGGACATGCGCTGGAGGCGGCAATTCGACTCGGCGCTGAAGAGCGGCTGGTGCCGATCCTGATGACTGCACTGGCCACGGCACTGGCCCTGGTGCCCCTGGCGCTGGCCGCCGGTGAGCCCGGCAGCGAGATCCAGGCGCCGATGGCGGTCGTCATCCTCTGGGGCCTGCTGTCGTCCACTCTTCTGAACATGTTGGTAGTGCCAGCCGTTTGTCATCGATTTCTGGACAAGTATTAACCCGGCAACGAAATTCCTACGATCACTGCTGTCCCATAAACGATCATGCGAACGCCAATTCCCTCTGAGGGCTCGGTGGTTCGGGTTTTGGCGGGCCGGTATCGAATAGCTCCATCAGCG
>JAABSN010000160.1 GCA_011390385.1 Thioalkalivibrio nitratireducens | reverse complement strand
AAGATAGCCCGCCAACTCCGCCTCGTCGCTAAGATGGATATGGGCATCGATCAGCCCCGGCATCAGGCTGAGCCCGCGGGCATTGACGATGCGCACGCCTTCCGGCGCCGATAATTCGCCGGCGGCGCCCACCTGGACGATGCGATCGCCCATGACCAGCACAGACCTCGCATCTTCGGCATCCGGCGCGCCGGGCATCATGGAGATCAGCCGAACATTGTCGATCAGCGTACCGGCGGGTCTATGCTGGTCCGGTTCCAGCGCCTTCGGAAAATCGGTCACGATATGCGACAGCCAGGCGAGCGCAATGGTAAAAATTATCGCGATCGCGATGCCGGCCTTTCCGATCCTTGTGAATCTCATGCAATCACCTTGGCGGTCTTGTCGTTCTCTGCCGAAGGCTCACCGGATCATGATGGCATACTGATCCACACCGGTCTGCTCGCGGGCCGGATGCCAGAACAGCCTTCGCTGACAGCGCCTCTGCCGGCACTACCGCATCACCGAGGCCGGGTCTTCGTACTGGGGGCCGTGAGACAAGCCGGGCGGTGACCGTCATCCTGCCGCCCATCTCGATCGCGGTGCCGGCCGGCTTGAATCGCTTGTTGCTGGAGGCTTTTGCGGCAGCTTGCGTTCGTGCAGCAATTTCGTTGTAGCATGTCCGCAAAACACCCAGAACAAGCAGCATGAAAGCGTTGGAGGAAAGAACATGACCTATGCAGCACCGGGCGCCGAGGGCGTATAGGAATTTTAAGCGCCCTATTTCCTGATTTCCAGCAGTATCCACGGCCTCGCCGATCCATAGTCTGGCGCCAATTTGCATCCTCGTTCGCCCGGTTTTCGGCGAATTTCGCTCTGTCTCAGTCAATCCAGCCCTGAATCGTCCTGATTTTCGGTCATCAAGCCGAGCGGGCACGAGCGCCGCCGGGCCGCGCATGGATGGAACGCGACCTGAAGTTGATTTCCTGCGATTCAGTGAAGAAAGCCGCCGGGTCCGGGAGGCGCCCGACTGTCAGGCCACAGGCCGGACAACTCCTTGCTGGCCAGATGATTCAGGATCCGCTCAATGACCGGCTGATCTTCGATACAGGCGATGACCTGGACCGTGCCCCCGCAATTCGGGCAGGTCTCCACATCGATCTGAAAGACCCGCTTGAGCCGCTTCGCCCAGCGCATCGCCGCCCGTTGCTCGGCCGGCGTGCGTTCCTCTTCTCGCGCCGGCTTAACCGGCCTGGCACCTCGGCCCCGCCGGGCCGGCGTGATCCGGGCCCGATAGGGGCTGTTGGGCGCGAACACCCCGTGGAAGCGTGTGAGATTCAGGCGCGGCGGTGGGACGAGCGCCGCCAGCCGAGCGATAAAATCCAGTGGCTCGAAGATCACATGCGTCGTCCCGTCACGGTACGGTGTTTTCAGCGTGTAGCCGATGTCGCCGCGTGCCGTCAGGAACAGGCGCTTTTCCGACACGGGAGGACGGCAGATGTATCGGCACAGCCGCTCGAGTTTTTCGCGCTGGCTGGCTTTGACCGCCACACCGGCGTGCAGGGAGAACCCCGCCACGTTTCCGGCGCCGCCAGTTGCCCAGTCCTCCTCATCACAAATCGGCAGGGTCTGGAGGGTGAATACCTTGCGATCCCGATGCGGGCCAACAGCGATGCGGTAGGTGATGGAGTGGCCCACCAAATCCGGCATCGGGTCCTCTTCGTCCAGTACATCGCTAAAGTCAAGCTGCTCGGTGTCGGCCGTGAGACTGGCGCGCGTGCTCGGTTCCGAGCGGCAGGATCTCGGGGCGTCCGCGGGTCCAGAAATGCAGACGCAGGGCCTCGAGGAAGGCGTTGAGGTCATTGTTCAGCGCATAGCGGGGAAAACCGGGCGTTGCCTTTGTGCGCAACGGAATCGGGTCGTCGGCGCGTGCCCGTGACGTGACCGTTTCGCCGTTCATGCCCGCGTCGAGGCGGCGCAGCGTCTCGGCTGAAAATTCCCAGTACAGGATCGGCTGCTCGGGAAAACCCGGGTGCAGCGCAGTGACCGGTCCCGTTTCGGGGTCGCCGCCCACCGTCATATGCCAGCGCTCGCCGTCGACTTCGAAGCCGAAGACCATCGGCCGCGCGAAATCATCGTGCGCAAAGTCATCGACGAATGATTGAAGCGTAGCCTCGACCGTCGGCGTGTCTTCGCGTTCTGCCGCATTGGCCAGGGCGTGCCATGCGATGGGTCCGACCATTACGGCGACCATCGCAACGGCGCGAAAGCGCCCACTGAAATACATCATGTTGACTCTCCAGCTCCAACCGACGCCGGATTGCATCGGCTTCAGCGAGTCAGGACGCACGGGATCGACGAAAGGTTTGAACGACTCTTGAAAACCTCGCGATGCATCACCGGTCTGAAGGGCCGAGGCCCAGGGAGATGGTCGGTTTTCCGGTACCCGGTCACCAACCGATCAATTCTCTCGTCATGATCCGCGTCCGCGAGGTCGGACTCGTCGAGCGCCATCGACCTGCTTTTCGGACGTGCTGGCACCGCCCCGGCACGGTTCGCGACGCGACGTCCATGCGGAGAATGCCCGAGATGGCTGTCCCCGCGTTCTCGGCTGTTTGTGTAGTTGATCCGCGTTTGTTAGGGTGAACGAAACTCGCATGAGGAGACGATCCATGAAACGTTCCGCAAGCGCACAGTGGAAAGGCAGTCTCGAATCCGGCCAAGGCTCCCTGACATCGGACAGCGGTGTGCTGTCATCGACGCCGTATTCGTTCCGGGCCCGCTTTGAGGACGAGAAGGGCACCAACCCCGAGGAACTGATTGCCGCTGCGCACGCCGGCTGTTTCTCGATGGCGCTTTCGATGATTCTCGGTGAGCACGATCTCACACCCGAAAGAATCGATACCCGGGCCGACGTTCGTCTCGAGAAGAAAGATGACGGCCCTGCGATTACCAAGGTACATCTGCACTGTCGAGCGGCCGTGCCCGGCGCGAACGCAGAAGCCTTCGCCGAAGCTGCTGCGACGGCCAAGGAGAACTGTCCGGTCTCGAAGTTGCTCACCGCCGAGATCTCGATGGACGCGGCGTTGGAGAGCTGACGCCTTCCGGCCCGGCGGCCCCGCGCCGCCGGGCAACGCGGCCGGCAGGGTAGACCGCGGCTTCAAGAAACGGCGACAGGTCATGCGATGATCCGAAAAGCGCTCAAGCTTACGGGCATAACGCTGGCCGTCGCGTTCATCCTCTTCCTGGTCTTTTTCTTGTTGCTGGTCTACCCCGGCGTGTTGTTCGGAGAGAAGATTGCCTACAAGAATTTCGTGGTGCATTCCGGCGAAGTCCTTGACGAGCGGTTCGTGCGAAGCGTACTGGATGAGGTCGATGCCGGCTTGCGCACAAGCGAGATCAACGATCCGGCACTGACTCACCAGATCCTGCTTGGGTACGATCACACGGCATTTCGCGGCCTCCAGGATGCCGCATGGTGGATCCGTTCCGGGAATCGATCGCTCAGCCGTGCGTTGACATTCAATCGAGCTTTGCCCCCGTATACGAGCCAGGTCATCACCTTCCGTATCCCCGATTTTGAAAATGCCCGCTTGCTCCATCCCGAGACCATGCAGGCAGCGAGCATGGTACAGCTTTTCACCCACGAGGCGGTTCACAGCTTGATCGCGGCACGCGTCGGCGCGCAGAACGTGCCTTCGATTCCCGCGTGGAAGATCGAAGGTTATGCCGAGTACGTCGCCGCGTCTCCAAGAATCCGATCTCGCCCGGACTACTCGCTTGAAGAGAGCGTGAGAAGGATTCTTTCGCAGGGCATTTCATGGATGCTGGACGCGAACGGTAACCTGGCTCCAATCCGGTACGGCTGCGTAGGCAGATCGACAATGTCGAACGAGACGGGAAACGCGGGCCCGACCTGCTATTACCTGAGTCGCATTCTTGTCGAGTTTCAACTGGATATCAGGGGTCTTACGTTTGATGAACTGATGGACCCGCGAATCTCCGAACCATCGACCTTTCGGCAGCTGCTTGACGCCTACGAGTCGGCGACGCTTTGAGCGCGGTCGGTCAAACCGCGGAAATCTCCTGGTCGGCTGATCGGGAACAGTCTGACTTTACGTCGTGCAGCCCTGTCGGTGCTGCCGCAGTTCCATTCAGGAATCACGGGGGCGCGTTGTCTTGCGTGCGGATTCAGCGGCCTGCGGGTGGATTGATCACTTGATTGGCGGTCCCGAGGTCGCGAACCGAATCGTCCGTGCTCTTCAGCTCGACCCGGTTCCGCTCCCCTTCGAGGAAAGTCCTCGGGGTCTACCATCGAAATTGCATGGTAGCGGGCCCCGCTTGGAGTGTGTAGGATAACTCTAGGCGGGGGTGTGGCCTATGGGGTCGGTGGCCGGTTTTTCCGGTTCGCTCGATCTTGAAATGCCGCCCCCGCCGCTTTGCATCACCCGAAGGGTCCGACGGGATGGTGCCGATCAGCAGCGTTGATGTGGCTCTGCAAGTAGACGAGACCAGCGGGTGATCATTCGTCGACATTGCGGAGGCTGCATGAATGGGAACCAATTCTGATCTACGCGTCAGCATTGACGTGGGCTGTTATCAACACAGCGTAGCGATCGGGCTGCCGGGCGGAGAGTTGCTGGAAGAATTCGATCTGGCGCACGGACCGGAAGGCTTTGATCAATTTTTCGGCCGTGTCGATAAGCTGCAACATCACTATGGCGGATCGGTCCTGGTGGCCATGGAAGGCTACAACGGCTGGGCGCGCCCGCTTGACACCTTGGTGCGCGCTCACGGCTACCGTTTGTTCAATATCAATAACCTGAAACTGGCACGCTTCAAGGAAATCTTCCCGGCGGCGGCCAAGACGGATCGGATTGATGCTCGCAAGGGGCTGGAATTATTCCAGTTGCGCGATCACTTTCCGACCGCGCGGGACGTGTTGCAGGAGATCGCGGCCACGCCGCTCGTGAACGATAAGCTCAAGCGGCTGACCCGCCGTCGCCGGGCGCTGGTTGACGAGCGAAGCCGTCTGATAGCCCGTCTGCAGGCCGATTTGCAGTCGGTCTGCCCGGGGCTGCTGGAAATTACAAAGGATACCGACAACCTCTGGTTCTTGAATTTCCTGACCCATGGAGACGACCTGCGAAAGCTGGGTCGTCTTCGTAAAACGACCATCTTGGGCATTGCCGGGATCGGCCGCAAGTTCGGTGCAATCATCGAGCATTGGCAGAAGACCGCGCGCTTCAGTCACGACGCGGAATGGGTGGGCCCTATGGTGGTCGAAGACGCGCGACGAGTGCTTGAGTTGCGGCGCACGATCAAAACCTTGGAAGCCGCGTGCAAGGTCTTGATGCAGGACTCCGAAATTGCCGTCTTGACCAAAACGATTCCAGGCTTTGGCTTAACCTGCTCATCGGAGCTTGCCGGTGAAATTGGCACGATCAATCGCTTCGACAAGGAGGGAAGTCTGGCGATGTATCTTGGCATGGCCAATCTCACCAATAGCTCCGGAAAGCATCACGGCTCCAAGAATCCGAAACACGTCAACTCTCGAGCCAAGGCAGCGATGATGGCTGCAGTAGACAAACATCGAAAACTTGTACCCGAATCCAAACGTTACTATGAAAAGAAACGTGCCGAAGGCAAGAAACATAATCAGGCCATTCGTGCTTTGGGCAGGCATCTTTGCCGGGTGATCTTTGTGATGCTAAAACACGGGCGCGGATACGAGCTGCGAGAGGAGAATGACACGAATATCGCTTGACAAAACGAGCGGGATGTTCAGGTCGTGTTTCGTGTATTCGCTCTCGACCTCGAAGCCGACGCCTCGCTGGGCGATCCCGAACAGTTTCGTCGCCCGGGTCAGGCCACAGGCCGCAGCCAGGATCGGCTGGGGCGCCGTTCACTCCGGGTGCGCTGCGCTTACCCGCGCTACGTCACTATACTCGTTGCATGGACCCTGCCACGCCGATCCCGTTGCCCGCGCACGACGAGTTGCGCATCGGCGTGCTCGGTCTGGGCTACGTCGGGCTGCCGCTGGCGGTCGCACTCGGGCGCGATACGCCGGTGGTCGGGTTCGACGTGGATGCCGGTCGTATCGCCGAGCTCGAGGCCGGTCGCGATCCGTCGCGGGAACTCCCGGATGCGGCAATCGCCGAAGCCGGCCACCTCCGGTTCACCGCCGACCCGCAGAAACTCGCCGACTGCAACGTCTACATCGTCGCGGTGCCGACCCCGGTCGATGCCCAGAAGCGGCCCGACACCCGCGCGCTCGAACACGCCACCGAAACCGTCGGACGCGTGCTGGCCCGCGGCGATGTGGTCATCTACGAGGCCACCGTCTACCCGGGCTGCACCGAGGACCTGTGCCTGCCCGTCCTCGAAAATCTCTCCGGACTCGCGCTGTATCGCGAAGGGCAGGGCGGTGATTTCCATCTTGGCTACAGCCCGGAGCGCATCAACCCCGGCGACAGCCTCCACAGCCTGCACAACGTGGTCAAGATCACGTCCGGCAGCAGCTCCGAAGCGGCCGGCTTCGTCGACGCGCTCTATCGACGCATCGTCCCGGCCGGCACCCACCGTGCCGCCAGCATCCGCGTCGCCGAGGCGGCCAAGGTCATCGAGAATACCCAGCGCGACCTCAACATCGCGCTGGTCAACGAACTGGCGCTGATCTTCAACCGGCTCGGCATCGATACCCGCGAAGTGCTCGAAGCCGCCGGGACCAAGTGGAACTTCCTGCCGTTCCAGCCCGGCCTGGTTGGCGGTCACTGCATCGGCGTTGATCCGTACTACCTCACCAGCAAGGCCGAATCGATCGGCTACTACCCCGAAGTCATCCTCGCCGGCCGACGCATCAACGACAACATGGGCCGCTACGTGGCCAATGAAGTCGTGCGACTGCTGGCGCAGACGGGCAAACCCATCAAGGGCGCGCGCTGCCTGGTCCTCGGGCTGACCTTCAAGGAAAACTGCGCGGATCTCCGCAACACGCGCGTGGTCGACATCATCGACGAGCTCCAGCGCTTCGGCGTCGAAGTCGACGTCACGGACTCCTGGGTGGATGCCGACGACGCGGCCGCGATTACGACCGCCAACTGGGTGCAAAGCCCGGCCACCGGCGACTATGACGCCCTCATCCTCGCCGTCGCCCACCGTCAGTTCTCCGACCTGGGCACGGACGCAATCAGGCGTTGGGGAACCGAGGACGCGGTGATCTATGACGTCAAGGGCGTGCTCGACCCCGAACGAATCACTGCCCGGCTCTGATCAGCCCTTTTCCGTAATGCGATTCGTGAATATGCGTCAAGTGGAAATCACCGACGATCATGACTAGAGCAGCACTATGAGCAATCGTCGCGACATTGAGCCCATTCATCCCGGCGAAATCCTGATGGAGGACTTCATGCGTCCGGTTGCATTAGTAACTGCCGATAAGGCGCTGCGGCTGGCCAGGTATTTCGGTACCGATGCTCAGTCCTGGTTGAACATCCAGAGCCACTATGATCTGGAAATTGCCCTTGATCAGCTGGGAGACCGTCTGAAAACGGAGGTGCAACCCCGCGCTGCCTGAGTCGATGTCACTTCAAGAGTGACTCAGCAATCCCGCCGGGACGGCGGTCCCACAACACCGTCGCTCCGGAGCCCAGTGAAACCGGAATAGCAGCATCCGAACTGCCGTCGCCCCGGACTCGATTCGAGGCCCGGACAGACGAAACCGACTCAATTAACGATCTCGAATTACGGAACCTGCATTTGACCCGCCGGGATTGCTGTGGGAGGCCCGTCCCGGGCC